>CAZODJ010000017.1:0-24414 GCA_964578555.1 uncultured Candidatus Kuenenia sp.
CTGTTATCGGCGTTGTTGTTTTCCGGTTTCACCCGTATACAGTTGATTGAAACGGCTGTTTGAATTCCTCGTTTTGGCTTCTATTTCTTGATGGGCACTGTCCGCCAGTCCACGGTTTCGGCACCCGGGCCCGCCGGCGATGATCCGCGGGATCGAATTCTCGCAGCCGCGGGGCGGGAGTTCGCCGAGCGCGGCTATGAGGCGGCAACGATTCGGGATATTTGCCTCGCGGCTGGTGTCAATGTCGCCGCGGTCAATTACTACTTTGGCGACAAGCGGCGGCTCTATATCGAGAGCGTCAAGCATGCGCACGAACTGCGGGTGAAGCAGGTGCCGCTGCCGGAGTGGCCGCGTGACCGGCCGGCGGCCGAGCGTCTCCACGACTTCATCGACAACCTGCTCGAGCGAATGCTCGGATTCGGGCAGCCCCCCTGGCAGGTGCGGCTGATGCTCCGCGAGGTGCTGCAGCCGACCGACGCCTGCCGCGAACTCGTGGAGGACTACATGCGTCCCCACTTTGCGCTCTTGATCTCCACGCTCGACGACGTCTGCGATGGGCGACTGCCTGAACGCGAGTTGCGCCGCGTCGCGATGAGCATCATCGGGCAGTGCTTCCTCTACCGGGCCGCCGGCGACGTCGTGGGCATGCTCGTGCCACGGGACGAAATCGAATCGCTGCATACGCCCGCCCAACTCGCCGATCACGTTACCCGTTTCACGCTCGCGGCGCTCGGTGCGGCTCCGCCCCTGGCCTCACCAGCCTCTCCTCCCTCGTCCATCTCTCGGACACCCAGATGACCATCCTCCGTACGATTCTCCACTGGATCGCCCCGCTCCTCATTCTCGGCGTCGGCGTCGGTATCTTCATGGCCCTCGGCAAGCAGCCACCGCCGCCCAGGAAGGAGGAGGCGGCCGTCGGAGCCGTCTCCGTGCGAACGGCGGTCGTTTTGTCCGAAGATGAAGGCATCGACGTGGCGGCCGATGGCGTCGTCGTGCCGATCCGGGAGGTGAGTCTGGCTGCCGAAGTGGGCGGCCGCGTGATCATGAAGTCCGCGGTCTGCCAGGCTGGAGAGCATGTGAAAAAAGGGACGATGCTCCTGCAAATCGACCCTCGCGACTACGAGCTGGAGGTGGACCGGCTGGAACGTGAGCTTGCTCAGGCGGGCCTAGCCATCGAGGAGATCGACGAGGAGACTTCCCAGAATGCCGAGTCACTCGCCTTGGCCAAGCGTCAGGTCGAACTGGCCCGGCGCGAAGTGGGCCGGCTCGACACGCTGAAGGCCGGCCGGATCGTCACCGAGTCGGAGCATGATCGCGCTGTACGGGAGGAGCTCACCTCGTCCAATACGGTCGCTGGTCTCGAAGGCCAGCGGCGGGTGCTCGCGAAGCGAAAGAATCGCCTGATCGAAGCCCGCGGCCTGGCGGCGACGATGCTCGAGCGGGCGAAGCTCGATCTGTCTCGCACGAAGGTGATGGCGCCCATCGATGGAATGATCATTGATGATCTGGTCGAACAGGACTCGTTCGTGACGAAGGGCGCGCCCTTGCTCACGCTCGAGGACACCAGCGCTGCCGAGGTGAGGGCGAGCCTCGAAATGGACGATGTGGCGAGGATTTGGAGTGGGCGTGAGGCGGAGCCGGCAGCTGGTTCTGATCTGCCTGCGACGCCCGCCACCGTGATCTACACGCTGGGCGATCGCACGTATCAATGGCAGGGAGTTCTGGCCCGCCAGGAGGGGCGCGGCCTCGACGAGAAGACCCGCACGCTCCCCTGTCGGGTCGTTGTCCACGACCCGACAGGCGTCAAGGCGATCGACCGCTATGGCACCGCGATGCCCGAGTTGCCCGCTGGTGCGCCGCGATCGCTGCTCCGCGGCATGTTCGTCGAGGTGCGGGTGCATGTGGAGCCTAACGGTGAACTGGTGTCGATTCCCGAGGAGGCCCAGCGGCCGTCCGGTGAGGTCTGGCTCATGCGGGATGGAAAACTCGTGATCATGCGGCCGCATGTGCTGGCAGCGCGGCGGGGCCGGGTGGTATTTGATGCGCTCGAGTCGGGCCTGCTGCCGGGAGATCGCGTGGTGACCAGCCAGATCGTGAATGTCCGGGACGGCATGGCGATTGCGGAGGCCGTCCGGCCGGAGCGTGAGGCGGCTCGCCCGGATGATGTCGTGGATGTTCCATCTGACGACGCCTCGTGATGCAGGGCAGGGGAGCGCGAAGCGATGAGAACGATCGTCACCTGGTGCGTCCGCAACATGCCGGCGATGAATACGCTGGTCATGGCGATCCTGCTTGTCGGGGCCATGAGTTTCGCGTCGATGCGCCGCGAGGTGTTTCCGGAGTTCGAATTGGAGATCGTCCTCGTGACGGTGCCCTATCCCGGTGCCACACCCGAAGAGGTGGAGGAGGGGATCTGTCAGAAGATCGAGGAGGCCTGCCGCAGTGTGCCAGGCATCAAGAAGCTCACGAGCGTCGCCCAGGAGGGAATGGGCTACTGCGTGTTCGAGCTTCGGGAAACCGTGAAGGACGTGCAGAAGACACTGGGCGAGATCCGTTCCGAAGTGGAGCGGATCCCGAGCATGCCGGAGTTGGCCGAAGACCCGAAGGTGGAGCAGGTGACGCTGCGAACACCGGCCATCAAGGTGGGCGTGCTCGCTCCGGAGCGGCCGGATAGCCGGCAGGTGACCGAGGCGGAGTTGCGGGACGTGGCCGAGGCGGTCCGCGACGACCTTCTCGGTCTGCCCGCTGTGTCGGCCGCGAACCTCCTGGGAGCCAAGGATTATCAGATCGACATCGAGATCTCGGAGGCCACGCTTCGAAAATACGGCCTGTCGCTCCAGAAGGTGGCCGACATCGTTCGCCGGGAAAATCTTGAACTGCCTGGAGGCACGATCCGCAGCGAAAGCGGCGAGATCCTGCTCCGTGGCAAGAACAAGCGGTATGTCGGCGAAGAGATCGCCACCCTGCCGCTCGTGACACTTCCCGACGGGCTCGTGCTCACGGTGGGCGATCTGGGCACGGTTCGCGACGATTTTGCCGACGTGGCGGCCACCAACCGGATCAACGGCCGACAGGGCATGGTCGTGTCGATCGATCGCAGTTCCGGGGAAGATCTCTTGGCGATGGTGGCGGCGGTAAAGAACTATGCGGCTGTCGTGAAGCTCCCGCCGGGATTCGAACTCGCGGTGTGGGCCGACCAGTCGATCGACGTCAAGGATCGTCTGCGGATGCTCGTCGAGAACGGCCTGCAAGGGCTGGTGATCGTCTTCGTGATCCTGACGTTGTTTCTCGACATCAAGATCGCCTTCTGGGTGGCGATGGGGATCCCATTTTCGATGCTCGGCACCGGGATGCTCATGTATGGCACCGACCAGACGCTCAACATGCTCTCGATGTTTGCCTTCCTGATGGCGATCGGCATCGTGGTGGACGACGCGGTGGTGGTGAGCGACAACGTGGAGCGGCACCGCCGCATGGGGAAGAGCCTCACCGCCGCGGCGATCGACGGCACCGTGGAGGTCATTCCGTCGGTTATTTCCAGCGTGCTCACGACGGTGATCACGTTCCTGCCGCTCTGCTTCGTGTCGGGCGTGATGGGCAAGTTCATCGCGGTGATGCCGTTTGCGTTTATTACGGCGCTCGTGATGTCGCTCTTCGAGTCGACCCTGGTGCTGCCCGGCCACCTCGCCCACGAGAAGGGCCTCGTCTTTACGATCATCGGCATCATCTTGTATCCGCTGCGGCCGCTCTTGGCCGTGGTGTCGCTGCTGCAGCGGGTATGCGACGCCGGCCTGAAATGGTTCGTGAAGCGGGTCTATTCGCCGGTGCTCGAGCTGGCCCTCGACAACCGTCTTGCCGTGCTCGCCGCGGCGGTCGGCATCCTTTTGGTGGCCTTCGGCATTGTCCGCAGCGGCGTCACGCCGTTTCGCCTCTTTCCGAAAATCGACGCCAACCGGCTGATGGCGAAGATCGTTTTTCCTGATGGAACTCCCGCCGGCATGACCGAGGATGCCACGCTGCGGCTTGAGGAGGCCGCGGTCGCCACCGCGGCGAAACTCGGGTCGCCGGAGGCCCCGATCCTCGAACTCGTCCACCGGGCGGTGGGGCAGGTGGCGGCACAAGGAGAGGTCGGGCCCGATGCCCGGATGAGCGGGAGCCACGTCGGTGCCGTCTCGCTCGAACTCGTGGAAGGCGAGAAGCGGGGCGTGACCAGCGAAGAATTCATCAGCGAGTGGCGGCGGGCCGCGGGTGAATTCCCCGGCACCGAAAGCCTCGTGTTCGGTACGGAGAACATCGGTCCCGGCGGCAAGGCCGTTGAGTTCAAGCTGTTGGCCAACTCCGATCCCGATTCGGTCCGGCAATTGGAGGCGGCGGTCGAACGCTGCAAGGAATGGCTCGCGCAGTATCCCGGTGTGATCGACATCGACGACGACTCGCGGCCGGGGAAGTGGGAATACCAGGTCAAGGTCAAGCCGCGGGCCGAGGCGATGGGAGTGTCGCTGAGCGACCTCGCCGCCACGATCCGGGCGAGCTTCTATGGCGAGGAGGTGATGCGACTGCAGCGCGGTCGCCACGAGGTAAAACTGATGGTTCGCTATCCCCGTGACGAGCGGCGGAGCTTTGCCACGCTCGACGAAATTCGCGTGACCGGACCCGACGGTATCAAACGGCCGATCGGTGAATTGGCCGAGATCACGGTGGATCGGGGCTATTCGGAGATCAATCGTCTCGGCCAGAAGCGGTCGATCTCCGTGCTCGCCGACATCGACGTGGCGAAAAGCTCCCTGACGAGTTCGCAGGTGGTGGCAGACCTCCAAAAGCGGCTGATGCCCGACCTGCTCGCGGAATATCCCGCCGTTCGTGTCCGTTGGGAGGGGGAGCAGGAGCAGACGCAGGAGTCGCTGGAGAGCCTGGGAGTTGGGTTCCTCGTAGCCCTGTTCGCGATGTTCGTGCTCCTCACGATGGAGTTCAAATCGTATTTCCAGCCGTTCCTGATCATCGGCATCATCCCGTTCGGCTGCGCGGGGGCGATCTTCGGCCACTCGCTGATGGGGATGCCGCTGACGATCTTCAGCATGTTCGGGCTGGTTGCGCTCGCCGGCGTGGTGGTGAACGACTCGATCGTGCTCATCGACTTCATCAATCACCGCGTCCGTGAAGGGCATCCCCTGCGGCTGGCCCTCCGCGAGTCCGGATGTCTCCGGTTCCGGCCCGTGCTGCTGACGAGCATCACCACGATCGGCGGCCTCCTGCCGCTCCTCTTCGAAAAGAGCTTTCAGGCCCAGTTTCTCATTCCGATGGCCACGGCCCTGGCGTTCGGCCTGGCAACCACGACCGTGCTCGTCCTGATCCTGGTGCCGGTCATGTACTCGTTCTTCGGCACGAGTGCCCGTGAGGACGAGGTCGAGGAGTTTGCCGAGGGCGTCGAGCCCGGCGTGGGCGAATCCGAACAGGAAGGCGACTGGCTCCCCGAAAGCCTTTCGGAGCCCGCCGCAGCGAAGTAGGGCGGGGCGCAGCTCCGGCGCAAGCGCTCTCCCACCAGCCGCATGGCGCAACTATTTCCATTGAGCCGCCAGGCGCAAGCCGGCGGGATGCGCTGCAAATCGGCATCGACCGCACTGCGGCCCCCGGGCTCGCGCCCGGGGCTGAGTGGTGGCGGCCGCGACTCAGCCGCCAGGCGCAAGCCCTCGGGCTTGCAACGGCAACCGGCTACCGATTCACCAGGAAGTGGCAGATGTCGCCGTCTTGCATGACATAGTCCTTGCCCTCGACGCGGAGCTTGCCGTGGGCGCGAATGTCTTTCTCGGTGTGATACTGCTCGAGGTCCTCGAGCGAATAGATCTCGGCGCGGATGAAGCCTTTTTCGAAATCGGTGTGGATCACCCCGGCTGCCTGCGGGGCGACCGCGCCGACAGGCACCGTCCAGGCCCGCACTTCCTTTTCGCCGGCCGTAAAGTAGCTCTGCAGGCCAAGCGTCTTATAGGCGGCCCGGGCCAGCACGGCGAGCGCCGGCTCGGTGAGCCCCGCATCGGAGAGCATCTCGTCACGGTCCGCCTCGTCGAGTTCGGCGATCTCGGCCTCCAGCTTGGCGCACACAGGCACCACCTCGGCCCCCGCGGCTCCCGCCGCAGACCGCACCTGCTGCACCAGCGGGCCGTGGCCTGCCAGATCGGTCTCGTCGACGTTGGCCACGTAGAGAATCGGCTTGGCCGAGAGGAGTCCGAATTCCTTCACAGCCTGCCGCTCGGCGTCGTCGAGGACCAGCGTCCGCAGCGGCTTCTCCGCTCCGAGATGGGCCAGGCATTTTTTCATCACCTCGACCTTGAGCTTGGCATCCTTGTCGGCGCCCTTCGCCGCCCGCTCCATCTTGGGGAGCATGTTGTCGAGGTGCTGGATATCGGCGAGCATGAGCTCCAGCTCGATCGTCTCCATGTCAGTGACCGGGTCGACCTTGCCCGCCACGTGGATCACGTCGGGATCCTCGAAGCAGCGGACCACTTGGATGATGGCATCGACCTCGCGGATGTGCGAGAGAAATTTGTTTCCCAGCCCTTGCCCTTCGCTGGCCCCCTTCACGATGCCGGCGATGTCGACGAGTTTGAGCGCCGCGGGGATCACCTTCTGCGGCGGAATGTATTTCGTGATCCGCTGAAGCCGCCCGTCGGGCACGCTCACCATTCCCTCGTTGGGCTCGATCGTGCAGAAGGGGTAATTCGCGCTCTGGGCTGCCTTGGATTGGGTGAGGGCATTGAAGAGCGTGCTTTTGCCGACGTTCGGCAGTCCGACGATACCTGCTTCCATGATGGGCTGACTGGCTCCGCGTGCTGGGGGTCGAGTGGAGCATCATAGAAGATTGGGGTGCGGGGCGCAAGCGGCCGCTGTGGCAAGGCGGCTCGGGGTTGCCCGTGCCACATCGCCGGACGTTCGCTGCGGCCATCCTGGCCTTCGCTCACTCGATGCTGGCTGCGCTTCGCCATCCATGGCTTCGCTTGCCAACAACGCCGGCTCCGTGGCACGGGCAACCCCTCGCTGAGCATCTCGGATACGATTGGGCGCTGTCGTGTCCGTTTTGGGAGCTAAAAAAGCGATGCACTACGGGCGTGACTTCTTCGACAGGCCGGCCGACCGGGTGGCCCGGGAGCTGCTTGGGGCGTGGCTCGTGGTGCGCGGGGCTGATGGCCGACTGCAGCGGCATGTCGTCTTCGAGACGGAGGCATATCTGGGCGCTCACGATCTTGCCTGTCATGGCTCGAAGGGGATGACGAAGCGGAATGCCGTGATGTTTGGGCCGGCCGGGCATTGGTATGTCTACCTCTGCTATGGGATGCACTGGATGCTGAATATCGTCACTGGGGCGGAAGGCGTGCCGGCGGCGGTGTTGATTCGCGGGGCAGGGGAGTTTGCAGGGCCCGGTCGGGTGACCAGGGGGCTGGGGATCGATCAAGCCCTGAATGGGTTGGCGGCAGGGAGAAAGGCCGGGCTGTGGCTGGAGCCGAGCGGGATCGAAATCCCGCGGCGGTGGATCGCGCGGACACCGCGGATCGGTGTCGGGTACGCTGGAGTCTGGTCCGAAAAGCCTCTGCGGTATGTCGTCGATCCGCAGCGGCTTCCTACAATGCGATAGCAAGCAGGAAGGTGAAACAATGAATTCCACCGTGACCGGATTTCTCGTGGCGGGAGCGATACTGATGGGCAATGCAGTAGCGGCTGAGCCGCAGGGCGGGGACGCACCGAAGCTTGCGAAGGCAACGTTTGCCGGCGGCTGCTTTTGGTGCACCGAGGCGGTCTATGCCGAGATCAAGGGCGTGAAGGCCGTGACGAGCGGCTACATCGGGGGCAAGGTGCCCAACCCCACCTACAAGGACGTCTGCACCGGCCTCACCGGCCATGCCGAGGCGATCGAGATCGAGTACGACCCGGCGGTCGTGCCCTTTGAAAAATTGCTCGAGGTGTTTTTCGCCACGCACGACCCGACCACGCTCAATCGCCAGGGAGCCGACGTTGGCACACAGTATCGCTCTGGTGTTTTCTATCACGACGATGAGCAGAAGCGGATCGCCGAGGAGGTGATCGCGAAGCTCAATGCGGCAGGTGTCTTCCCCGGAAAGATCGTTACCGAGGTGACGCCGGCGAGCACGTTCTTCCCGGCCGAGGACTACCATCAGGACTACTTCGCCAAGAACCCGTTTCAGCCTTACTGCCAGGCCGTGGCCGCCCCGAAGGTGCAGAAGGTGCGGAAGGTCTTCAAGGATCTGGTGAAGTAGGGCAGCTTTTAGGAAGCAAAACAGGCTCCGAATCCTCATGGAGTTGGTTTGCAGAATGACCGACCAAGTCATCTGGCTGTTGCTTGGTTCGCTTCGACCGGCACCGCGGCACTGATGGTCGTGCCCTCGCCAGAGTGGGTCTCGATCGCAAACCGGCCCCCCAGGCCTTCGATTCGCTCCCGCATGACCTGGAGTCCGAAGTGTCCCTGTTCCGGCCCCAGGATCGTGGCCGGATTGAAGCCGTCGCCGTCATCGGTGATCTCGATGTCGACCCGCCGCGACGCAGCCGTGTACTGCACGCCCACCCGTACCGTCGCCGCCTTGCCGTGGTAAATCGCGTTTCGCACCGCCTCCTGCACCACGAGCAGGAGGTTTCCGGTCACGAAGGTCGGCAGTTCGAAGGGCTCTCCGCTCACGTCCAACGCGACCGCCCCCGTTTCCATGCCCTGAAACTGCTCGAGCATTGTCGAGAGTGATTCCGTAAACGTTCGTCCCACCTGCGGGGCCGTTCGTAGCGACCAGACCGAACTGCGGAGATCGGCGACGGAATGCTTGACCATCCGCTTCGCCACGTCGAGCTGATCACCAGCCTTGTCGATCTGCCGACCGGAGAGTGATTTTCGAGACAGATCGATCTGCAATACCGCGCCCGCGAGGGCCTGCAGGAGTGTGTCGTGCAGATTCGCCGCCAGCCGGCTCCGCTCGCGAAGCGTAGCCTCGAATTCAACGGTAGCGTCTCGCCGCTGCTTCATTTCGGTGGCGATCCTTGCCGCCTGCTGGGTTACTTGGCGTTTCAGCAGCACGACCCACGCAACAGCACCCAGCAGCACGGCGGTCAGAATCCCCGCGGCCGTGGCGAGGCGACGGGCGGTCCACCACGCCGGTCCACGGATGACGGATACATCATCGGGAGTACGGACGAGGAGCGACACCGTGTCGACCGGCGGAATGAGGGCTACCCTCTGCATGACGGAGTATTCCAACTGCAGGATGCCATGCAACAGGAGTTCGCTCCCGATCTCAATGAAACGCAATGCGCGAAACGTTTCCGCATCGAGTGCGACAGTCACCGGTGAATCAAGATCGCCAACGGTCACGGTGAAGCGGCCCCCTGACTCCGTCTGGTCGATGTCGATCAGACGCCCGGGAAACTCGACGAGGCAGCCGTCGTAGTCACCTGGGCGGGCCATGATGCCGCGCCAATGGAGATCCTGCAGCGACTTCACGACATCCGTCAGGGAAATCGGAACCGGAGCGGGCATGGTGCCCGCGGCGTTCACGCGGGCGACACACCCGACGAGGCCGGCGGACGGTCGCCGACGGTCGAGAAAGCCGGCGATCTCGATCCGGTCGCCAGGCCTGGCGCTGGTGGCAGCGACGGTCTCGACACGCACCCCGGTAAGACCGTCCTGCACGTACAGGACTCGTTCACCGTTCGCGAACGTCACGGTGCCCGCTGTTCGGAGACGATGGCCTTCGAGCGGTTCGGGGCGGAAGTGGGCGATCGCCCGGAGTGGCACCTGCGGCGCCTCGAATGGAGGCGAACGGGGCGGCGCCTCGATGATCACGTCGGCCGGCTCATCGACAAAAAGCCGCGGATACATGATCTCGCCGCGGGTGTTGAATTCGCTGACGGCTACGCCGCGCAGCCGTAGCCGCGCATCGACGAGCGTTGTGGCAGGATCGGCCGTCGTCGCGCGTGGCACCGCCGCCACGAACCGTCGGCCGGCATGCTCGACCGCGAGTGCCCAAGTGCCAAGGTCACTGAACCATTGCACCACTCCCGTCACCTCCACTCGCAGGCCATCCTCCGCGCCGGAAAAAAACCGGTCCATGTCGACCGTTCGCGGAGGTGGGAGCGAGCCGGGGCCGACCACGTGGATCGTGCTCGGCAGGACCATTGGGGAGAACCCACCCCCCACCGTCGTGCCCTCGATCTCGACGGTCATTCCGCGAGCAACGGCAGCGAGGGCGGCATCGTCACCGCGCCACGAACTGGCTTCCCGGGACATGTGCGGGCTCACCCAAGCACCAGCCTCAGCTTCCTGAACGATCAGGTCTTGGAGCACGCCGTCGGGTGACCTCTTGAGCCAGGTCACGACGCCCTGGAGTCGCACCGGGACATGGGAACAGACTTCATCGTCGGACATTCCCCGCACGGCGGCAATCGACGTCACAGGCTCTCGATCGTCGATGGCTGGAGATGCCGAGCAGAGTCCTGGCACCACGACCACGATGATCGGGGCTACGGTCGGTAGAATTCTTGGCATCATGGTGAGCCTACTGTATATCTCGATAGTTTCGACACGCGCCCATGACATCGACCAAGACATCGACTGCCGCGATAAGCATCCTCATCGTGGATGACCATCCGGTGTTTCGTACTGGCTTGGCGAATCTGCTCGAGGCGGAGCCCGATTTCCGCGTGGTTGAAAAGGTGGCCAGCGGCGAGGCCGCCATCCGGGCCGTTCGGGAACTCCGGCCGGCGGTTGTCCTTCTCGACCTGAGCATGCCCGGAATCGACGGATTCGAGACGCTTTCCCGGCTGCTGGCGGCCGGCGGCTCTGCCCGGGTGGTTGTCCTGACGTCATCCGAGGTCCGCGACGACGCCGACAGGATTCGGGCTGCCGGTGGTGCCGGCTACCTCACCAAGCATGTCGACCATGCCGAGATCGTGGCCGCCATCCGAGACGTATCCCGTGGTGGCGGCTGGGTGCAGCGGGGGCTTCTGAAGGCGGCTGCCAAGCCGATTGTTGCGGAGGCTCAGTTCGGCGTTTCTGCCCGCGAGATGGAGGTGCTCGGCCTCGTGCGGCACGGCTATGGCAACGCCGAGATCGGCCGGCTGTTGGGCATCACGGAGCGGACCGCGAAAGCCCATGTCAAATCGCTCTGCGAGAAGCTCGGCGCGTCCGACCGAGCCGAGGCGGTGGCCCGGGGCTTCGATCTCGGCCTGCTGAAGGCCGAAAGCGGCATGTAATCCCGGAGCAGCCCCGGCGGCCGATTGTCCTTTCGGACAATGGCGGACCTGCCGGCGGGGATACGATAGTTTTGGAGGGGATAGCGTCTCACCTTCATCCACATTCCATTTCTGGCAGGTGAACCATGAACAACTTTTCCGGTCGGCCGTTTCGGCGTGTTGCGCGCCGTGGTTTTACGCTTGTCGAGCTGCTCGTCGTGATCGCGATCATCGGCACGCTCATCGGCCTGCTCCTGCCAGCCGTGCAGGCGGCTCGGGAATCGGCCCGCCGCTCGCAATGCGGGAACAACATGAAGCAGGTTGCCCTCTCTCTGCACAGTTATCACGACGCCAGCAATGTGTTGCCTCCATCGGCAACGAACAGGACGGTCGATTCGCGAGGCCGCCAGGGCTGGAGTTGGATGCTCTTTATCCTGCCTTTCATCGAGCAGGCGCCGCTCCACGATGCCTGCATGAATCCAGTGACGTTGAATCCGATGTGGATGAGTGCGAACGTCGCGGCGATGGCCCGGGCGCCGATTGGGCAGTTCCTCTGCCCGTCCGACACGGTCGGCCTGCTCGCCCCCGAGGCCAAGATCAACTCCGCCGCGTCGTGGCTCACATTCACGGCGAGCAAAACGAATTATCTGGCCAATGCCGGCGCGAGAGATTGCTGGGGAGGTACCACGGACCAGCAAGTGCGGGCGTCCCTGGGGGCATTTCAGAAGGTGAGAGGAGCGCCATTCAAAGACTTCACGGACGGCCTGTCGAAGACGTTTCTGATCGGTGAGGTTGGTGGTAAGACTGTCACGGCAAGCGACGCCGATCTGATGCCTGGCATCTGGTCGGGTACGACCAATGAGAACAACGGTCAGCATGAACTCCAGCGGTGGACGGCCAATAAGCTGAATGCGGGAGTGTGGGGCAGCTTCGGTAGTTTTCATCAGGGTGGCGCGAACTTCGCGTTGGCCGATGCTTCCGTCCGCTTCATCGACGACACGATCCAGACCAACCCGATGCTCTGGGGATTCGATGCGAGCGTCGATGCGTCGATCACGGGGTATATCGGCCAGATATCGAATCCGAGCCGCGGTGTCTACGAGCGGCTGAGCACCCGGGCGGACGGCCTCGTGACAGGAGGGTTTTAGTCGATGACACTCGAGACAAAGAACGCCTGGGCCGTGGCGGTCGCGTGCTTGGTGGGTGCCGTTACGGGTTGTGGCAGCGGTGGCCTGGGTGCGACCGCGACTGGCCTGGTCACGATCGACGGGCAGCCGGTGCCGGCCGGCATCCGCGTCGATTTCCAGCCGCAGGGGGAGAAGGGCTCGCCCTCGATGGGATTCACCAACGCAAAGGGAGAGTATGAACTCTTCTTCACACCGGCCCGGAAGGGCGTCATGCCGGGCGAGTGCCTCGTACGGGTCTCGGTAATGCCCGAGATGTCGGCCGAAGGGATTCCGACGGTGCCCGAGGCCTTGAAAGCCGTCCGCATCCCCGACCGCTATGGCCGGCAGTCCACGCTCATGCGGACGGTGAAGCCGGGCTCCAATCTGATTGACATCGAGATCGACACCAAGTCTGCCCCTCCCAAGGCAAAATGATCTGTTCACGATGGCTGCCGGCTTTGCTGGCGGCGGCAACGGTAGCCGATTCACTGGCTACCGAACTTCCGGCGGCACCACGGGTGGCGGAGGCCACGCTCGCGGTCCTCGCCAAACACTGTGGCGAGTGCCACGGGGCCGACGACGCACAGGCGTCGTTTCGTGTCGACACGCTCGGGCCGTCGATCGACACCATCGAGATGGCGGAGCGGTGGCAGAAGGTGCTCAATGCACTCAACTCCGGCGAGATGCCGCCGGCCGACGCCAGGCCGATCGATCCCGTGAGCAAGATCGAACTGCTCGACGATCTCTCCCATGTGATGGTGACAGCGCGGAAGAGCCTCGCTGATCAGGGGAGTGATACGCTCCTGCGACGTCTCAATCGCCGAGAGTATCAAAATACGCTGCGGCAGCTCCTTGAGGTGGAGATCGACGTGAACGAGCTGCCGGCCGACACGCGGTCGGGCGGCTTCGACACCTCCGGCAGCAACCTCTTTATGTCAGGAGACCAGTTCGACCAGTACCGGGCGCTCGGACGAGAGGCCGTGCACGAGGCCTTTGCCAAGACTCTGGTCGTCGGGGTCGAGAAGACGCTGCGGGTAGAGGCGGAGGCGAACCACGCCGGGTTCCTGGCGGCCCACGAGAAATGGCTCGACGAGCATCAGCGCGCGCGGGCGTGGGCCAACGCGGTCCTCGCCGCGGCCAACAAGCCTGAGAACGCCGAAGTGCTCGCCGATGTCCGCAAGCGGGCTCCGAGCGACTGGCAGCTGGTTCACCAGTGGGAGCGGATCCCCGGGGCCCCGGCGCCGGATACGTTCGGCTGGTCGAAAGACTTCGATGTGCAGGTGCTTTGGGAGCTGAACATCAACTCTGAGTTCATCGAGTACGAGAAGCACTATCTGGAACAGCCGCTGCTCGACACGGGGGCGTATCTGACGCTCCCCGGAGCCAACCGTTCGAGCTACGCCAACAATTGGTTCGCGTTGCGGATCCCAGACGACTGGCCGCCTGGCGACTATATCGTGCGGGTCCGCGCTGGAGCGACGCCCCAGGCGCCGGCTGAGCGACGCTTCATCGAGTTCGGTCAGGCGCCGTGGCCCCAGGACGTGCCGGCCAGGAGCACCCACGCGGTGCTCGGCACCGTCGATGCGCCGGCAGTGATCGAGATTCCGTATGTCATTCTGGCGAAGCACGACGGCCGCAGCCGCATGCTCTTCATCCGCGAGCGGGGAGCGGGCCAGCTGCCGCGTGCCGTAGCGCGGTTCAAAGAGGATCAGAAAGCCAACGGCATCGGGCCGGAACTGGCGATCTGGGTCGACTGGCTGGAGATCGAGAGGCGGAGCGACGCCGATCGCGACCCGCCGCCGGGGATTGCGGCCCTCGGCATTCCGCTCGATGAACAAGGGGCCTCGCTGCCGCCTGCGGCGATCAAGGCGGCGCTCGGCCGGTTCGTGCTCCAGGCCTACCGGGGCGTCTCGGCACCGCGGGGCTATCTCGACCGCCTCCTTTCCGGCCATGCCGCCCGCCGGCGCGCCGGAATGACGCACGCAGCGGCGCTCGAGGAGACCCTCGCGGCGGTGCTCGCCTCGCCACGGTTTCTCTACCGTGCCGAGCCTGCACGCAGCGACGACGACGGTGACGAGTCGCTCGACTCACAAAAGCTCGCCTGCCGGCTCTCCTACCTGCTCTGGGGCGAGCCGCCGGATGCCGCACTCCGGAAGCGGGCGCAGGCAAACGGCCTGCGCGACGCTGCCGCACTCGACCAGGAGTGCCGCCGTCTGCTCGACGACCCGCGGGTAAACGGTTTCGTGGAGCCGTTCGTGTCGCAGTGGCTCGGGATGGACCGGCTCGACTTCTTCCAGTTCGACCCGCGGCGATTTCCGCGGTTCGACCTGCCTGCGAAGGAGGCCGCCCGCCGCGAGGTGTACGAGACGTTCGCGGACCTCCTCCGGACCAACGGCCGCATCGGCGGTCTCCTCCAGGCCGACTCCGTCGTCGTCAACGGATTACTCGCCGAGTACTACGAAATCGACGGCGTCGTGGGTGACGAGTTCCGCCGGGTGCCCGTGCCTCAAGGAAGTCCGCGGGGCGGCCTCCTGGGGATGGCAGCGATCCACGCGATGGGGAGCGACGGCGAACATTCGAGCCCCGTCGAACGCGGCGCCTGGGTGCTGCGGAAACTCCTCGATGATCCGCCGCCGCCGGCCCCGCCGAACGTGCCGCAGGTGGCCAGGCTCGCCGGAAAATCGCTCACCACCCAGGACCGGCTCGTCGCGCACCAGGAGGAGCCGCAGTGCGCGAGCTGCCACCGGCGGATCGATCCACCAGGCCTGGCGCTCGAGAACTTCGACGCCGTGGGCGCATGGCGCACCGAAGACAGCTACACGCCCGTCGATGCGAATGGCTGGGCGAATCCGGCCCTGAAGAAAACCTGGCCGATCGAGGTGGCCGGCAGTTTCCACGGCGGACCCTCGTTCGTCGGCTTCGAAGGCTTTCGCGCCGCGGTTGCCGCACGGGAGAAGGACTTCGCCCGTGGCTTCGCGAAGGCCCTCGTTGAATATGCCCTCGGCCGCCCCTGCGGCTTCCGCGACGAGCCGCTCGTCGAGGCGATCATCAGCCGGGCTGAGGCAAAAGACTTCGCCATCCGCGAGTTCATCTACGGCCTCGTGCAGAGTGATGCGTTTCGATCGAAGTGATCGTTTTTCCAGTCATCCACCGGAGCCATGCCCCCATGAAGCCCGCCTTCGACCGTCGCCGCTTCCTCGAAACCACGACATCGCTGATCGCACTGCCTGCGCTGGAGTCGCTGGGCTTCCGCCGGTTTGCGGCTGCTGCCACCGCCGAGCCACGGCCCAAGCGGCTTGTCTTTCTCGGCTTCGGCTGGGGCGTGACGGATGACTCGTGGTATCCGGATGTGAAGAAGCCGGGCCCCGATTACCCGCTGCCGCCAGGCCTTGCGCCGCTGGAGACGCACAAGAGTGACTTCTCGCTTGTGCAAGGACTCTGGCATCGCCACACGGCCAATGGCCACTACGGCAGCACGTTCTGGCTGACCGGAGCCAACGAGTTTGGCCAGCCGGGACAGGCGTTCTCGAATACCGTCTCAGTCGACCAAGTCGCCGCGAGTCGGCTTGGCGCCGAGACCCGGTTTGACTCGCTCTGCCTCGACTGCGGCGAGGCGGCGGGCGGTTCGGGCCACGGCCCGGGGCTCTCGCTCTCCTGGGATTCCCGTGGCAAGCCGCTGGGCGGGCCGCGGAATCCTGTCGAGGCATTCCACAAGCTCTTTGCGCGGGACACGACGCCGCTTGAGCAGCAGCAGGCCCGGCTTGCCGAGCGCAAGAGCGTGCTCGACGATGCCCTCGAAAACGCCCGTGAACTCGGCCGGCATCTTGGCAAGGCTGACCGCGAGAAGTTGAGGGAATACTTCGACGGCATCCGTGATCTGGAGCGGAAGCTTGCCCGTGACCAAAAGTGGTTGGGCGTCGAGCGGCCGCAGCCCGCGCTCGCGGAGCCGCAGCCGGGCCTCTCCGGCGTGGAAGAGATCAAGATGATGTATGAGATCTTGGCGGTTGCACTCGAAACCGACAGCACGCGGGTGATCACCTACCGCCAGCCGGTAAGCACGCTGGTGGCGAGCCTCGGGATCAAGGTGGAGGCCCATACGATGAGCCACTACCATGGCCATGCGGGTGAGAAGCTGGAGGCCTCGCAGCGCCGCGACGTCGCGCAGAGCGAACTGCTCGCCGGGCTCTTCGACCGGCTCAAGGCTACGAAGGAGCCGGACGGCTCGTCACTCTTCGACCACACGACCGTGGTCTACGGCAGCAACATCCGCACCGGTCACAGCCTCGACAACTGCCCGACGCTCGTCGCCGGCCGTGGCGCGGGGCTGCGACTGGGAGAGAATATCGTCGCCTCCAAAGGCACGCCGTTGTGCAACGCGTGGCTCACGATCCTCCGGGGTTCGGGAGTCGACGTCACCGGCTTTGGCGACAGCACTGGCGTGCTCGAGCCACTCGCGTCTGCATAAAACGACGTCTTTCCGTCGGGACAGTCAGGCGTTGTTCAAGTCGGGCTTTTACCGCCGGGTGTGCCGCCTCACCCGTAGCGAATCAGCAGTTCCTGCGGCTCGACGGGCGTGCCAGGAGACACGAGCACTTCGGCGATCGTGCCGTCGCGATCGGCATACACGGTCGTCTCCATCTTCATTGCCTCGAGGCTGAGCAGCTTCTGCCCCTGCGTCACCTTGTCGCCTGGACGCACGGCCACGGTGACGACGAGCCCCGGCATCGGCGCGCCCACCTGGCTCGCGTCGCCCGCCACCGCCCGCGGCCGCCGCTGCACCAGTCCCTCGAGCGTGCGATCGGTTACCGAAACGCTCCGCGGCTGACCGTTGAGCTCGAAGAACACCGCCCGCGTGCCATCCGCGTGCGGCTCACCAACGGTGAGCAGGCGAACCAGCAGCGTCTTGCCCGGCTCGATGCTGATCGGCAACTCCTCGCCCGGCTTCGGCCCCTCGAGGAAGGCCGGCGTGGGCAGCACACTCACGTCGCCATGCTTGGCCACGAACCGGGCATAGTCTTGAAACACCCGCGGATAGAGGAGCCACGAGAGCACCTCGCGGGGCGACGCCATGCGGCCGAGCAACTCGCCGACCGTCTTCTCGGCGGCAGCGAAGTCGGCCGGTGGCATCGACTCACCCGGACGCCCGGTGAGCACCTCGCCCTTGCGGACAACCCGTTTCACCACCTCCGGCGGAAAGCCACCGGGCGGCTGGCCCATCCGACCGGCGAGCAGATCGATCGCCGACTCCGGAAACGAGAGCTCCCGGGAATCGGTCAACAGGTCGGAGGCCCGCATGCCATTGGTCACGAGCAAGAGCGCGAGGTCCCCCACCGCCTTGCTCGTCGGCGTCACCTTCACGATGTCGCCCACAAGCTGGTTGACGTCGGCATACGCCCGGCAGACGTCTTCCCACTGGTCGCCCAGCCCCAACGCCTTGGCCTGCTCCAGCAGGTTCGTGAACTGGCCGCCGGGCATCTCGTGGAGGTAGAGGTCGGCATCGGGAGCCTTCATGCCGCATTCAAACGCCGTGTAGTGGTCGCGGACCGCCGCCCAGTAGTGGGTGAGGTGGCGGAGCGGCTCGGGATCGAGCCCGGTGTCATGCGGCGTGTTGCGGACCGCCTCGACGATGGCATTGAGGTTCGGCTGGCTCGTGAGACCGGCAAAGGGCGCCATCGCGGCATCGACCACACTCGCCCCATTGCGGCCCGCCTCGAGCGCACTGGCCAGCGAGGCCCCTGACGTGTCGTGGGTGTGGAAGTGGATCGGGATGCCGACCTCGTCGTGCAGCGCCTTCACGAGCTTCCCCGCCGCGAACGGCTTGCAGAGGCCGGCCATGTCCTTGATCGCCAGCATGTGAGCGCCGCGTTTTTCGAGCTCCTTGGCGAGTTGCACGTAGTAGTCGAGCGAATACTTCGTCCGCTTCGGGTCGAGCACGTCGCCGGTGTAGCAGATGGCGGCCTGGCAGATCGCGCCGCTCTCGATCACGGCATCCATCGCCACGGTCATGTTCGGCACCCAGTTGAGCGGGTCGAACACGCGGAACACGTCGATCCCGGCGGCGGCCGATTCTTTCACGAACGCCTGCACGATGTTGTCGGGATAGTTGGTGTAGCCGACGGCGTTGCTGGCCCGCAGGAGCATCTGAAAGAGGATGTTGGGAACCTTCTCGCGGAGTTGCAGGAGGCGATCCCACGGGCACTCCTTCAGAAACCGCATCGCCGTGTCGAATGTGGCGCCCCCCCACATCTCGAGCGAAAAGAGGCCGCTGGCGAGATGCGCGTAGGCGTCGGCCACGGCGAGCATGTCGTGGGACCGCATCCGCGTTGCCAGGAGCGACTGGTGGGCATCCCGCATCGTCGTGTCGGTGATCAAGAGGCGTCGCTGGCTGCGGACCCACGCCGCAAACTTCTCCGGGCCGAGTTCCTTGAGCTTGTCGCGCAGACCCGGTGGCGGGGATGCGATGTGGTCGTAGTCGGGCACGATCGCCGGCTCCCGCCGCACTGCCGCGGGCCGGCCCTTCGCGAGCGGGTTGCCGTTGACGATCACGTCGGCGAGGTATTCCAGGATCTTGGTGGCCCGATCCTGACGGACTGGGAAGTCGAAGAGCGCGGGCGTCTCATCGATGAACCGCGTGGTGCACCTGCCGGCGAGAAATTCGGGGTGGGTGACGAGATTGATGAGGAACGGGATGTTGGTCTTCACGCCGCGGACGCGAAATTCCTGCAGGCACCGCTCGATGTGGCCGGCCGCCTCGTCGAGCGTGAGGCCGCGGGCGGTCACTTTCACCAGGAGCGAGTCGAAGTAGGGCGTCACCACTGCGCCTGAAAAGGCGGTGCCGGCATCGAGGCGGATGCCGAGGCCGCCTCCCGAGCGATAGGCCGTCATTCGGCCGTAGTCGGGGAGGAACCGGTTTTCCGGATCCTCGGTCGTCACACGGCACTGGATCGCGGTGCCCATTGAGCGGATCGCCGCCTGGTCGGGCAGATTGATCTGCGGGTCGGACAGCTTCCAGCCCTCCGCCACGCGGATCTGGCGACGCACGATATCGACGCCCGTAATCTCCTCGGTGACGGTGTGCTCCACCTGGATTCGTGGGTTGACCTCGATGAAGTAGAAGCGGTCGGTGTCGGCGTCGACCAGGAACTCGACCGTACCGGCGTTTTCGTAGCGGGCCATGCGGCCGATCGCCAAGGCCGCCCCGCAGATCTCGTCGCGGAGCTTGGGACCGAGGTTGGGCGCCGGCGCGACCTCGACCACCTTCTGGTGACGCCGCTGCACCGAGCAATCCCGCTCGAAGAGATGCACGAGGTTGCCGTGCGTGTCGCCCAGCAGCTGCACTTCGATGTGGCGGGCTCGCTGGATGAACTTCTCGACGAAGACGGCGCTCGACCCGAAGGCCGACTGGCTCTCCCGTTGGGCGGTCTCGAGCGCCGCCGCGAGTTCATCCTCGCGATGCACCACCCGCATGCCACGGCCGCCACCACCGTGAGCCGCCTTGAGGATCACCGGCCAGCCGAGCTGTTTCGCGACTTCGAGCGCCTCGGCGGCACTCGTCACGGGCTTGGGGCTGCCGGCCAGGATCGGAACGCCCGCCTGGCGGGCTAGGTCGCGGGCAGTGGTCTTGTCGCCGAGCATCTGCAGCAGCTCGACCCGCGGCCCCACGAAGATGATGCCCGCCTTCGCGCACGCGGCGGCGAATTCGGGGTTTTCGGAGAGGAAGCCGTAGCCCGGGTGGATGGCGTCGATCCCGTGTTCCTTGGCGATGGCGACGATGCCATGGATGTCGAGATAGGAGCGGATCGGCTCGCCGGGCTTGCCGACCAGGTAGGCCTCGTCGGCCTTGAACCGATGGAGCGCGAAGCGGTCTTCGTGGGCGTAGATCGCCACGGTGCGAATGCCCAGCTCATGGGCGGAGCGAAAGACCCGGATCGCAATCTCACTACGATTGGCGACGAGGAGTTTTTGGATCGGTCGCATGCGGCAAGCCCCTGGCTGGCGGTCCGGGAAAACATCGGCGGCGGAAGTCGTGAAACAGCGGCAATCGTAGCCTCTGCCCCACCGCTTGTAGAGGGCCGATGCGTCAGCCCGTGCCGCCGGGTTTTTTTTCTTCCGCGTAGCTCGGGCGGCTGTATTCGGGGAGCAGGGTTTGCGGATCATCGAAGAGGCCCGCCTCTGCGCGCAGGATCGCGATCGTGGCCACCTCGCCGGCTGAGGGGCGCCATGCGGCCTGCGGCGCGACCCTGAGCCCACGGACCTTGGCGGCATCGCCCAGCATCTCAAGCGCCGGCCCCGACACCCATCGGCCTGCCGGAATCGAATCAAGCCAGCGGTTTGCTTCTACCAACTCACCGACGGTTACCAGCCATCCCGTGGGTGCATCGTCATCCGGAGTCGCCAGTGCCGCGAAGACCTCGCCGCGGCCGGCATCGAAGGCGATCGCCACCTCCTCCCGCCGGCCCCGTTCCGCCGCGGTCTGTCTTGCCACGACCTCGAATCCGGAAACCCCCACGAGCCTGGCATCGACGGCCCAGCAGAGCGTCTTGGCCGTGGTCACGCCGACCCGCAGGCCGGTGAACGATCCGGGCCCACGAACGACCGCCACGAGGTCGACCGCGGGAATCTGCCAGCCGAGCGCCGCTGCGGCCGTGACCAGTTCTGGCATGAGGCGACGGGCATGCTCACCGGCCGCCCCGAGCGGTCGCTCGGCCACGCGCGTGCCGGTGGCCGACCACACGAGGGCGGCAACGGACCCCGTGGGCAGGCTTGTGTCGATGGCGAGAACGTTCATGGCGGATGCTTCTGATGCCTGATTCCGCTGCCGGGCACTGGCTGCCGCTGCTTGACCGTGCCCCGGCGGCGATCGTACCCTCAAGGCTTCAGACCGCAGACGATTTTCTGGAGCCCGCCACCCGAGCAGGTAATCGACGAGTGAAGCGGGCCATCATCAGCGATATCCACGGCAACCTGGAAGCCCTCCATGCCGTGTTCGAAGATATCGACACGCAGCGGGTCGACTCCATCTATTGCCTCGGCGATGTGGTCGGATACGGTCCCAACCCCTGCGAATGCCTCGCGATCGTGCGGGAGCGATGCAGCCTCGTGCTGTTGGGCAATCACGACCAGGGAGCCCTCTTTGATCCCGACGGCTTCAATGTCGGCGCTGAGCGGGCAATTCGCTGGACACGGCAGCAACTCGAACGCTACGACCGCCAGCCCAAGCATGCGCATGATCAGCTCACCGACTTCCTCGGTGAGTTGCCCCGCACCCACACCGAGGGGCACCTCCTCTTCGTCCATGGATCGGCCAAGCGGCCGCTCGACGAGTACGTGTTTCCCGAAGACATCTACAATCCGCTGAAGCTGGAACACATTTTCGAACTGATCACCCGCTACTGCTTCCAGGGTCACACCCACATTCCGGGAGTGTTTACGCCAACGCCCGACTTTTCCGCGCCGACGCTGCGGTCCGGTGAAACGGAATGCCGGCTTCCTTTGCCAGACTCCAAGGCGATGGTGAACGTGGGGTCGGTCGGCCAGCCGCGGGACGGTGACCGGCGAGCCTGCTATGTGATCCTCGAGGATGATGCCGTGCGATATCGGCGGGTCGAGTACCCCTTCGAGACAACGCGGGAAAAAATCCACGCGATCCCCGACCTCGACAACTTCCTCGGTGACCGACTCGCCCAGGGGCGATGATTAAGGAGAATCTGTGGAACGCCGTTACGCCTCTTTCATCGCCATCTCGCTGGCCATCGTGCTGGGCAGCCAGTTGCTGCAGGTCTACCTGTTTCCGAAGCCCCCGGCCGTCGAGGCCGAGGCGGAGGTGGCGGCGCGGGCTGAGTCCGATGCGGTTGAGGCGGGCGGAGCTTCGGCGGATCAGGCGGCGAAGGATCGGGCTGCGCAACCTGCTGAGCCGAAGGGCGACGTGGCGGCTGAGGATGATGCTGCGGCGCCGGCGGCGGAGCGGACGTTTCGCACGCTCGGCTCGCTCGACCCCGAGGGGCCGCTCAAGATGCTTGTCACGCTCACCAGTCGCGGGGCTGCCGTGCAGCGGATCGAACTGGCCGGCAGCCAGTTTCACGATCAGGACGACCGCTCCGGCTATCTGGGGCACCTCGCCGTGGAGACCGCTGCCGATGGCTGCCGCGTCGGTGTGGTCGGAGCCGGCACGCCTGCCGCCGCCGCTGGCATCCGCGCGGGCGACGTGATCACGACGATCGACGGCCTCGCGATCCCCGACGCCCGCAGCCTCCACGAGACGCTCGCGAAGACGAAACCCCGGCAAACGGTCGCGATCGGTCTGGTCCGCGAGGGTGCCCCGCTCTCCGTGCAGGCCACGCTCACCCGCCGTCCGCTGGAGGTGGTGCGGCCCGAGTTCGAGACGCAGCCCGTCGCCGATCCGCGTGGGCAGCCGTGCGACCCGTTTTCATTCCGGCTATCGCTCGAGTCCCGCGACGGCTCGAAGCGGCCCGAACTCTTTACCGAGGTGCCGGGGCAGGAGCTGCAGGAGATCGATTGGGAGATCGATCCGTCGAGCGATGGCGGGCGGGTGCGGTTCACGAGGCGGCTCTCCGGCGGGCTCACGGTCGCCAAGGAGTATGTCGCCGTGCCGAACGTCGATGACACCGGCAGGGAAGGAGGCTATCGGCTCGCCCTCATGGTGGAACTGTCGTCGACCGGACGGAACACCACGGTGGTCTACGCCCTCGACGGCCCCACCGGGCTCCCCACGGAAGGCTGGTGGTATGCCGCCCGCATCGCTCGCGACTGGGGATCGCTCGCGGTTCGTGATGTGGCGATGCGGTTCGTCGGTGAGCCATCGACGCTCGTGAGCGGCCTGAAGATGGCCGACGGGGCGCTCGCCCATCCGGCCACTGCCGTGCTCGATGCCAAGCCGCTCTCGTTCGCCGGCGTCGACTCGCTCTACTTCGCGTCGGCCGTCATTCCCACGGCCGAAGGGCCGGAGGCTCCGCGGCTGGAAGAGGTGCGACCCCTCGTCGCCGGCGACATCCCGGAGGCGGCGCGACGCAAGCTGGTCGACGTCACCTGCCGGCTCGTTTCTCAGCCGATCACGGTCGCCCCCGATGCCCCGGTCGTGCATCGCTACGAGATCTTCGCCGGGCCGAAGCGACCGGAGCTGCTCGCTGGTTTCGGCACCCCAGGCGCGACGATGGACGACCTTGTCTACTACGGCTGGTTTGGCTGGGTGGCCCGTCCCTTGATCGCAGTCCTCCACGCCATCCATGCGATCATCGGCAATTATGGAGTCGCGATCCTGCTCCTGACCGTCATCGTCCGCGGCGCGATGTTTCCCATCAGCCGCAAGCAGGCGGTGTCGTCGCAGAAGATGCAACTGCTGCAGCCGGAGATGAAGGCGATCGCGGAGAAGTACAAGAACGATCCCCCGAAGCGGACGCAGGCCACGCAGGAGCTGTGGCGGAAGCACGACTACAACCCGATGGGCGGCTGCCTCCTCGTCTTCATCCAGATCCCGATTTTTATGGGCCTCTACCGGTCATTGGCGACCGACGTGGAGCTTCGGCAGGCGCCCCTCTTCAGTTCGGCGATCCGCTGGTGCTCCAACCTCGCCGCCCCCGACATGTTCCTCGACTGGTCGAGCTACCTGCCCGGATTTCTCACGGCCCCAGAGGGCTGGCTCGGCCCCTTCCTCAACCTGTTTCCGCTGGCCACCATCGGCCTGTTCCTCTGGCAGCAGAAGCTCTTCATGCCGCCGGCGCTCGACGAGCAGGCCCAGATGCAGCAGCAGGTGATGAAGTACATGATGTGGTTCATGGCGTTGATGTTCTTCAAGGTGCCCTGCGGCCTGTGTCTGTACTTCATCGCCTCGAGCCTGTGGGGCATCGGCGAACGGCTGCTCCTGCCGCAGGCGACGCCCGCCACCGCTGGGGCGGTGACCACACCGAAGAAGACGATCGATGCGATCTTCAGCCCGGCCGCCAAGAGCAAGGCGACCGTCGGAGCAGCCGATGCGGCGCGACAGAAACGCGAGTCTCGGAAGAAGCGGTGA
>CAZODJ010000017.1:24514-27533 GCA_964578555.1 uncultured Candidatus Kuenenia sp.
GTGCGGCTGGCGGGTGAGCGGCTGACTGATGTTTTGGCGGTGCTGATAGAGCCGGACGCGGGTGGGTTTGCCACGGTGGGGGAGCAGCCGCGGGTGGTGTATGGGCGGCTCCATCCGGAGGGGCTTGGTCAAGAATGGGGCTGTGTGCCGCTCCACCTGTTGCACTGGCCCGGCCCCGCCGGGCCGACGGGAGGGCCGCTTGCCGAACTGCAGTTGCCGGGCTCACCGCCGCTGGTCGATGCGGTGATCGCCGAAGCCTGTCGGCTCGGGGCGCGGCTGGCGCGGCCGGGCGAGTTTTCGTTGCGGTCGTTCCTTGCCGGCCGCCTCGATCTTCTGCAGGCCGAGGCGGTACTGGCTGTCGTCGATGCCCGCACACCGAGTGAACTGTCAGCGGCACTCGACAGGATGGCCGGCGGCGTCGGCCGGGATCTCGAGCGACTCCGGCAGCAGCTGCTCGACCTCTTGGCCGACGTGGAAGCCGGCATCGACTTTGCCGACGAGACGACGCCCGACGCGGTTCCCGTGGTGGCGGCCTGGGATGTTCTCGAGGATCGCGTCCGCTCGGTGGCGGATGGACTGGCAGGCATCATGCGGCAGCTCGCTGGCCGTGATGCTGCCGCGGGTGATCTACCCCGCGCCGTACTCGTCGGTCGGCCCAACATTGGCAAGAGCAGCCTCTTCAATGCGGTCGTCGGCAGAGGAGAGGCGCTTGTCGCTGACGAGGCCGGCACCACCCGTGATTGGCTCGTCGCGCGACTCGATGAGCCGGCCACCGGGGCAGCATGTCTGCTCATCGACATCGCCGGACTGGCCGAGCCTGCCGCTGCCGAAGATCGCTCACCCTCGGCCGAGGCAGACCGGCGGGCTCGTGAGGAAGTTGCTCGCGCCGATGTGATCGTGGCCTGTCGCGATGCGGTTGATGATCAGAAGAGTGCATGGACGACGTTGTCTGTTCAGGCGAAGAAGGTGCCCTGCATCGATGTCGTGTTGCGATGTGATCTGCTGGCTCATGCTCAGATGGGCGACGAGCTGATTCGTACCAGCAGCCGGACGGGCACTGGTCTGTCAGAGCTGCAGCGAGCACTCTTCACGCGCGTCGCCGAAGTCACACGGGACCGCTCGCCCGCTACGCTCCGGATGCGGGTGGGTGTGGCTGAGGCCCAGCGGGTAGCCGCCGCCGCCCACGCGACAATCGCAACGGCTCGCGAAGGGACAGGCATGGCCGACGAGGCGGTGGTGGCAGCGCTTCTGCACCAGGGAATCGACGCCCTCGGCGACGTGACCGGCACCGTGATCGGCACCGACTTGCTCGACCGGATCTTTTCCCGCCACTGCGTGGGCAAGTAAAATGAGAGAACAAGAAACCATGCCGGATTTATTGACAGATGTCGTGGCGATGCTTGTGGCCGGTGCAGCACGGCACGCGGCTACGGATCCGGCAACGCGGGCGCGGCTCGCGCTGGCCACAGCCCGGAGCGTGGTCGCCGCAGCACCCGCCTGGGCCGAGGCAGCGGTCACGGTCAAGCAGGCGCACGGCCGAGTCCATGAGGCCGCCGCCCGCGCGGAAGAACTGGCGACGGGACCGCTCGTAACGCTGCGGCTACTCCTGCTCACCACGCGGGCGCTCGAGGAGATCGCCGCCACGGGCCGGCCTCGGCTCACCAGACCGCCGCGGATCGCCCATCGGTCAAGCGGCAGCGACCTCTCGAGCCTCGTCGAGGTCGATCTGCTTCCCGCCCGCGGCATGCTCGACACCGCCATCTTCCCGGGGCATCGGGCAACCGTTCGCTGCGCCAACCCGGGGAGCATCGACGCTTTTCTCGAGACATGGCAGGAGGAGTGTGCCACGCGGCCACGGGATGGCGGTGTGGCGGTGGTGCTTGGCGCCGGCAATGTGACGGGGCTCGCCGTGGCCGATGCGATCTGCCAGATCTTCGAGCACGGGCGGGCGGCGATGGTGAAGCTCCATCCCGTGCACGAGCCGCTGGCATCCGTCTTGCGCGAAGCGGTCAAGCCCTTGGTCGACGCGGGGCTCGTGGCGTTCGTCGTGGGCGGCGCCGACATCGCCCGCGAGGCGGTCGCTGCCGACGCGGTCTCGCACGTGCATCTCACGGGCGGTGCAGCCGCCTTCGCCGCGGTGGCCGCCAGCACGATGAAGCCGATCACCTGCGAACTGGGGAATGTGACACCGTGGTTCGTCGTGCCCGGCCGCTACACGCCGGCCCAACTGCGGTTTCAGGCCGACGCGATTGCCGCCTCGATCGCCAACAATACGTCGTTCAACTGCATCGCCACGAAACTCGTCGTCACCTGCCGAAGCTGGGATCAACGCGATGAATTCGTCGGCCTCATCCGGCGGCGGCTCGAAAGCCTCCCGCCGCGGCCGGCCTGGTATCCGGGGGCAGCCGGACTGTGGCAGGAGATCACCGGTCGCGTGCCCCCCGGCGATGGCTCGCTCCCCTGGGTGTTTCGTGACGGGCTGCGGGCCGATGCCGACCATGCCTGGATCACACGGGAATGGTTCGTGCCCGTGGCAGGAGAACTGCCGCTCGAGGCCGCCGATGTGGAGGCCTACTGCGCGCGCGCCGCGGCGCTGGCCCGCAGCCTGCCCGGGTCACTGGCCGCCAGCGTGACGGTGCCTGAGTATCTCTCCACCCGCGACGCCGCCCGCGCCGATCTCCTGCTCGAACATCTGCCGTTTGGCGTCGTGGCCCGCAACTGCTGGTCGGCTCTGGCGTATTCCATGGCGAGCATCCCCTGGGGTGGCTATCCCGGAGGCACCCGCAGCGATCCGAAAAGCGGCATCGGCTTCGTGCACGATCCGCTGCTTCTGCCGCTCGTGCACAACTCGATCATCCGCGGACCGCTCGCCCCGCGGCTCACGCCGCCGTGGTTTCCGTGGCACTCGCGCGGTGGGGTGCTTGCGCGGGGGCTGGTCGACATGTATGGGGCGTTTGCTCGTGGCGGCAGCGGCGTCTGGCAGCTCACCCGCATGCTGCCGGCGGTGCTCCGCGGGTGA
>CAZODJ010000018.1:0-26225 GCA_964578555.1 uncultured Candidatus Kuenenia sp.
TGAGCACAGAGCAGCATGTTGTTTCTCGCCGATGAAGACTTTCCGGGAATCGCTGATGGCACGGCATCACGGAATTTGTTTTGAATGGGATTCATCACCAAGTAGCTCGGAAAGAGCTGCCGCGACCTCGGGCGGCAGGGCGGCGATCTTGGCCGCCAAGCCAATCGCTCGGGTCAGTTGGTCCGTCGCAGCCGTGTTTGCGGCCAACTGCGTCGGATTCTGCGTCGTCATTCTGGAAAACGTGCGGTTTTCGGCCAAAGATCGCGATCGTTCGAATCCCACCCCGTCCGCCTTTGGGTTTTGTGCGTTTGTGTCATGAAAGCGCTGCGGCCGGCTCGGGGCCCATCAGGTCGGTTGATGCCCTGCCGGATGACGAATCCCTGAGTACTGCCGCGGTACGGGAATGTGTGCCCTAGAACGCCGCAAAAACCCAGTAGAGCGCAATCCCCAGACAGATCATCGCCGTGGCGATCACCCACAGGGGTTTTCGCGGCGCTGCATGGTCCTCCTCGGAGATATAGCGATCGCAGTAGGGGCACCGTGGCGTGTCTTCGAGGATGTCGCGGCGGCAGTAGGGACACGGGACAGTCGGTTCGTCGGCCGAGTCATCCTCGTTGAGGTCGTCCTCTTCGTCCCAGTCGTCTGCGGCCTCGTCGTCATCATATCGATAGGCGGTCATGCGCGAACTTTCGTCGTGCCCTCAAGATGCCGCGGCTCATAGGGACAGTGCCGACAACCGGAGCCACAGCAGTATCCGCGTGTGAGGTGATGGGCGGCCGTGAAGACCAGCAGGCCATTTTCCAGATAGGAGTCGGGCTGCTCCGGGATGTTTTCGTTTTCTGTGTCTGGCTCTCGGGGCGGCATGGCGGTGAGCATTTTATTTCGCGAGCACGATGATGGCCGATCCAATAAAGATAAAAATACCGCCGATCACCACCGGAGACTGCAGCTGCCCCTTGAAAAACAGCACTGAGAAGAGGGCGACAAACAGAGGGTATGAGATTTCCAGAACAGCCGACGTATTGGCCCCGAGCAGCTGAATCGAACTGAGGATGGCGAGCGCAGCCGTCGTGGCCGTCAAGAGCGTCACCAGCACGAGTGGAATACTGGCCGCCGACGTATTGAACGTGAACAGGGATGCCGGTGAGTTTCCCTGGAGAAGCAAGACCGCCCCGGCCACCAACGCGCCACAGAGGCAGTGCAGAAAGTAGAGCTTGTAGACCGAGAGGCTCGCCAAGACTCGTTCATCGAGGCAGTAGGTCAGGCCCCAGAGGACCGATGCCAGGACGGCCAGACCATAACCATAGAAGTTGTTCATGCTGGTTCACCTTCCTCTTGAAACGCTTGCACACAAAGCTGCCGTGACCAAACAGCGCGACAGCAAGTGGGGTCGTTGAAGGAGCAGGTCAACTCGGCCGAACGCGAAGGCTCGATGGCTCGCAACGAAGGCTAACCGCTTATTTCTTGGCAGCGGGCTTCGTCTTGTCCTGCTTGGGCTTCATCTTCTTCTTATCATTCTTTTGCGCGTTGTTGCCCTTGCCCATGATGTCGCTCCCTTGGGTTTGTGACTGAAACTGGCTGCTCGCGAGCCGCCTTGTCCATTCAATCGGCATTCTGTGATCAAGGATTCAATTCGATGAACGTTTTGTTCGTTGACGAAGCCTCCGCTCCGGGGTGCGGCCGTGGTGGGGCTCAGGCGATGCCTTCTGCGCGCATCGCCTGCCAGTCGTCCGGTGAGGCCTTGGCGGTGGTGCCACAGAGGAAATCGCCTACCGGAAAGGCCACGTTGAAATTCTTATCGGGATAGCGGTGATGCAGGAAGTGATGCCTTGCCACAAACTTGTACGCCGCCCAGTTCCTGAAGAAGCGGCCCTCCGGCTTGTGCATCTCCAGATGAATCTGGTTCCAGATCGTGTGGTGCAGGGCAACCACCATCGGCCACACGCACGCGCCGACGAGAAATGTGGAATACCCGGTGACGGCCGACAGGCCCCACAGGGCCAGGCTCAGAGGGAGACTCTCCACGAGACCTTCCCAGAGGTTGAGCCGGATCCCGCGATCCTCGCCCGGGGGCAAAGGCTCATCGTGAAACGACTTGCGATATTGAGTGTGATGTTCGACCGCATGACTCGTGAAGATCTTCTGCCGAGCCCGCAGGTTTTTGAAGAGGGGATTGCGAGGTTTCTTGTGCATCAGGCGACAGTGCACCTGATGCTCGATCAGCGACATCACGACGACCATCGCAACGAACCAGCCGATAACCGCAAGAATTTGCACCAGCATAAAGCCCTCTCATTCCTTTGTTGGGCGGGACACGGATCGACGCGGGTCTGTCGACCGTGTGAAGGGCCGCAGGAAACGGGGTTCTAGCAGGCTGCGAAGGGTGGCGTTAGCCCAGTTTTCCGCTTCAACCGTGCCTCATTCCAGTTCCCCACCTCGTCTATACTGTCGACACTCCGGGATAGGCTCCATGACCGAGTGGTATCGGATTATCAACGAAGACGAGATCGCCTCACCGGCGCTCCTGATCTACCCCGACCGGATCGAGGAGAATCTCCGGCGGATGGTTGAGTCTGCCGGCGGAGCCGACCGGCTGCGGCCCCATGTCAAGACTCACAAGATGCCGGAAGTCATCCGGCTGTGCCTTCGGCATGGCATCGGCAAGTTCAAGGCGGCCACGATTGCGGAAGCCGAGATGGCGGCGGCGTCCGGCGGCAAGGACATCCTTTTGGCCTATCCGCTTGTCGGCCCAGCAGCCAGGCGGTTCGTGGAGCTCGTGCGACGCTTTCCGCAGGTGCGGTTACGGGGGGTGGTCGATAGCGACGTCGGGATCGATGATCTCACGCGAGCGGCCGCTGACGTGGGCATTGCGATTGAGACGCTCCTCGATCTCAACGTTGGCATGGATCGCACTGGCGTCGCGCCGGGGCCGAAAGCTGTACGACTGGCCCGCCGTATCGCCGCCTCGCCGGGCCTCTCCTTCGGCGGCCTCCATGCCTACGACGGCCATCTGCATGACGCCGACCGGGATCACCTGGTGCATGAGGTGGAGGCGGCCTTTGCTCCGGTGTGGCAGTTGCGCGACGATCTGGAGGCGGCTGGCATTGCCGTGCCGCTCGTCGTCGCTGGTGGCACACCGACGTCGTTCATTCTTGCCAGCCGGGGCGATGTGGAAGTGGGGGCCGGTACAACGGTGCTCTGGGATTACGGGCAGCCGACGATTTCTCCCGACCTCGACTATCTCAACGCGGCGGTCTTGCTCACCCGCGTGATCAGCAAGCCGGCACCGGGACGGCTTTGTCTGGACCTTGGCCACAAGGCGATCGCCAGCGAGATGCCACATCCCCGCCTCACGATCTTCGGCCTCGAGCAGGCGACGTTTCCGCTGCACAGCGAAGAACACCTCGTCGTCGAAACGCCGCAGGCTGACGAGATCCCTGTGGGCACGGTACTCTACTGCCTGCCGCGGCACGTCTGTCCCACCGTCGCTCTGCACGAGGAGGCGGTAGTCGTGCGGGATGGTCGCGCTGCTGAGCGGTGGCAGGTGGCTGCCCGTCGCCGTCGCATCTCGATCTGAGTATCTCCAGAGGGATCCCCCGATGGCCCACGAACCGAAGCTGATCTTTGATGTCCACCTCGACCTTTCCTATAACGCGCTCGACTTCAACCGCGATCTGCGGTGGACGCAGGAGCGAATCCGCCGGCGCGAACTGGGCATGAAGGACCAGGTGTTTCGCACCCGCAACACGGTCTGCTTCCCGGAGATGCGGCGGGGCCGGGTCGGTCTTTGCGTGGCGACACAGATCGCCCGCTCGGTCGATTATTTCGCCCGCATGCCGGGCTGGATGAGCCCCGAGCAGGCCCGGGCCCACACGATTGGCCAACTGGCCTGGTATCGCGAGATGGAGGCCTGCGGCGAACTGGTGCAGATCCGCTCCCGCGGGGAACTCGACAGGCACCTGGCCACGTGGCTGGCCGCGCCGGAGCAGATGCCGGCCACCGCGGCCGCCGGCGGCCTGCCGATCGGCTATGTACTGAGCCTCGAAGGCGCGGACTCGATCGTGACGTTCAAGCACCTCGAGCAGTCGTATGCCGAGGGGCTGCGGGCGCTGGGGCCGGTGCACTACGGGCCGGGCGTCTATGGCATGGGCACCGACGCCGAGGGGCCGCTCACTCCACAGGGCCGCGAACTGCTCAAGGAGATGGAGCGGCTGGGGATCATCCTCGACGTCACCCATCTCTGCGACGAGAGCCTGCGCGACGCCCTCGATCACTTCTCCGGGCCACTCTGGGCCAGCCATTCCAACTGCCGGTCGCTCGCCAACTGGAATCGTCAGTTCACCGACGAGCAGATCAAGGAACTCATCGGCCGTGGCTGCGTGTTCGGCATGGCCTTCGACGCCATCATGATGGTGCACGGCTGGACGCACATGCGGAGCACGCCGCAGGACTTCAACCTGACCATCGAGAAGATCTGTGACCACATCGACCATATCTGCCAGCTTGCCGGTAACGGGAATCACGTGGGAATCGGCAGCGATCTCGACGGCGGCTTCGGCACGGAGCAGACACCACTCGATCTCGACAGCATCGCCGACCTCGGCCGGATCGGCGGCATGCTTGCCGCCCGCGGGTATTCAGCCACCGATATCGAAGGCTTTTATTACGGCAACTTCGTCGGATTCCTCCGCCGTACGCTGCCGGCCTGAGCCGGATTCACCGCTGCGAGACGGCGCTCTCGGGCGGCGTGAGCGATTCGATCCACTCTCGCATCAGTGCCACGGCCTTCTCATCGACGACCGTCGTCGCCAGCTGGGGCATCTGGCCCGGCCCACGTCGGCTCATGCGGGCGAGGAGCGCCGATCGCTCCGGGTGGCCGGCTGCGATCAGCTGCGGATCGGGAAGGTCAAACGTGGTGTGCAACGGCTTGACGCCGACCGCCTTCATGGCGTCGAGCGGCCGCGTGTCGTAGGCCGACATGTATTCGAGGTCGATCTGGGCATTGCCGCCGCCCGCGAAGACATGGCAGCTCGCGCAATTCGACTGCAGGTAGGAACGGGCCCGCGCCTCGAGCGGATGGGCGGCGTCATACGGATTGACTAGCCGATTGGTGGCCGCCGGAGCCCGAGAGAGAAGCGTGGATCGACGTTCGGCAAACCGCGCGGCTTCGGGGTCGGCCGACTTCGTCTGCCGGCCCACCCAGGCCCAGGCGTCTTTCTCCTCGACGCCGGCGGCGATGCCCTTCTCGCGAAGTTTGGCCATCGCATCTCCCCACCAGTTCACGTCGAGCAGGCCGAGGTGTTCGAGCGTGCGGAGTTGGTTGTCGGTGGTATGGCCCGGGCCGAGCACGGCTTCGTAGTCATAGTCGCGGTTGAGCTGCACGGTGCAGAGGCCGAGCACATAGTTGCTGGCGCGGCTGTGGCAGACCATGCACTCGGTGCGCGATGGGTAATGCCAGGCGAGCGTCCGGCCCTTTTCGGCAGCGGCCGCACGATCGGCCGTGCGGATCGTGAAGTCGCGGTCCTTGCCGGCGGCCTCGACGAGCACGGCGTCGTTCTGCTCGTCGTTCCATTCGTAGGAATAGCCGGCCCACTCGCCCTGTTCCTTGAGCATGAACCGCGTCTCGATCCAGCGGCGGGTCGCGGGGTCGCCCTCCACCTCGTCGATCGCAAACGATTTCACGAGCACGGTGCCGTCGGGAAGGTTCCAGCCGCGGGCGTTGGTGACGCCGATCTTCGCCGGCACGACCTTACCCGCTAAATTCGTGGCCGGCGGCAACGCGAAGAACCGGGCCTTGACTGTGCCATCGCTCCAGAGGGGTGAGGCGGGCTCGTAGGGGACGACACCATCGGCCATCCGGTGCTGCGACACATCTGCAAACAGGCCGCTCTCGGAGAGTTTCTGGGGAAAGGGAGCCTGATCGGCACGCACTGGCGGCGTCGGCACGAGCCGATAGAAGCCCCCCTTGTCGCCCGGCTGATGGTCACAGATCAGCAGTTCACCGCGGGAGTCGAGCCCGAAGCCGGTAATGTTGAGCGGGGTGTCGGCAATCAGCTTGTGCCAGATCACCTGCGAGCCGTCATGGCGAATGCCCCAGATGCGGCCGGTGGAGTAGTCGCCGTAAAGGTAGGCACCATGCAGTTCAGGACGGGCGGCGCCGGTGTAGACCAGGCCGCCGGTGATGGAACGGGCCTCGGCATGGGCGTGTTCGGCGACCGGGCCCGAGATCGGCGTCGGGCCGGGGGGCAGATCGCGGTTGAAGGGGTGGGAGCCTTCGACGATGCTCCAACCGTAGTTGGCTCCCCGCTCGATCAGGTAAATCTGCTCCCAGAGATCCTGCCCCTGATTGGCCACCCAGAGGTGGCCGCGGCTATGGTCGAAGGAGAGCCGCCAGGGCTGCCGCATGCCGTAAGCCCAGGTTTCGGGCCGGGCGTTTTTCACGGTGGCGATCGGGCTCTTCGCATCGAAGATCGGGTTGTCTTTGGGCACGGAGTAGTGCCGGCCGTCGTGCGGGGTGTCTTCGTCGGGATGATCGACGTCGATCCGCAGGATCTTGGCGCGGAGCGTGGTGAGATCCTGGCCGACCCGGTCTTCATCGGAGTCGCTCGTGCCGTCGCCGCTACCGACGTACATCATGCCGTCAGTACCAAAGGCCATGTCGCCGCCGTTGTGGCCGTTGGAATCCCATTCGATGATCACCGTGGCCGAGTCGCGATGGAACGTGTGTGGGGGCTCGCGGTCGATCGTGTACCGGGTGATTCGGGTCCGCTTGCGGCCGTCCTCGGGTATCCGTCCGTCAGGGCTGTTCATGCCGTTGGAGCCAATAAACACATAGCCGTTGTCGGCAAACTGCGGGTGGAACGTGATTGCATAGTGCACGGTCGTGTCGTCGGCGGGGATCAGCACCTCCGGCTCGAAGGCTGTTTCGTCGTCCCGCATCCGCATGAGTGTGGAGGGCCGATAGGCCGATGGCTCGGTGCTGAAAATGAGCCGATCACTCCCGGGCTGATGGGCCACGGCAATGAGCCCGGAGGGCGTTGCCTTTGGATGGGCCCTCTCCACGCGGTAGGGCAGCGGGGGTTCGGGAGAGCCGACCACCTTCGACGTGGTCACCGGCACGATGGTGGAGATGCCATACGGCCTGTCAGCCGAAGCGGCCGGGCCGACGAAGCGAATCGGGGCGTACCGCTCGAAGGCATGAAAGTCGGCATGGTCTTTCGCGTCGAGCGGCGCTGAGGTGGAAAGCTCTGGTCGCTCATACGCGATGTCGAAATCGTAGCGGCAGAGGGCAAATCGCCACTCGTCATCGGGCTCGGGCCGGCCGCCGGTGCGGGCGAGGCTTGCCCACGGGATCTTCATTTCGACCGACCAGCCCTCGTCGCGATCGGCGTATTCGTTGAGCGTGCCGCGGACCTTCACGGCCGACTCGACGCCAAATTCGCCGTCTTTCTTGAAACGTCCCACATGGCCGCGCCGGGGTAGGAAAAGATCAAACTGTGTGTTCTTGGCATTCACATGAAATTCGTAGTAGGCCGGCTTCTCGACCGACGGCTTCAGGAAGATCTCAAAGACGTCGTTGTCCCAGGTGTTGCCGTCGTGCTCCTCGACGTCGGCGTAGACGTCACCATCGTCCATGTCGGCGGCGATATAGAGGTGCTCACGGTCCCAGAGCAGCTTTGCGCGGGTCGCCGTGCGGGCCGGACGGTCATTCGCCTTGAGCCAGGGGAGCGTGAACGGACCAACATCGACGGCGGCCAGCCAGGCCTCGTCGTCGAGGCTGCCGTCGATCGTAATCGGCTGCTCGGTGAACCGACAGTCGTAGGGGGCCAGGTCGGCTGCTGCAGGGGCGACTGCTTGAGGTGCCGCGGCGGCCGGTGGCGAGCTGGCAAGCGGGCGGCCTGCTGCCGCCGAGCCGGTGGAGTCGGCCGACGGGCAACTCGGGCCGCAGCCGGCGGTGCCAATGAGCAGGAGGGCAATCAACGGCCAGACGCTTGGCGATGAATTCATCGGTTGTGCATACCAAGGCAGGATACGGGTGATCCGAGGTCCGCAGCCCGCTTAATTTTAGCCCCTCTTCGGCCGTCGGAACACCCGAACTCAACAGTTCGAACGCGCCGTGACGACATTTTTACTAGACCGGCGAGCCAGCCCCCGGCACATCGGCAGTACTCGATTGCGGTGGCAACAGGCACTGACGGGGGCTTGGCCCAACGCCATCCTTTGTCACTGATAAGGAGCATGGTCGCCGTTTTTCTTCGGAAAATAGTGCCAGAAAACGCCACGTACGATTCACGGAGCAGCGGTAACGGCAGTCGTATGGTCAGACCACCTGGGGGCTTTGATGCAGCGGCCGTCATCGCCGACGTTCTTGCCGGCAACCGGGATGCTTTTCGGTCGTTGGTTCGGGAATATGGCCTTGTCATCAGAGGGTATCTCGCGGCCCGTCTGCATCCTCTCGAGGATGTCGCTGACGTCGCTCGGGATGTTTTCATTGCTGCGTTCAGCGGTTTCGCGACCGGCGATCCATCGCAGTTTCAGGAATGGCTTTCGGGCATTGCTCGGAATCAGCTTCGGTTGCCTTGACGAAAAGAGGGTCGCTATCCGTCGGCGGTCGAGCGGTTTCGGCTGGAAGTTTCAGCAGTCGTCGAAGCTGAGCTTGACGAAGGCTTTGCGCTCATGAAGGCAGGGTCGATCGATCGGCTGCTCGACTGCCTCCTCTCAGAGCGGCTTGATCCAGACGTTGCGGAACCGTGTCGGGCTGCCATGGTCCTGGAGGAACAGCGGCCCTTTGCCGGTGGCGATCAGCCGCTGTTCGATGGCGTGCAGGTGATGTCTCTCGCGATGTCGATACGGCAGAAATGGTGACCGTGGTTCGGCAAACGTGATGCCGTCCTGAACCAGCGTGCCGTTAAGCCAGGCGGTGATCGTCCCCCGACGAATCACGCGACCGGACGCATCGCGGCGTGGCGCGATGAAGCGGATGTCGTAGACCTGCCACTCGCCCGCGGGGCGCGACGCATTGACGAGCGGCTTGCCAAAGCGATAGAGCGCCCCCTCGTCCTGGTCGGTCGGGTTGGCGATGCCGAACGAGTCGTAGATCTGCATCTCGTAGTGGCCGTGGATGTAAAGGCCGCTGTTGCCATCCGCTTCGGGCAACACCATGAACTCGGCGTGGATGTCGGCGTCACGGAAGGCTTCCGTCGAGACGATGTGGTTCGCGCGTTCGCTGATCGTGTCGACCATGAGGCTGCCGTCGCGAATCGCCCAATCCATCGCCCCCCCGGACATGTTCGTGAACTTCGGCGGTCCCTCGGATCCATCGCCGAAGAGAACGATGGCGCCCGGGGGCGGGGGGACCGGCAGTGGCTGCTGCACCGGCTTGAAGTCTCTTGCCATGCGTGCCGAATCCGGGGCTGCCACGGGTGGCAGATGACGGTCGGCAAAGTCGGCGAACCGCATCCAGTCGTACTCGATCAGGTCGTGCCGACCCGACCGCACGTGGTAGCCGATTCGTGAGCCGACGGGCGCGTCGGCCGCCGGCCAGTCCGACGTGCCGAGGCCGGTCATCCCGAAGACCTCCCATGCGGCCTCGGCGGCCGCGGCGGCGAGAAATTCACCCTGCGGATCGGCCCATCGGTCTTCGACCGCGCTGGCCACGTAGAGCGGCCGCGGTGCCGTCATGGCCAGGAGCGTGTGGGCATCGCAGGGCATTTCATTCTCACGGCCTGCGTATGTCGCGTAGGCGGGGCAGAACCAATGCGGAAAACGACCGGTGATGTCGGCGATCGTCTCACCGTAGTTGCGTCGCTCGAGGGCCGCGCCGCCGCAGCCCGACTCGTTGGAGACGACCATCGCGAACCGTCGGTCGCAGGCGCCGGCCCAGAGGGCGGCTTTGCCGTTGCGGGAGTGCCCGACGACGATCACGCGGGTCGAGTCGATCTCGGGCTGCATCGACAGCCAGTCCAGGATTCGCGAGAGACCCCACGCCCACGCGGCAATCGCACCGGGTTCGTCGGCGGGGAGCGTGCCCTCCACGGGCCGACCGAGGGCGGAGAGTACACTTGCGGCATGGCCATCCGGCCGGTCGGGAAAGATGTCGCCAGAGCAGGCTGTCGCCATGCCATAGCCGCGGGCGAGCATCGCCTCCACCGGCCAGCGACGGGCGAGCGCGCCCCGCGATTCCTCGGTGGCGCGGTTGTTCACGATATGGGCCTTCTCATCGTTGTGCACCCAGGCGTTCGAAAGCCAGATACCCGGATCGGGATGCTCCGCCTGGTTGCCGCGGAAGTTGAGGTTGAGGAAGACCGGAAAAGGTCCGCCTTCCGCTGGAAGATAGAGCAGAAGATCGACGAGCAGGGCTCGATCCTCTTCGCCCATTCGAAGCTTTGCCTGCAGCCGCGTGGCGCGGATGCCGCCGGAAAGCGTCACGTCGGCCCGCTCCACATCACCGTGGGTGAATGTGAACGCATGCGGGAGCCGCCGGCCGTAGATGGAGGTTTCGAGCAGGTGGAACTGGTGTGGTCGCACGGCCGTCCACCATGCCTCGGGGCTGTCTGCCCGCACGCCATCCGGCCCAGCCAGCACGTCCGGGAGCGAATACCGTCGCACCGCCGCCTCGTCGTAGTTGGCACTCTGTGCTTCGGCCCGGGCCGAAAGCGATATGATCGACAGGGAGGCGACGAGCGGGGCAAGGACCGGCCAGACGCTTGGTGAAGGATTCATCGACTGGGCATGCCAGGACAAGGGGGTTACTCCGCCAAGAGCCTACCGAGAAGGGTTTGCCATGCCGGCGTCTCCCAGAACGGTGTCGCATCGCTGCGGCCGGGTCCGAGGACCGTGCCGGTAAACACGATCACCTTTCCCTTGCCGAAGGCACCCGCGACGGCGATCGGCTCGTCGGCGGCCTTCGCCAGTAATGCCGCGCCGGCCTTGGGCTGCACTGCGTGCCGCCAAAACACGGCCGGCTGGCCGGCGAGCGGCTTGCCGGCCGCGTCGGCCAGAATCGCCGGTGGCGAACAGGCCTGCACCTCGTGGACGGCCACCAGCTGTACCGGCAGCATGTCTTCGAGAAAGGTGCCCGCCATCGCGCCGTTGCCCAGGGTCGCGATGCCGCCGAGCACGACGAGGCGACCGCCGGCGTCGACGAACTCCTTGAGCGCCTTCCGCTGGCCAAGCGTGGAATAGGTGAGATCGACGTTGGCCAAGACAACGCTGTCGAATTCGCACAGCTTCGGCAAATCGTCGGGCAGTTGATAGGCGACGCTCGCCACGGACTTCGGCGGGATGCCGTAGAGATCGGCCATGAGGCCCTTGACCAGCAGCGTCTTGCCGGGCCGGGCGCCTGCGGGCTGTCGCGGCAGCGTGGGGGACGCGACGGCACCCCCGGACGTGGTCTTCGCCAACTCTCGGTCAGAAATTCGCTCGAGCAACTCGGTGCGGACATGGTCGAGCATGATCTTCTGGTCGCCCGCCTGCTTCGTATTCACGATGGCGTTGGCATTGATGTACCCCGGCTCCGTTTTGACGATTTCAAAGCTGTAGTCGTGAAATGTGTTCGGCGGTCCCAACTTCTTGATGGCCGGATTGCTCGAACCGGTGAGCCGATCGGGAGACGCGTATTGCACCTTCACGACATCCCGGTTGAGCGCGGCGTCGTTGATGTAGAACAGCACCTCCCAGCCGTCGCCGCCAGGAGTCCACTTCATGCGGTAGGTCACCCTGTATTTTCCTGGCGTCAGCGGGCCCAGCCAGGTGTGGCCGATAAAGGGTTTGCCCCCGCCCAGCTTGACGTTCTCGAAGGTGTTGAGTTGGCAGCTGCCGTTCGCGGCCTCTGGGTCGGTGCCGGCGAGGGCGCCGATGCCTGACATGCCGCGGTCGGTTTCCCAGATCCTGACGTTCGGATTGGCCGCCGCATCCTCCTCTTCCTTGTTGGGATCTCCGATCCTCGCGGTGACGGTTGCGGCACGGGCCTTCGCCACCTCCGCCGCATCTGCCGGTTCCGTAAAGGCGGGCGCTGCGGCCGGTGGCGTGTAGCTGCCCTCGAGTTCGAGAATCACGAGCGACCAGAACTGCGGCTCGGCGATGTTTGTGCGAAAGCTTCCCCCGGCTGCTTGCACGTCAAGGGGCTGAGCGAACGGGGTGGTCTGCGGTGAGACGAGCACCGCACGCCTCAGCGTCTCGCCTCTTGCCAACTTCCCCGATAGCGTCACCGGCTTGGCCGCCGGCGGAAACGTCGTCTTGTCGATGGCGTCCTCGGGCGGTGGATTTACCAGATGAAGCACCACGAACCGCCGTGTTGGCGAATCGACGAGTTCCTGCGCCAGAGGCCGCCACACCAGGCCGCTGTCGGGTTCGACCGTGAGGGTGTCGGCGACGTCAAGCGCTCTGAGATTGCGGTCCCAGAGGAATCGCGACCAGCGGGTGAGAAACCGCCCCCAGTCCCCGCAATGTGGTGCCCGGTCGGAGGTGAAGATGGCCGGATGCCCGCCGGCGATGAGGCCGTATACAAGCTTGTAGAAAGCCTCGGCTGGGGGCAGTCGCTCCGTCTCCCACATGCAGTAGTAAAAGCCCCCCAAAGACTGGACCCGCTTGGCGATTCGCAGTTCGTTGGTCGCGTAGTCGCTCCAGGTCGTGTACTTCTTTCGGTCCTTGTGCCAGGCGCGGATGCCCTCCTGCAGATACATCCCGCCCCCGGCCATCGCCTCCCGCATCTCGTGCGTCCAGCCCTCCCGCCACTCCGGTGCGCGGCCGTAGTTGTAGCCCAGCTCGAATCCGGGTCGTTCGCGGGCGACGGCTTCCTTCAGTCGCCGCATGTTCCAGGTGGAAATCTCATCGAAGGCGCTGATCGTGTAGTGACCGTCGAAACGCACGCCGTCCCAGTCGAACGCCTTGGCGCCGTCGAGGATCGCACGGATGCCGTAATCAAGGGCCTCCGGGTTCCGCAGATCGACCGGCACTCGCAGCCAGCCGGGGCTCCCGGGGTGCTGCTTCCGCCAGTCGGGGTCATTCCAGTTGTCGAGGGCTTCAACATGCTGCGGCTCGAGCTTGGGGAGATCGCCGTTGCCGTTGAGAAACCACTCCGGGTGGCGATAGGCCATCTCCCAGCCATACGGCCCGGCCGGATTGCAGCTGGCATACATCAGCATCCGGATGCCATGGCCATGCGCCCGGCGGATGAGCTCGGCGAGCGTGGCCCGGTCTTCCGCGTAGCTGGCCTGACCGCTCCACCACCGATCGGTGCGGGGCACATGCAGCGACCAGTCGCAGGGCGACCAGAAGAAAAGTTCCAGCGTGTTCACACCGAGCCGCCGACACTCGTCGGGCACGGCAAGAATTTCCGCAGTCTTGCCGGCGAGGCCCGTCTGCGACCAGGCCGACGAACTCGTGCCGATGCCGACCTCCCCGAGCTGGTCCCCGACCTGAAAGACCGCCGTCTTCTCGGCCCGTACGGTTTTTCCCTCGACAATGGTCACCTTCACGCCGCCGCCCATCCGCACGGCCCCCGCCGGCATCGCCTGTTCGTAGGCCTTCATTCCACCCGCGGGCAGCTCGAGCTTCTCGTCGAGCACCGTTTCACCATCGGCAAGGTTGGATTCCGATGTCAGTTGCACCCGCAGTGAGCGGGGCTCCGCCGACGCATTGCGAATTTGGAATCGCACGGTCATCGTTTCGGCGGTGCGGTAGAGAATCTTGTCGGTGGTGACGTCCGACACAAGCACCGATTCGGCCAGCTGCGGGCCGGACGCATGGAGCGAGCGGATCTCTTCGGGCGTGAGTGTGCGGTTGAAAAGGGTCAGCCCGCGTAGGAGGGCATTGGTTACCCTGTCGTTGCCGTCGCGGGAGCCGAGGATGGTGGCGTGCTGGAGCGCAGTCGTGAGGGGGACCTTGTCCGCGGCATCGACTTCGCGGCCGTCGAGGTAGGCCTTCAGCCAGCCCTGCTTTCCACGTTTCCAGACCACGGCCACGTGGTGCCATGTGTCGGGCATGAAGCCGGTGAAGCGAACCTTGGCCGCCTTGCGGTCGTCCGACCAGTCCTCACGGTCGAAGTAGGTAGAGAACGAAGGCACTCCCCCCTCGAAAAGCAGCCCCCAGGCGGCCGGCGTGCCACTGAAATAGTGCGAAATCACAAAACCATCGGCGGGCTTCGGTGCCTTGACCCATAGGCCGATCGTCAGGTCGCCGACCTGGCCGGCCGCGTAGTCCCACGCCGGGGAGGACGGGATTTCGCACGTGCCACCACCGGCCGTAGTGAACCCGAGCGCCGGGCCACGATCGGTCTCACTCCAGCGACAGGCCCCGCCCAGCGCGCCTGGCTGGCTCTGCCCCGAGAGGTCGTCAACCGTCGTGCCACTGCCCTCATCAAGGGGCCAGTAGCCGACGAGCCCCTGCTGGGCGATGGCCGGCTGGGCGAAACCCAGACAGACAAAAGCGGCAAATGCAGCGGCAGTTTTCTTGATCATTTCTCCTCCACTTCCCAGACACGGCTGCTGCCCGGGGCCAGCGTGATTTCCTCATGGAAACTGAAGCAGGGCCACGAACGATCGGCTGTGATTTTCGTGGTCACCGCTTCGCCTGAGTCATTATGAGCCTCGACAAACCAGCGGCCGGGTGACATCCAGGCCACCTGCAGCCGCACATTCGGCGCATCACAGCTGAGGGGATGACCGACAAAAAAATCGGTGTCGGCAGCCGTTGGGTCGAGTAAGGCGTAGCCGCAACCGTCACGAACCGGGATGGGGCGGAAGTTGATGCCCGGCCGTTGGCGGTCCACCACAAACGCCGACCAGCGGTCGTTGAGACCAGTCACCTGCAATGGAATCATCGATCGCAGCGGTGTCTTGGGGATGCGGCACTCGAATCCGCCGGCAGCTGCCTCCACCTGCCAGGAGGCATAATTATCAATCGTGCGGCCACGGTTGATATCCGCCGTGTAGCCCACCCGCCCCGGCTCGAGCGCGCCGAAATCTGCCAGTGTCTGCAAGACATCCGCCGGCTTCAGCCGATTGGACATGCCAAAGAAAGGCACCGTGACATTGACCGGCTGGGCTTTGGCAAGAAGGCTTTTCTCCGGCCGATACGAGACGACAAAGCTGCTTCTCTCGACACGGTAATGAAGGTCGTTCGTGCCGCCGCAAAGCACAGCCGTGCCGCCCGGCGTGGAAAAAATGGCGACCGTGCCGGGGCCGAAGTCACCCCGATCGGCGGAGATCGCCGTGCCGCCCGCGTAGAGCTGCGGCGGTGATGCGACCCTGAGCAGATCCCAGCCGGTGTCGGCATCGACCGCCACGTCGGCCTTGGGCGTCATGTGCAACTGAAACTTTCCGAGCCGCACGTCGCCCAGAGTGGCCTGCGTGGCATGCAGCCGTACCCAGCCCTCCATGAGCCGCGTCGGCACGAGCCGATACCAGCTCGTCCAGGCGTTCTTACCGATCTGACCCTGCTTGGCCGGCTCGCGATAGGGGTGCCCAAGTGGCGTCTGCGCGGCGCCGTATTCCTGCGGGTCGTAGGCCCAGCCGAAGTTTCCCTGGCCCACGCCATATTCCGGTGAAAACAGATACGTGCCCGGGTCGGAGTGCAACTCGCGATGCTCTCCGGGAACCGTCAGCAGCGTCTCGACGCTCGGCGTCGGCAGGCTCTGCGGCTGGCCGTCGATCGGCAGCGTCGGAAAAACGCTGAGGCCGGTTGCCGGCTGAAACCAGGTGCCTTCCGCCATCGATCCCTTGCTCGGAGAGAGCCCGAGATTTTCGCGAAACCCGGGACGGTGCCAGATGGCGGTGCCGTCCTCCCGCCGCAGGAAGGCCGTGCCGAGGAAGTTGCAGCGGTCGCCGCAGATCACCTGGTCGAAGGTGGTGTTCCTATTCCAAAGCTCCATGCTGATCGCGCGGCGGCCCTGCATGTCCTCGACCACAAGCACGAGGTCGCGTTGCCGGTCGTGGGCCAGCACGAGTGTATGCTCGAAGCTCTTCGCCCCCTCCGGCTTCCAGCGGCGGAAGACACCACGATCACCGTCATGGATCGTCACCTCGCGAATCCCCGCATCGGAGGTCACGTGCAGCCGGGCCCGGTACTGCCAGAGGTCGGGCCGCCACCAGTCGCCTTTGGCCACCACACAGTTGTTCTGCGGCGTCCAGCAGAGAATCCGCGGGCCGTTGCTGATGTAGAGATACGGCGGATACCAGGCGGGGGCGCCCTTCCAGCGTTCCCTCAAGCCCGCGACACCGTACGGTTCCTGCTTCACATAAGTGCCGTCGCCATATTCGCCGCCGAGCGTGGCGATCGTCTGCCAGCCTGCGGCCGCGCGTTTCGCAACCTGCTCGGGGCCGCTCATCAGTTCGAGGGCGAATACCATCGGGCAGGCACCCCAGCCGGTCAGCTTCAGATAGTCGCCAAGGGCGTCGTCGATCGGCTTACCGTCCTCGAACGAATGGATCGGGAACGAGTTGTAAAGCTTGTAGTCGACGATCGGCGTGTGGTTGCCTGCGTGCTTCCACCAGCCGATGAGCACGCGGTAGTTCATGTACTGCCAGCCATACTTGAAGATCGCTTCGGTGCGGGAGACGGCCGTCGTGTCGAGCCGGCCGTCGGACAGCGTCATGTCGGGCGTGGGAAACTTGAGGTTGTCGCCGATGTAGAAGAAGTGGTTGCCCTGGGCATCTTCGATCGTCAGGCCGGGGATGGCGGCGAAGAGTCCGTCGGAGGCCGCCTCGCACTGCAGCTTGAGTTCCGCAAACGCGGCCTCGTCCATCCGCAGCGCGTCTTCGAGAAAGACCAGGTAATCAAGGCCGGCTTTCCGTGCCTCGGCCGCGTATTCGGCCACCGTCCCTCGGCCGCTGGAGAGCACCGTGCGGGCCCCGACCAGGCCGCGAAGTTGCGGCAGGTCTTCGGTTGCCGGGAGGACGAGAGGATGTTTCGCATCCCGCACGATCGGGCGGGGGCCAGCCCAGTCGATCTGTGGCGGGTCGGGGATGAGCTCAGAATCGAGCAGGAGGTTTTGGGGCGTTGTCGCACCCCCCTTGCCGGCCTTTAGCGACGGCTCAGCCAGCCAGCGAAACGTGTTGGCCAGCACGCGGAGCCAATCGCTGGGGCGGTCGCCGACGCCGCGTGAAAGCGTCGCCTCGACGGTGGGGCAATTTCTGGGCGGGGCAAGCAGCCACTGCGCCGGAATTCCGCAGATCGCGAGCCGACCCTGACCGACCTCGCGAACGCCAAGCAGCCCCGAGCGATCGGTGAGGGGCTGCCCCTGCCACCAGAACGATTCGAACCGGCCGATCTTCAATTCTGCCGTTTTCGGCCGCACCGACTCCGCCCACTGCACGGCCACGGTCCAGCGGTCGTCGTAGTCGAAGGCCAGCGGCGGCCAGCCGCCGGAGCGGCCGACAGTCGTCAGCACGCCCGCGACGCCCGCAGCGGACGGTGCTCGCACACGGTCGGAGAACGAATGGCTCACGCCCATGCTGTCGACGGCAAGGTTTGCCTTGTCGTCTTCGAGTTCATGCCACCGCATGGTCGCCCCCTGCGCAGCCGCCCACTCGGGGGTGGGAAACCAGTGGGCAGCCCGGCCCATATGGCCGAAAGGGGCGGGCGTGAACACGCCGCCTCCACCTTCGAGGAATGCGGTGATGACCGGCTCCAGAGTGACGTCGTTCGTGGGGCCGAGAACGACCACGTTGAACCGCTGCGACTCGAGCCGCTCGGCAAGTTCGTCAGGCTCGCAGACATCCAGTTCAAGGCCCATTTCGTGCAGCGGCCGGGCGACGTAGGCTGCGTGAGGAGCCAAGCCCACGAAAAGCACTGCCGGGTTGTTTGCGGCGAGGGACTGGCCGCAGAGCAGCGCGAAGGAGAGAACGATCAGGCTGTGGCGCAGGGCAGGCATGAAGACCTCAGGTGAGACGACAGATCGGGATTCGCGTCGAAGAGACGGGGCGACGTTCGCTCAAGTAGTGGTTCCCGGAAGACGCCAGCCTGATACCCGCAGAGAGGATCAGGGGTGTTTCTTGGCGGGCCGGAAGTCACTCGTGAGCGCGAATGAAACCGGATCGCCTGTGTTGCGGCCCGGCTTTACGGTCGCGGTGAGGCCAGACGTGGCGGGGTCGCTGTAGCCGATCGGAATGATCGCCAGCGACTGGAGAGGAATCACACTGAGACGTTCGACTTCGGCCTGCCATTTTGCATGGGCGGCATCGGCAGGATCAGGCTCGGGGCCCAGATCGGCGACGGGATTACGATACTTCTGCACCGTCACGATGTACTCGCCGACCGGGGCACCACGGAGCGGCGCGCCCCCTTGCGCCGTCGTCAGTCGATAGGTTCCCGCGGCGTCGGTTCGGCCATGCGCGGCAGGGCCGGAGCCGCCCGCCGGACTGAAGCCGACGATGGCATCGGCCACGGGTTCGCCGTCGAGCGTGATCCGGCCCTCGACAAACTCAACGGCTGGACCACGCCGTGACGAGCAGCCTGCGGCGGATCCTACCACCAGCAGGCTAATCGCCATGAGGAACCGGATGCTGGACGATCGAAGAATCTTGCGGTTGGTTGAAAATAGAAGACAAGTCACGAACAAGAGCCTCCGCGAAAAGAAGCCAAGCCGGCAATGGGCTAGAGCGATCGCGGTTCACCGCAATATGTTGTCCCCATTGCCCCCCACACGCCCCAGAGTGATTGGCCGGTGTATTCCCGGTAACTTCCGCTCGGCGTCGTCGTTTGAGTGCCACAATCGATGTCATCGTTGACGAATCGAGTGGCGCCGTCGCACATGACTATGGCAGCGCCTCCCGGATGGTAGCTCGAGATCGAGGAATACGTTTCTGGACTTGCCGTAGACATGCACGCGACCGCGTTCGGTGGCGTGATCGTGTAAAAGCCTGTCACGCGTGGGTCTGGCGACGCCCAGCTCATGCCGTGACCACGCGGAGGGTTTCGGTCGAATTCTGATGCTGCAACCCATGTCTCGACGCCCGAGAGACAGGTACTCGGCGACGGCTGAGAGTTGGTCGTTCCAACCCAATTCGTGATTCCCGATTTCACGCCAAACCGCGGCCCCTGCGCACCGTTGGCGGCTGCCACCTCACCGAGCATCACGGTCTTCGATGTGCCATCCGTGATGCGGCTGATCGTGACCGGCCGAATGCTTCTTTGATTTGTGCCTGTGTGTCGCATATTAACGAACACGCCCCGCATCGGCGCCGTATCGCTGCCCGGCGAATAGTTGCCTTCGATCAGGATGTCGCCCCAGTTAGCGCAATAGTTGAGCCATTGCTTGCTCCACTTTCTGGCGATCTGGGCCGTGTCTGAGGGGCACGCGAATGTCCTGACAAACCCCGATCGCGTGACGCTGTTGGTGAAGTCGTTGTTGGCGGCATTCCGCTGCGCGACCGTCAGGCTGGTGTTGTTGCAAAACGCCAGAATCTTGTCGAACAGTTCCTGCTGCTCGAGGTAGGGAAGAATCGACGGTGCGAACCCGTATTCGATCCACACATCGCTCAAGGATTGGGTGTCAGCTCCGGGAAATCCGGCCTGGCCACGGCCTGCTGGAAACTTCTGGTTCACGTCGTTGTAGGAAAGCACCGCCAGCCCCATCTGCTTGAGGTTGTTGATGCATGAAGAGCGCCGCGCTGCCTCGCGGGCCGCCTGGACGGCCGGCAGGAGCAGACCAACGAGCACGCCGATGATCGCGATCACGACCAAGAGTTCGACAAGCGTAAACCCGCTGGGCACGTGGCGGCCGCGTCGAGCCCATGGAAGAGACGTCATGACAGAGTCCTCCTGTGTAATGCGGCGGCAGGTGTGGAACACGAAACGACGACGAGAAAAAGCTAGGGATTCCGCTCCTGCCCGCCGTTTCGGTTGGTTCCCGGCAAATGCTCCTTTGGTACCGAAAATTTTTTCCCGCCCGGGCCGTTTGGCTACTCGTATTCAGCCCGCCCCCAAACGGCCGCCCGCTCGAACGACACAATGCGGCGGATTTCGTGCAAATTTCGGATCTCCACGAGCTGGTCCCGCCAGATCTGCCCCGATCGATCGGCCCAGTGCACCTGCCAATGGGCCGCCAGCACATCGCCGCTGCGAGGCGGATCTGCGGTGGCGCCGAGCACAGCCCAGGGGATCGCGTATTCAAGCGTGTAATGCCGGCCGTCGTCCCCGAGCCGAAAGCAGCCCTCCACACCGGGCGGGTTGGCCACGCAGGTGTTGATATCCATGCCCCGGTTGAGCGTCAGGCAGGCCCGTCCGGTCGGGGCATGCTGCCACATCGTGAGATGGGACAGATTCGGGTTTGCCGCCTTGTCGCGGTCCGCGGCGGTGGGTTCGAGCCGACGAATCTGGTAGTAGGCCGCGGCATTGGCGTCGGCAGGCCAGCCCATTTCTCGATCGGTCGAGAGCCGCACCTGCACGCTGCCTCCCTGCCAGCCATAGGCCGGATCGACGTCGGGATCGACATTGTTACGAAGCGGCGCGGGGTCGCCCACGCGGGCCGAGATGTAGAGACACCGCTCGTCGTAGGCCATCCAGCCCTCGGCCCACTCATCCTCCTGCGGCGTGCCCCGCAGCGTCGCCCGAAAGCCCGCACCCGTCGGCCAGTCGTCAAGCCGTCCATCGATCACCGGAGTGCCGACGGCCCGCGTGACCCGAATGGCCTCGATCCGCGGCCGCCCAAACCTGCGGGCGGCTTCGTCGCGGTCCTGGAACTTCGGATAGGCGGTGCCCGGCTCAGAAGGAAGTGAGCGTATGAAGCGACTTTCGGAGTAGGGAATCGGCTCACCGTCAAAGCCTGACTCGGCCCGAAACCGCCGCGCCTCCCCAGCCTCCAGCCGACGGGGAAAGCTGCCGGGGGCGGCCACAAGGCGGCCCGTCGTGACCACGGCACCGTCGTAGACCTGCACGTCGGTGACGAGGCCCGGACCGGTCCGCACCGCGAATTCCGTGCCAAGATCGAGCACCTCGGTCGTCGCCGTGTCGAGCCGGTAGCCGCTCATCCCCTTCGGCACCCGCACCAGCGCGGAGCCATGGTGGAGAAAGCCGTGCATCGGATCGATCAATTCGATTTCGCACGGTCCCTGCATCACCAGCACGATCTTGTTTGTCAGTTCAACCTCAACCGCGCCGTGCGAGATAGCCAGCCGACCGGCGGAGACTGCCTGCCCAGGCTCGAGCGGCTGGAGCGGATTTGTGGGCACGACAAAGGCAGCCTTCTTTACGACTCCGAGCGATCGGGCGGTCGCGGTGCTCGAAGGCTGGGCATCAGCGCTGACAACGCCCGGCCCGCCGTTTGGGCTGCGGCCGGGGGAGTTGCCGGTGATCACGACGAGGGCGAGAGCAGCCGCCGCGATGCCAGTGACAACGACTGTCCACCAAGCCGCCGCCCGCATTCCGGGGGCTGACCAGCCACGACGTACGGATGGTTTTCCATGCTCAATCGGAGTTCCTTCCGTAAACACGTCATCAGCGTGAAGGAACCGGCTCGGCACATTGATCTGCGTGAGCTGCCCGTGCAGCAGCGCCAGCCGCAGAAAACTCTTGCGGGATTCAACGTCGCCACGCAGCAGCTGGTCGAGCGCAGCGACTTCGCGGGCCGAGGCGGTGCCCGTGAGGTAGGCCTCCGAAAGATCACGAAATTCGTCGGTCATCGAATGCATACGGAGCGAGGGATTCAGGTCTGGGATGACCCGGCAGGGGCGAGCCGGGCTTCGATGCAGGTGAGCAGCGTTTTTCGCAGCAGTTTCAACGCCTTGTAGACAGCATGCACGCTGCGATTCCATTGGGCGGCGATCGCCTCGGCCGGCCACTGTTCACCATAGAAGAGCGAGACCAGCTGCCGCTGCCGGTCGGGCAGGGATTCCACGCACGCGAGCAGCGCGTCGTGGCGGTCGTCGGCTTCCTGAATGACGTCGAGCGACGCGTCGGCAAGCGAGCTCAGCACGTCGTCGCTGAAAACGTGTCGATCGCGACGCTTCGACCGCCAATAATGCAACACCTTGTGACGGGCGACACCCAGCGACCAGGCCGTGAAATCATCGATCTCGGTGCCGGCGGAGAATTTCTGCCAAAGCTCGAGCGCCGTCGTCTGGAACACGTCGTCGGCAGCCGTCCGGTCATGCACGAGGGAGCGGATGTAGGACTGCAGCCGCCCCTGGGCCAGCGTGAACACGGCGAGAAACCGCTCGTATTCGCCGGGCGCCGCTACCGCGTCGCGATCGTGGGGGGGAGGCCCATTGCTGCCCATCATCAATCAGGTTCCCGGAGCGAGGGGCGATTGGTAATGGCCGGCTTTTTTGCGGCGTCTACCAGGAGTCGAAGGGCTGGCGGGGGTGCGGGTTTTCGGCCGGCATGACCGCCGCCGTGTCGCCGCGGAAGGTGTCGAGCAGGCGGCGGAGTTCCGCCACCTTTTCCGGATGTTTCGCGGCAAGGTTGGTCTGCTCGCCGGGATCATCGGCCAGGTTGAACAGCTCCTGATCCTTGCCCCAGTACCATTCGATGAGCTTCCAGTTGCCCAGCCGTACGGCTGCGCCGGGAGTGCCGCCCTGATTACCCCAGTGCGGGTAGTGCCAAAAGAGCGGGCGGTCTGCGGGCGTTGCCGCCGGATCCTTCATCGCCGGCAGAAACGAGACGCCATCGCAATGCTGGGCCGGCAGCAGCGGCAGCCCGGCCGCCGCGAGGATCGTGGGAAAATAGTCGGTCGAGGTGACCGGCCAGGTTGAGCTGCTCCCCGGCGTGGCCACGCCCGGCAGCCGCACCAGCAGCGGCACTCGAATGCCGCCCTCATAGAGCCAGCCCTTGCCGGCGCGAAGAGGGAGGTTGGAGGTGGGCGACCCTTCAGAGGTGGAGAGGCCGCCGTTGTCAGAAGTGAAGATCACGAGGGTGCGGTCGGCGACACCATGCTGCTCCAGGGCGTCGAGCACCTTGCCGACGGCGGCATCCATCGCCTCCACCATGCCGCCGTAGATCGCATGGCTTTGCACGGTGCGGTTTTGTCGCGGGGGTTCGGCGGCAAAACGATCGTCGAGGCCGCGGTCGCGGCGCCGCTCTTCGTACTTGGCGACGAGATCGTCGGGGGCCATCAGGGGCGTATGCACGGAGTAGAAGGAGAGATAGGCGAGGAAAGGCTTGGCCTTGTTCTGCTCGATGAACTGCGCCGTCTCCCGGGCGAGTCGGTCAGGCAGGTGCTCGCCCGGCGGACCATCGGTCAGCCGCGGGTTGCCGTACGGGGAGAAATACCGCTTCCCGCCCGGCGGTGCGCCACGATGCCCCCCGCCCATGTTGATCTCAAACCCGTGATCCTCCGGCCATGAGCCTCTGGGCCCCAAATGCCACTTGCCGGCGAAGAAGGTGGAATAGCCCTGGATCCGCAGCGCCTCCGCCAGCGTGGTGTGGGCCTCGGCGAGTTGGCCCAGGTACGGCGCCGGCCACAGGGGGCGGTCGCGGTGGCGGCCAAAATTACCAGTGGTAGCAGGCTCGTATCCGGCCGGCAGTGTCTGACCGAAGAATTCGTTCGGCGCACCGAAGTAATCGGTGTTGCGTGTGCGGGCGGGCCACTGTCCGGTGAGCACGGCCGACCGCGTCGGTGAACAGACCGGGCAGGCGGCATAAGCCTGCGTGAAGCGCGTGCCAGAGTTGGCCAGCCGCTGCAGGTGCGGCGTGTCGTAGAAACAGTCGGGATTGAAGGGCGTGATATCCCGGGCACCGAGATCGTCGGCGATAATGAAGAGCACATTGAGCGGGGCCGCCGTCGTGGGGAGCGACCAGCACAGGGCGGCGAGAACCAGGCAGAAGCGATGCACGCGGCGGCTCGGGGAGTCGGGACGGAATGAGGACGCTGCGGGAGGTTGCACGCCGCAACCGCTCCCAGCCTCACCCCCGAACGTAGCCGAATCTTGAAACGCCACAATATGCGGAAGGCCAGATTCATCGCGATGACGGCCCCGAAGCACTTCCGTGTCGTTCATTGCCGATCGCCACCGTCACCGCTCCGGTGTGATCACCGCCGGGGAGCTGACCTGCAGGCCGGCAGGTGTCGTGGCCGTGAAAAACATCGCCCGCGTGGCGGCAGGCGGGCTGGGGGCCATGAGGAAACCGTCCGCCTTCACCTCCGCGGCCGTAGTTTCCCACGCGAGTTTGTTGATCGGCCCCGCCGCGGTCGTAAACACGAGCGACGCCGATGCGACCGGCCCACCCGATGTGATTCGGCACTGGGCGCCACGGTCGTCCACCGTCGGCCGGGCCAGGACCGGCAGCGGCGGGCTGCCAAGCACGGCGGCGTCGATGAAGGCCGCGATCTCCGGCGGAGCCCAACCCTCCTCGTGGCCGTGCGGCATGTTCACCTGGATGCGAATGTTCTTGGCGGCGTGCTGAACGTCCTCGTAGCTCTGCATGAAGCTATCGAGCGGATAGGCAAAGTCGTTGGTGCCGTTGACGAAGAAGATCGGCACACGGCAGGCTGGCAGGTAGCTCGCCGGATCGTAGAGCCGCACCCACCGTTTGGCCTGTTCGGCACCGATGCGATCGAAGTCACCGAGCCAACAGCTGTTGTCGAGCAGGTGGCCGCAGCCGTAGACGGGCACGGCCGCCCGAAACCGGTTGTCGAGTGAGGCGACCAGGCAAGTGGTGTAGCCGCCCCAGCTGATGCCGGCGATCGCCGTGCGGCCGCGATCGACGTCCGGCAGGCTCCGCAAGAGTGAGTGGGCTCGGATCACATTCGCCACCGCGTGATAGGGCCAGTCGTCATCGATGGTGGCGGTGGCGAGCGTGTCAAACTTGTCTTCGTGGCTCTGACCGGGGCCACCATCAGGCAGGCGGACCACGGCCCCGTGCTTCGTCGCCTGGGGATCGGGTCGGCTGCCCGCCAGATCCATGGCGATGGCGGCGTAGCCCCGGCGGGCCCAGAGCGTCACCCATTCCGAAAAGGCGGTGCCGCGGCCGCCATGCACGAGCACGATCCCCGGCCAGGGACCCTTGATTGTGGCCGCGGTTCGCTCGCCGCCAGCCTCGTCACCGATGGTCGCGGGCGTGGCGTAATAGGCGAACACGCGGGTAGGGCGGCCGCGAAAGGGCTCGCCAGCGTAGAGGAGCGATCGCACCGGCGCGGCTTCATCGAGCCATTCGACGGCTGGTGGCCGGCTGAGCGCGGCGAGGTCCCACGGCATCGTCGGCGGCAACTCCGCCGCGGCGGTGATCTGGTCGGCGGATTGGTCATCCGAGTACGACTTTCCCCCCGCAGCAAAAAACCCTGCGCAGCATATGGCGGCTGCAAGCGAGGACCGGATGAGCATCGGGGCAGGTCTCCAGGTCGTCGCCGGCAGTGGCCACCCGGGCAGGGGAAAGAAACTCGACATCAAAGCCGCCGCCTACGGAGAGAGCCAGGTCGATTTTCCGGTGCCCCGCGGTCCGAGCAGAAAAAAGCTTTTGCTGGGCGTCGTGATGAGCCGGTCGATGGGCATGAAGCACCTCCACAGGAAACTTTACTGCGGCGCGGTGGAAAATGCTGCTCTTTTTTACTTTCTGCATGAGAAAGTGCTGTCGGCCTCCCGTTCAGCACATCCGGGGTTTGATGCTGCCACGACAGTCCGAGCCTCTCACGTGCCCAGTCGCGTCGCGAGCTCTTCCAGGGGCACGCCTTTCGTCTCCGGCACCATCGTGAGCACCCACACGAGTTGCAGCACCATCATGCCGCAGAAGAAGGCAAACACGGCGCTCGGCGGAAATAGCGTGACCACCGCCGGAAAGACGGTGGTCAGCGCCGCCGCCATCACCCAGTGGGTGCCGCAGCCGATCGCCTGACCGGTCGCCCGAAACCGGTCGGGGAAAATCTCCGCGATGAACACCCAGATCACCGCCCCCTGACCGACCGCATGGGCCGCGATGAAGCCAAACAGGCAGGCCGGCACGATCGACGTCACACCGCTGGCAAAGGCCCAGCTGCAGAGGCCAAGCGAGACGATGTAGCCCAGCGAACCGATCACGAGCAGCGTTTGCCGGCCGGCGCGGTCGATCAGCCACAGGCCGACAAACGTGAAGATGAGATTCGTGATCCCGATCCCGATCGACTGGAGCAGCGCCGCCTTTTCCCCAAGGCCTGCCATCTCAAAAATCCGCGGCGCGAAGTAGAGCACCGCGTTGATGCCCGAGAGCTGGTTGAAGAGTGCGATGAGAAAGGCCAAGAGTATCGGGCGGCGAACCTCGGCCAGCGAGCCGCGGGCATCGGCAGTTGGCCGGGAGGCGGCGACGATCCGGCCGGC
>CAZODJ010000019.1:0-26015 GCA_964578555.1 uncultured Candidatus Kuenenia sp.
GACTGCACCAGCCGGCCGAGGCTGTCGCGATTGGCCCCGTGCCGCTCGTAGAAGCCGGTGAGGCTCACGAGGTTTGGCTCCTGCCGGTCGGGACCGTAGCAGCCGAAGCACTCGCGATCGTGGGCGGGGCAGATGCCGCCGCAGCCGGCCTGCGTGACCGGGCCGAGGCAGGGAATACCCTTCGCGACCGCCACGCAGACCGTGCCGCGTTCCTTGCATTCGACACACACCGAGTAGCCCGGCAGCCGCGGCTTGCGGCCGACGCAGAAGGCCGAGATGACGTTGGCGAACTGGCCGGGATCGATGGGGCAGCCGCGGAGTTCGAAATCGACCTTCACATGCGCGGCAACTGGGTCACTCGTGGCGAGGGTGTCGATGTACGCCGGCGTGGCGTAGACCGCGCCGAGAAAATCATCGATCTGCCCCCAGTTGCGGAGCGCCTGGATGCCGCCGGCCGTGGCGCAGGCGCCGATCGTGACGAGGAACCGGCATTGCTGGCGAATCTCCTTGATCCGCTCGATATCGTGCGGCGTCGAGACGGAGCCCTCCACCAGCCCGACGTCGTAGGGGCCTGCGCCGATCCGCGAACGGGCCTCGAGGAAGTGCTCGATGTCGAGCAGGTCGGCCAACTCGCCGAGGTGCGGCCGCGCGCGGCCGAGCACGTCGATCACCTGGAGCTGGCAACCGTCGCAGGAGGCGAATTTGTACACGGCGAGTCGGGGACGCATGGGGCTTCTTACAAGTGCTTGATTTCCAGGAATCGTGCGATCCGGTCATAGGGAAACACTGGCCCATCGCGACAGACGAACTCGGGGCCGAACTGGCAGAGCCCGCACAACCGCGCAGCGCAGCTCATATTTCGCTCCATCGAGAGATACGTGTCGCCGGTGGAGATGCCCGCCGCACGGGCCCGCTTCACCACTGCCAGCATCATCGGCTCGGGGCCGCAGCAGATGAGGCCACTCGATGCGGGGGAGATATCAAGGTCGTCAAACAGCGCTGTGACGAGGCCGACGCGGCCCGTCCAGTTGCCGTCGGCCTCATCAACCGTCAGCAGCACCTCGATGCCAGCCGCCCGCCAGCGGTCGTATTCGTCGGCGTAGATCAATCCGGCTGGTGTCTTCGCGCCAAAGAGCACGAACACGCGGCCGTAGTCGGCGCGGGCCGCGATGATGTGAAGGAGCGCCGATCGTACCGATGCCAGTCCGACGCCACCGGTCGCGATCAAGACATCGCGGCCCCGCAGTTCCTCGAGCGGCCAAGCCGTGCCGAACGGGCCCCGGAGCACCACCTCATCGCCGACGCCGAGTCGTTCGAGTGCGTGCGTCACGTTGCCGACGGCCTTCGCCGTGTGACCGACACGGGTGCGGTCGAACGGGTCGGAGCTGATCGAGAGCGCCGCCTCGCCGATGCCCGGCAGGTAGAGCATGTTGAACTGGCCCGGCGCAAATGCATAGCCGGCCGCGGCGTCAGAATCACGAAACGCGAGATCGTAGGTACGCACCCCCGCGATCTCCTCGTGAATCGCGACGATGCGCGTGACATGGTGGTGCCAGGCATCGCGGCCGAAAGCCAGCGGCTCGGGCGCCGGCGTGCGGATGCACGGGCGGGGCGGGCTTTCATGGTGAGGCGGGGCGGTCATGACGGGCTCAGGGCGGTGAGGAGGCAGGCGACTCGCGGATCGCAGCCACTTCTTCGGTGATGTCGATGCCGACGGGGCACCACGTGATGCAGCGGCCGCAGCCGGTGCAGCCAGAGGTGCCAAATTGGTCGATCCAGCCGGCGAGCTTGTGGGTGAGCCACTGCCGGTAGCGGGAGGCGGTCGTGGGGCGGGCATTGGCCCCCTGCATCTGCGAATGTTCGAGCGTGAAGCAGGAGGCCCAGTGCCGCTCACGGGAGACCTCGTCGCCAGTGAGATCGGTCACCTCGCCCACGCTCGAGCAGAAGCAGGTGGGGCAGACGAGCGTGCAGTTGGCGCACGAGAGGCAGCGATCGGCCACCCCCGCCCAGCGAGGATGCGTGAGATTCTCGAAGAGGAGGTCGCGGATGTTTTCTGTGTCGAGGCTGCGCGGCCGCGGTTTTCCCTCTTCGGTCGCGCGGGCCTGCATTGACTCGCGGAGCGTTTCGGGCACCTGCCGCACGGAAGCGACCTCGTCGGGAGTGAGCGGCACGAGCGGCACGCGGCCGGTGAGATCAGCGAGCAACGCTTCCCCGGCATCGGTTGCCGCCTCGATCGCGAAGCGATCGCCGACTTCGGTAAGCGCGATATCGAATCCCGGCCCGGCGGCGGGGCCGCAGCCCATCGAGTGGCAGAAGCAGGTGGCTGCCGCCCGGCGGCAGTTCACGGCCACGACGAAGAGCTTCTCGCGGCGTGCCTTATAGCGGACGTCGATAGACTCGCCCCCCATGAACACGCGGTCTTGGATCGCGAGCGCTGCCAGGTCACAGCCGCGGACGCCGATCACCGCCAGTTGCTCCGGCTCGTAGGCGGGCATGGTCTGCCGCCAGCCGTCGGGTGTGCGGCTCCAGGTCTCGAACGTCTCCCGTGCGGGAAAGAGAAAATTCTTGAGCGAGTGCGGGCCGACGACGTGGTCGAACGTGCCGGCTGCCGGATCGTGGTGGAGCCGGTAGATGCCGCCGTCCTGTTCATCGATCCAGCCGGAGGGGAGGAGCGACGCATCCGCAAGATCACGGTAGACGACCGCGCCGTCGGCCACCTGCGGGCCGATCACGCGATGGCCGCGATCGCGAAGCACATCGATCAGGTACTGGAAATAGGTCCGAGCGAGCCAAGCGAGGTGCATTGTCTTGATGGTGGGTCCACGGTGACGCGTCAGATCATCGCATGTCGTCGCCAAAACTGTACGTCGGAAGGTGCCGATAGGGCACTTCAAGTGTCAATAACTGAAGCGTGGTCACGTAGATGCGGCCTCCGTAGCGGCCCCAGCGATCGGGGACAGGGCCCATGGGCGGCCAGCTCCCGGCGAGGGGGCCGTCCTTTTCCTGGCGGTCTCTCAGCACATCGACGAGGGTGGCGTACCACGTGTCCCACGCATCGCCGCCGGTGTGGACCAGCACCTGGGATGCGTAATACCACAGGTAGCAGTCGCGGGTGATCTGCCCGGACACCGCGTAGGCGGGAAGAATCGCCGCGAGGACCCGGCTGTTTTCCTGCACCGCTTCGTCACGCGGGCTCCATCCCGTATGGAGTCGCATGAGCGTGCCCAGGGCGTTCATGCAGGCCAATGATATTTCGGAGGGCCGCTGCTCCGGCTTGGCTTCGTTGTAATGAAATCGGGCAAGCGTCGTGCGGCCAGTCGAGGCCGGGATCGTAGCGGCATCCAGCATGGCGCCAACGCCCGACAATACCCGCGGTTCAACGGGCACGCCTGCCAACTGGCCTGACCGCAAAGCAATCAACATCCAGCCGGTCACCGAGAGATCGGCATCGCTCCGCGGCGTGTACCGCCATCCTTTTCGGGAAGGATGCTGGGAGGCTGCGATGAACTCACATGCCCGGGCTGCGGCCGGCCGGATGTGCTCGTCTCCGGTCATGCCCACCGCCTCGCACAATGCCATCGTGGCGATGCCGTGGCTGTACATCCACGCACAACTGTTGGAGAGCGGGTCGGCGGGGATGTAGAGGTCGCCATCATCTTTTTGTACGGCGATGAGAAACTCGAGTCCGCGTCGCACGGTCTCGGCATATTCGCCGTCGAAATGGTCGTGGCCAGCACCGAGAAAACTGAGGAGAGCAAGCCCCGTTGCGGCAGTGTCCGAGGAGAGCTTCGGAGGCGGCTCACCATCGGCGCCTGGATAGTCTCCCAGCCGCCAGCGACCGTCATCCTGCTGGGCCCGCTTGAGAAACTGGAGACCGCGTTCGACCAGTTCGTCAGCTTCGTGCGGGAGGCGATTCCGCCCCATCCGCTTCCGAAAAGGCAACGCGATCTCTCGGGCCCGCGTCTCGGCGGGCAGCACGATCGCCGTGGCTCGTTGCAGCGTGGTCGCCTCAGGGATGGGTGAAGCACGTGCGCTCCCAGGCCGCATTCCGGACGAAACCGCCGCCAAGCTCACGTCAGCCAGGGCCATGCCATCGGTCGAAAGCCCGTCCTCCAATTCCATTCCGGTGCCGGCATCATCAGCGTCATCGAGCGAGCGGCTGGCTCCTCCGGAGATGCTTGAACGTGTCGCTCCGGTTGGAGGCGGGCGGGCAAACGATGGGGCGGAAAGTCGCAGAGTGGCTGCCACCACCCCAGTGTTGGTATCGGCGGCGGGGCCCGACCGGCCGTGATCGCCACCAGTGTCAGCGGCGGAAGCCACTCGCGGCGTGACGAACGTCGAGCCGGCGTCAGCGTGGGCGGATGCCGTGCCGTCAGCGACGTTGGATCGCGGTAGTGAGGGCCCCGTTCCCGGCGGATGTGCCGCGGATGCCACTGATGGATCGGCCTGCCGACGAGCAATCGGCGCCATGAGAGAACCGGTTGATGGCGGGACGATGGCGTCAGGAACCTCAGTGTCCGCGACATCCTGGGATGGTGCCGTTACCGCTGAGTTCGTGGCCGCGTCAACGGCCTGTGCGGGCATCTCGGAACGCGGACGGGCCTGGACTCGAGGCGCGGCGTTGGCCCGGGCAGTCTGATGTGCAGGCATCGGCACCGCCACAACGCCTGGCTCGGGTGGCAGGGGTGAATCCGGCACTCGGCGGGCAAGGCTCGACGCTTGCAGGGCGGGAGTTGATCGCGGATCACTCGGCACTCGGCGGGCCGCCGGCGCGGGGAGCGACGGAGCCTTGGACAGCACAGCTACTTCGCGGGGAAACCGTGGGGCCACGGTAGCGGCCGGATCATTGAGGGCTGCGCGAGGCGATCGGCGCCGCGGTGTCGGGGTTTCCGTGGTGGGCGTGGCTTCAGCGTTCATGGACAGCGTCGGAACGCGTGTGTCGGGCTGTGGCTGCGGAGTGGTCGGGGTTGTTCGTTCGAGAACGCGGGTGGTCGCCGGCCGTGCAGCGGGGGACTGTCGAGATTGCTCGGGAAGTTGGGCACGGGGAGTCAGGTCTTCCGTGCGATCGGCCGGGCTCTGTCGCGATACCGAACGCGATCGGTCTGGCTCGTCCTTTCGCTCCGCTCGCCCTGTTTCGATCGGGAGGTCGAGTGGCCGCTCGTGAGCCGCCGCGTTGGACTGGGAGCGAGATACCTCGAGAGGAAAGTCCCGCGATGGCTTTGGTGTGAAGATGTTGCGAGCCGCGGCAGGATTGTCCGGAGTGGGGAGCGACAAGATTTCCAGTCCGGTTGTGGTCAGGCCGACACCAAGGAACAGATGAAAAACGAGACTGAGAATCGTCGCCGTCCGCAATCCGATCCGCTCCCGACGAGGGGGGGCAGCCCGTTCGTGTGCGACAGTGTGGTTCGGCATGACTGATATGGTTCGCCAAGAACATCGCGAGTGGGCAGAGCCCTATTCGTCGCGTGCCGACTGCACCTGATAGTCGTCAATGCCCGCCTGGACGCAGGCGTTCATGGCGCCGACGACGAAGCGGTGAAGCGTGTTCTCATCGGCACGAACGACGACCTGCTGCCTGCCCGGATTATCGGCAGCCGCCTGCACGAGCAACGCGGATAGCTCCGGGAGGGTGACGGGCTTGGCTCCGGCATAGTATCTGCCATCACGGTCAATGTTGATGATGAATTCCGTCGGCCGAACCGTCAGAGGCTTGGCCGCGCTGGCTTTCGGCAACACCACGTCGATGATGCGATCGGCTTCCTCGAGCTTGCTGGCAACAAGGAAAAAAATCATCAGCAAGAAGACGACGTCGATCATCGGGGTGAGCTCGAGGCCACTCGCGAGACGGCCCTTGTCGATCCGCACACTCATGCCGTCTTCTCCGGAGCCGTCTTGGTGGCAGTGGGCGGCGATTCGGCGGCGAGTTGGGCCGGCGTGGCCCGGCCCTTGTTTTCATATCGCTCCAGCTGCGGCAGGACACCGGCCACGATCGTGTCGACACGGCGAAACCCCGCGAGGATTCGCCCTTCGAGGAAGTGGGCGAGGATCGAGGCGGGAATCGCCACGCAGAGGCCCGCGAACGTCGTTATCAAGGCGACGTAGATGCCCTGGGCAAGTTCGGTGGCCCGGTCGGCACCAGCCTCCAGATTGGCCGTCGTGTAGAAGGCCAGAATCATGCCCTGCACGGTGCCGAGGAGCCCCAGCAGCGGAGTGACCGACACCGCCAGGCTGATCGGCCTGATGTTGGCGTAGAGCCGCGATGCCTCACGGTCCTTGGCGGCCTCGACCGCATGCTCGATTTCAGGCAGGGGCCGCCCGATCTTCTCGAGCATCGCCTTCATGACATCGGCGAGCACGGACGGATGGGCCGCACAGGTGCGGTAGACGCGGCGGGGATCGAATGGCCCATCGGAGGAGAGCGATGCCAGCGCCGTCGCGAGCGGCCGCGGTACGAAACGACTGCGGCGCAGGGCCCACGCCCGCTCGATACCGAAGGCGACAACGACCACCGACATGGCCACGATCGGCCACATCAAAAAGCCGCCGGCCACAAACAGTTCCCAGAGTGTCTGCACGGTTTTCATGGAGAGCGGTTTCCTGTGGCCGCGGGTGGCTGGCCGAGTGTTGCGAGCCGCTTTCCGGACGCCGGCGCCTGCGCGGAATCGGGATAGCGGGTGACAAGTTCGGCATAGAGCTTCACGGCCTGCTCCCGCTCACCGAGCGACTCGAAGCACCGGGCGGCCTCGTAGGTTGCCTGAGCCTGCCAGGGATGAAAGGCGGGCGGGGCCTCCTGTTCACCGAACCCATACGCCACTTTGAAGAACGCCTTGATGGCGTCCTTGTGATTGCCCTGTTCGAACAGCACTTCGCCTTCCATGAGGCGGGCCCGGGCCGCAATCTCGGTTCGGCCGCCGTCGGCGAGGCTGCGATACGCGGTGAGCGCCTGGTCCAGTTGGCCGAGGTTTTGCCGCGCCCAGGCGACCGCATAGCGGGCCTGCTGGGAATACTGAGAATCAGGCTGCGTGCGGGCGAGTTGTTCCGCCAGCGCGAGGCTCTTTGGCCAGTCTCGTTGCAGGGCGGCACACTCCCCGGCGCGAATCAGGGCGAGGCCGCGGAGATCATCGGACGACAGTCGCGCCGGATCGGCGAGGGCGGCGGCAAGCGGTTCCGCCGCCGCTGTGTGGTCGCCGGCCTGAAATAATGACTCCCCGAGCATCGCGTGCCCGTCGGCCGCCAGTGGGCCGGCAGGATGCCGCCGCACCTGATCTTCGAAGGCTTTGGCTGCGGCGGCATGGTCTTTTTTCATGGCAAAGGCCCAGCCCCGCTTGTGCCTGGCCTGTTCGAGCAGGTTCGTCCCGCTGGGTGCGTTGGTGGCCGCCGTGATCACGTTGGCGTAGGCCGCCGCCGCGTCGTCCCAGGCTTCGGCTTCAAACCGTGCCTCGCCGATCTCAAACCATGCATCGGCGGTGCGGCTACTTTGGGGATATCGGGAGACGACCATCGCAAACGTCTTCTCGGCCTCGGCCCGCTTGCCGTCGAGCAACTGGGCCACGCCCATCTCGAAGGCCGCCCGGTCCGCTGCCGCAAACGATGGCTGCTCATCAAGAACACGACGAAACGCCCTGGCCGCATCGGCATACCGCTTGAGGCCGACAAGGCAGAGGCCCTCGAGGGTGCTGGCCTCGGCCGTGGCCGACGTGTTCTTGTCCTGTTGCCCAGGCGACGTGAGGAATCGAGTCGCATCGTCGAGCCCGCCCTGGAAATCGCCGCTGCGATACCGCGCGTCGCCGCGGGCCAGGATCGCCGCATCGACGGCACTTGAATCAGGATAGGCGGCGATCAGCCGGCTCCATGCGGAGATCGCCTCGGCCAGACGCGCAGCGGCCTCGTGGCACCATCCCACGGCCAGAAGTGCCCACGGGGCGCGGGATCCAGCGGGCTTGGTCGATACGGCCATCTCAAATGCCTTGATCGCATCGTCATACTGTTTCGCATCCTGCCGCAATTGTCCGAGTCGATACCAGGCGACATCGGCGTAGCGGCTGGCAGGAAACGTCTTCACGAGCGATTCTGCTACGGATAACGCCCCCTTCTGGTCGCCAGCCTCACGGCGGGCTCGGACGGCGAGCAGCATGGCCTCGTCTCGTCGAGGCCAGGCCGCGTGCTGCTTCTCGAGGTCTGCCAGCAGCGGGATGGCAGCGGACGGCTGCTTCAGCTCGACCAGCGCCGTGGCATCGAGCAGTAACGCCTCGGCCGCCTCATCGCCGCGGAGGGTGGGCCGCGCCGCCGACAGACGATCATGCAGTTGCTGCCACTGCCTGGCAGCCGTGAGCGCGACGGCCTCCCGGATCTGCCAGGTGCTTCGCTGTGAGGCCTGCGGATGCCCGGCGATCAGCTCGCGATAGGCTGCCGCCGACGCCGGGTAGTCGCCTTGTGCAAGGAGCGCTTCAGCACGAATGGCCTTCACATCGAGAAGGCGTTGACCGCTTTGGGCCGCCGAGGGCTTGCGGAGAAACGTGTCTGCCGCGGTGAGGGCGTCGGCCGACTTGCCCTGATCGAGGAGAGCCAGTGCCGTCATGGCGAGCGCGCCGGACGAGACGGCCTCCTCGTCGGGATAGTTTTTTGCGACCGCTGCGTACGCGGCGGCCGCCTCCGGGCGACGCTCCGGGATTTCCCAGAGCGCGTCCGCCCGGTCAAGTTCCAGTGTGGCGAGCCATGTGGCGTGTTCGGGCTGTGAGGAAAGTTCGGCTATTTTCTGCGTCGCGATGTCGAGCGCGCGAGCAGGTGCTTTGGCATCGAGCTCGAGCAGCACGAGGCTGTGGGCCGCATCGGCGCCAATGTCGCCAGCCGTTTTCATCGCCTGCTGGAGAAGGGGGCGGGCCTTGTCGGGCATGCCCGCCTCGACATATGCCTGGCCGGCGGATGTCGCCGCCTTGAATCCAGCCGGGGAACCGGCCTGCCGCCGGGCAAGTTCGGCGTATGCGGTGGCGGCGTCGGCCCACCGCTTCTGTTTCCAGCGGGTGGCGCCCAGACGTTCGAGTGCCTCGGTGCTCCGCCGCCCCGTGCCGGCCGCCAGCGGCGCAAGCACCCGTTCCACCTCGGCTGTGTCTTCGGTCGCCAACGCGGCATCGGCTCTCCAAATGGCTACGTCGTCGGCCAGCGGATGCTCAGGGAAGGAGTCCGCAAACTGCTTGAGCGTGACGACCGCGTCTACGGGACGGTTGAGTTCAGCCTGGCCGACGCCGAGCGCATACAAAACTTCAGGGAGGCGAGGTGACGAAGCATGCTCCTTCACAAACCGTGTCCACGTCTCGATGGCCGGCTCTCGCTTTCCCTCCTGCCACAGCGATTCCCCGAGATAGAAGGCGGCCTCGTCACGCTGTGGCCGGCCCTCACTGTGGGAGAGAAACTCACGTAGTGCGGCAGTCGCCGCCTGGTAGGTCTGCGGCGAGGCCGCACGTTGGGCCGCCTGAAAACTACCGCGAGCCAGTTCCCAGCGGGCCAGCGACTTCGTCTCGTCATCGGCCGTGGTTCCCAGCACGTCGCGAAAGGCCTTGGCCGCCGCCGGCCAGTCACCACGCTTGGCCTGGCAGATGCCGAGGTAGTAGCGGCCCTTGAGAGCCAGTGGGTCTGCAGCGTGCTTGGCGACGAGTGACTCCCACTCCTCCGCGGCCAAGTCCCAGGCTTCACGATTTTGCAGGGCGGCGGCGGCGGCATACGCGGCCCGGGCCGCATCGGTCGAGGCGGCGTCGTCGGCCGCGACAGAAAGCATGGGTGATCCGCACCATGCCACAAGGCACGCTGTCAGCAGCGATCGCCGCATGACCATTTCGGACGAAACCATGTCGGCTCCCCCTCGAGGAAGAACGATCGAAACAGGCTTCAGCAACTGCCCTGCCCGCTCAGAGTATAGGGGTGACTGCGGTTGAACGCACCCCCCAGCGCACTGCCTTGGCGAGTTCGATCACCGTCACGGGGATCAACGCCAGCAGGATCACGGTGATCCAGTCACGACCGAGAGTGCTCCCGACTTCGAAGACAGGCTGGGCGAATGGCAGCATCACAACGGTCACCTGTAACAGCGACGAGATGAGGATCGCTCCCAGCAGCCAGGGGTTTCTGAAGAAACCCTGGGCGATCGCCGTCACCCGGTCGCTGCGGCAGCCGATGGCAAAAAAGAGCTGTGCAAAGGCCGCCACGCAGAACGTGAACGTGCGGGCATGCGGCATGTTCGCCGGTACGCCCTGATAGCTCGTCCAGAATGCAAACAGGCACACCGCCGCCACGAGCGTACCGTGAAAGAGGATCGTCAGACCGCGGGACCACGTGATCACGGGCTCCTTCGGTGGCCGCGGATCACGGTGCATGATGTCGGGCTCCGGCGGCTCGAGGCCGAGGGCCAGCGCCGGCAATCCGTCGGTGACGAGGTTGAGCCAGAGGATCTGCATCGGCGCCAGGGGGGGCGGCCAGCCTGCCAGCGCGGGCACCAGCATGAGCAGCACCTCGCCGGCATTGCAGGAAAGCAGGTAGTGGATGAACTTCTGGATGTTGTCGTAGATGCCACGGCCCTCCTCGACCGCATTGACGATCGAGGCGAAGTTGTCGTCGGTGAGCACCATGTCCGATGCCTCTTTCGTGACGTCGGTGCCGGTGATGCCCATCGCGATGCCGATGTCGGCCGCCTTCACGGCCGGCGCGTCGTTGACGCCGTCGCCCGTCATGCCTACCACCTCCCCGCGGGCCTGCCACGCTTGGACAACGCGGAGCTTATGGGCCGCCGAGACACGGGCATAGACGCTGATGGTGTGAGCGCTCGCAGCCAGCTCTTCATCGGACAGCGCGTCGAGGTCGGTACCCGTCGCAGCGCGGCCGGTGCCATCGGCCATTCCCAGCTCACGGGCGATCGCCAGAGCCGTGGCGGGGTGGTCGCCCGTGATCATCACGGGACGGATGCCGGCGGAGCGGCAGCGGGCGACCGCCTCGCGGGCCTCGTCGCGGGGCGGGTCGATCATGCCCACCAAGCCGCAGAAGACGAGATCGTGCTCCTGGTCGGCCGAATCTCCCGCATCGCGCTCGTGGCTGCCGTAGTCGCGCCACCCGAGCGCCAGCACCCGCAGCGCCCGCTCAGCCATGTCGGCGGCGGTGGCGAGGATCTCGTGTCGCCGCGCATCCGAAAGGGGGGTGACCTCTCCCTCTACCTGCTCGGACGCGCACTTGGGGAGCATCGCCTCCGGGGCACCCTTGGAATACATGAGGCGGCGTCCATTCGGCAGGCCGACGACGACCGACATCGTCTTTCGCTCCGAGTCGAAGGGAATCTCCAGGAGCGGATGCTCGGCTGCCTCGTCGCGCTCGATGCCTGCCTTGAGCGCGGCGACCACGAGCGCACCCTCGGTCGGATCGCCGACGACCTGCCACTGCCCGCCATCACCCGTCGGCTGGACGGAGGCGTTGTTGCAGGTGGTGGCGATCGTGAGGAGCCGCTGCAAATCGGCGTCGTGGCGAATGTCGTCGCGGCTCATCGCGGCGGCATCGCCATCTCCGGCACCGTGAAACTCTCCATGCGGAGCGTAGCCCGTTCCCGTGACGTGCCATGACTGGTGGCCGGTATGCAGCTCGCGGACGGTCATTTCGTTGCGGGTGAGCGTGCCCGTCTTGTCGGAGCAGACGACCGTCACCGAGCCCAGCGTCTCAACGCTCGGCAGCCGGCGAACCAAAGCGTTGCGGGCCACCATCCGCTGCAGGCCGATCGCCAGCACCAGCGTCACCACCGCCGGCAGGCCCTCGGGCACGGCCGCCACCGCCAGACTGACGGACGTCATCAGCACCTCCGAGAGGCTGCCGCCGCGGCGAATTTCCAACGTGAAGATGGCCGCCACGATCGCGAGACAGACCACGATCAGCACGCGGCCGAGTTCACCGAGCCGCCGCTGCAGCGGGGTGACCTCGGTCGGGGACTGCTCCAGGAGCCCGGCGATGTGACCGAGCTCGGTGTCCATGCCGGTGGCCACGACGACCGCCTCGCCGCGGCCGGCGGCGATGACGGTGCCGGCATAGACCATCGTGCGACGGTCGCCGAGCGGGGTATCGGCATGCAGTGTGGCATTGACCACCTTCTCGAGCGGCAGCGACTCACCGGTCAGGGCCGCCTCTTGGGCCTTGAGTGTGTGGGCTTCGACGAGCCGGGCGTCGGCCGGCACATAGTCACCGGCCTCCAGTTCAATATGGTCGCCGGGCACCACCTCGCGAGCCGGGATCGACACGAGCATGCCATCACGCATCACCCGCACCTGTGGCGAGGAAAGCTTGCGGAGCGCGGCCAGCGCCTGCATCGCCCGTTCTTCCTGAAAGAAGCCGATCAGGCCGTTGACGATCACGATTGCGGCGATCGCGGTAGCGTCGGCCCACTCCCCCATCCCGGCAGAGATCACCGCGGCCGCGATGAGGATCCAGATGACAAGTTCAGCGAATTGGCGGGCGATCCGCCGCCATGTGGGCACCGGCTGCGCCTCGACGAGCGTGTTGTCGCCGTAGTGCTCCAGCCGCGCGGCGGCCTCGGCGTTGGAAAGACCGACACGCGAATCGACTTCGAGCCGCATTCCCACCTCGCCGACGGGGAGGGCATGCCACGCCGGCGGTGCAGAAGGGGACGGCTTCGTCATCAGATGGCCCTGACGTGAATCACGTTACGAGAGTCGATAGACGAGGGTCAACGCTCCCACGAGGACGAAGATCATCAGCAGAGCATCGGGCTCGAAGAATGGCACGCGTTGCTTTGCTTGGTAGAGCTGGCCGAGAATCGCGATCGCTGTGGCCACAATCACGGCCATCGCGGTCACCGCATGGGCGGGCGCGAGTGAGGCGAAGAGGGGGCCTTCGTGCATGGCATCGAGCGGCACGAAGAGAATCATGTTGAAGGCGTTGCTCCCGAACGTGTTGCCGATGGCGAGGTCGATCGCACCCAGCCGCAGCGCCGTGATCGACGAGACGAGCTCCGGGAGCGACGTGGTGACCGCCACGAGCGTAGTGCCGACGAAAGTGCCGCCCAGGCCGGAGCGTTCGGCCAGGTTGCCCGCCACATGCGAGAGTTGGGGGCCGGCGAAGAAAAGCGCGGCGGCGGCGGCAGTGAATGTCATTGCGGCCCAGCCCAAGCGTCCGCGACGGGGCTCCTCGGGAGCCGGCTGCCCTTCTGCCTCGGCTTCCGCGGCCGCCTCGCGATCGGCCCGTGCCGAAATCCGCTGGTCGAGATAGAGCACGCGGGCGCCGAGCAAATAGGCCGCCAGGAGCGCCCACGACCAGCCGCCAACGCCGAGCCAGACGACCGGGGGCAACCTGCCGGCGGTGAGCACGGCCGTGCCGGCCAAGCCGGTGAGCACGATCCCAAGCGTGGCCGAGAGCGCGTGCGATGCTGCTTCTCGCGAAAACATTCGCCTTTCCCCCCGCCACGCAAGATCGAGTCCAGCGAGAATGAGCAGGTTCATCAGGCTCGAGCCAAACAGGTCACCGGCGGCGAGGTCGACCAGCCCCGCCCGCACCGCCGAGATATCGACGGAGAGTTCCGGGAGCGACGTCACGCTCGCCAGGAGGAGGCTGCCAATGAGCAGACGACCGAGGCCAGTGGCTTCGGCGATCCCGTCAGCCGCGCGGGCAAGGAACGTGCCGGCGATCGCCACGACCAGGGCTAGTCCAATGAACTGGAGGAGGAGAAACGTCATGGCATGTACGGTCAACCGGCGGGGCCTGGGGCAGCGCTAATCGGTGTAACAGCCCGCCAGCTTGCGCTGGCGGCTTCCTGCGGGACGGGTTTGGGCCGGAGCTTCCTGTGGACGAACTCGCGCTGGCGGCTTTCTGTGGGCTCCGACAGCAAGCCCCGGGCGCGAGCCCGGGGGCCGGCCGAAGGAAAATTCGCCGCTGGCGAATGATACGACATTGAGCAAATCATCGGGTCCTTTTCCGAGCGCCGTACAATTCGCAGTCCACGCCTGCGACTCCCCAGGGCGGCTCCATGATCTGCATCCGTATCAGCGTGTGCTGGGCGAGCCTGCTCGCTCTGCCTCTTCTTGCTGCCGCTAGCGCCGCGGCCGACCCGCCGCCGCGATGCCTTGCGATCGATGTCTATTTCCATGGTGATGACGCCGCCGAGCGTGGCGTGGCCGCGACGGCGGCTGAGTTTGCGAAGCGCCGTGCAGGCATCGTGATCCGGGAGCACGATCTCGATGCGGCGGGAGATGCCGGTGAGAAGCTGGCGGCTCTGGCGGCCCGGCTGGCGATCGATGTGGCAGCTACCCCCGTCGTCTTGGGCTGCAACCGCGTCGTGGCCGGCGTTCGCGACGCCACCACCATCGAGGGCCGCTTGCGCGAGATGTGCGGCATCACGGTCTACACCCGGCCGGGGTGCGCGCGATGCGCCAGCGTGAAGGCGTGGCTGCCGTCGCTGCTGGCCCGCTACCCGGGCTTCGCCGTGGTGACGGTCGACATTGCCGCAGCCGCCACCGGTCGGGCCCAGTTGGAGAAGCTCGTCAAGAAGAACGCCACCGGTGGTGTGAGCGTGCCGGTGCTGCAGGTGTGCAACTCCGTCGTGATCGGGTTCGACACGGCAGCGACGACGGGGCGACGGATCGAAGAGGTCGTCGATCGCTGGGCCAGCGATTGTCCGCCGCCTGAGCCGCCTCGGGGCGAGGAGCGGGGCACGACGGCAACCACGATCACCGCGCCCGTGAACGAGGCCGTTGAGGTTCCCGCTGCAGAGCCTTTCGCCCAGGGTATCGAGAGAGCGGGAGTTTACGAGCAGAGCGAGCCGACGGTGATCGAGCCGCCGGCGCTCGAGATCTTCAATGGCCGGCTCGATCCGCAGCGGCTGGGGATGCCGCTCTTCACGCTGGCCGTCGGCCTGATCGACGGCTTCAATCCCTGCGCGATGTGGGTGTTGCTCCTGCTGCTCTCGATCCTCGTGAATCTCAAGGATCGGTGGCGGATCCTCGCCATTGCCGGCACGTTCGTATGCGTGAGCGGGGCGGCCTACTTCGCCTTCATGGCGGCCTGGCTCAACGTCTTCCAATGGATCGGCTATGTGCGACCGGTGCAGGTCTGCCTGGGGCTGGTGGCGGTCGTGATCGGCATGATTCACGTGAAGGATTTTTTTGCCTTCAAACGTGGCCTGTCGCTCTCGATTCCGGAGGCGGCCAAGCCGGGGATCTATGACCGGATGCGGCGGATCGTGAATGCCGACAATCTGCCGGCGGCGATCGCCGGGGCATTCACGCTGGCGGTGCTTGTGAATGTCGTCGAGTTGCTCTGCACGGCCGGGCTGCCGGCGGTCTACACGAGCATCCTTTCGCAGCAGGGATTTTCCGCGGCGGGCCGCTACGGCTACCTGCTGCTTTACATCGTGGCCTATATGTTCGACGACGCGTTGATGGTGGCCGGCGTTACCTGGACGCTCTCCCGGCTCAAGCTCCAGGAGACGGGCGGCCGCTGGCTGAAGCTCGTGAGCGGCGGCGTGATCCTCCTGCTCGGCCTCACGATGCTCTTCAAGCCGGAATGGCTGGCGTGAAAGCGAGACGTCTTTGAGGTCAATACGCCCGCCGGAACTCCACGGTCTCGCAGGCACTCGTCACTTCTGAATAGAGATTGCGATTGGCTGGCCATCGGGAGTAACCACAACGTGAAGTCCGGATGTTGAAATCCTTTCGTATCGTTCCGGAATATGGCTTAATGCAAGAATTGGGGTCCCGTCTTCGTCCATTGTGTCAGTGCCATCTTTCGCCACAACAGCAACGGCGTATGCACCCGGAGACAGTATCAGTTCGAACCGCCCTCTAGAGTCAGGCTTCGCGGCTCCGCTCTCACTTGTTGAAGTGGATGCAAGTGTCACGATATCAGCAGCCAAGGGATGCCCATCAAAAGTGACTGTCCCGGGTACCCGAACCTTCCCGGCCGGCACTGACGGCCCGCATCCGGATGTGATCATAAGAAGAGTCCCAACAAAGAACCCCAAGCTTCTCGTCTCGGGTGACTGAAAAAGTGTTTGCACGACCATTGCTCCTACGTTGTGAGGTGAAACAAGATGAGGCGGTGTGCGAAAGGAGATAATCACGGTGTCTCTGCCGTGATGCCGTCAGCTTTTCCGCCAATCGCGTTGTAAAGTTCAAAATCGATGCCTTGATTAAGAAAGACGACGGCACCATCTCCAAGGCAAAAAAGAGCCCCTGAGGGATGGTAGCTTCCGGCACCCATGTTGGTTGTGTACGCGTTGTCGACGTTAGACAGATTTGTGCTCGGGCTATTGATTCGCTGTCCGGTAGGAACGCCCTGAAAGTTTTGGCCGAACACGGAGCGATTGAATCGCAAGAGATCACCGCGTGTTTCGGCTATCATCAGCGTCTTGCTCAATCCGTCAGTCACCATGCTGAAGCGACACTGAAACGCAGTTTTGCTCGCAAACATACCGGGGTGATAGCCTGCGTCGACCTTTGTCCAATTTGAGCCACTCAGCGAGCAAAAACTGTTGGTCCCCGCATAGCAGTCCGGGGCAACGCCATCACATCGCTGTGGGCCATTACAGACGCCGTAGCTGATCGTTGCGACCTGCCCGGCGAAGCTACTCCAGGGCTTGCTGAGAAAGGTCTCGCGGGACGGGCATTCCTGGAAGGGGATGCGGCGATCAGTAATGAGCGATCTGTTGGACAAGCTGTATCCTGGCGATGCCGTCAGCGCAGTGCTGCCTCTAGACTGGTCATACTTATCATAAAGATCAGTCATTTCTATGAAAGGCATGATGTCGACACTCCAAGCTCGGCCGCTATCTGGACTCATTGAGCCGTCTGCTAGTTGCCCTACCGCTGCAGGGGGCAGCTTGCCCTTGTTGTCATGATAGAGGTGCATGGCAATCCCGATCTGTTTGAGTTTGTTGGTGCAGGCGGTTCTTCGGGCCGACTCCCGTGCTGCCTGCACGGCCGGCAGAAGCAGGCCGATGAGCACGCCGATGATTGCGATGACAACGAGTAATTCAACAAGGGTGAACCCCTTGCGAGGGGCTGTAATTGTGCGGCGCATGAAACACCTTTCTCTTTCGGGAAAGTCAATGGGATGGAATGAACGATAACAGTGAAAATGAGTGAAAAGTTGCTTTCGTGTCAGCGAAAACCGACAGGGCCACGAACTGAATGTCACTCGCACACGTATCAAGCTGACATTCGCCTACTGGTGAGTCGTCCACGAGAAACCAAACGCGATAGCGAGGCTGGGTCGTGTCGAGGAAAATGGTTCGTACCCGATGGCCAGTGCATTCGTCGCCCCCGATCACTCGCCCGCTCTCGTTGGGCCCGCCATATGCAACGTTGGGCATCATGGCCGTGTGATGCGTTGTGAGTCGTGTGTGCTGTCGCTGGAGCATCCACCCGTGTCCCAGCACCGGCCGGTTCGTCGTAGCGTCCTTTGCAAACCCGATCGCCGCCCAGCCGCTCCCACCGGATAATACGTCCATTTCGACGGATAGCCGGTAGATCTTTCCCGGCTCGGGCTGAAACGGCAGGAATGCAGCCCCTGGACCTGTTCCCCAAAGACGCATTGTGGACTCGTCGAGCCGCCAGCCATCAGGGCTCGCTATCCACGATGCATCGCCAATTCCATCTCGGGCGATGGGGGGCGTCCCGGCAAGTTTGCCGGTGCCTGCAAAGCTGTCCCTGATCAGTGTGTGCACCTGGGATGATTCCCAGTCGAAGGGCAGTTGATTGTCCCCGTCTTGGTTACTCTCTCGGGGCAGCGACACCACAAACGATTTGGGGACAGGCCCACTGACAAGGCCTATCCAGCCGGATTGATCAACCTCGCCAATTTCGCCTGCAGCCAACCGCAACGGCTGGGCCATGCCGACGGCCATTGCTGAAGCCACTTCAACGGCGCCTTCGAAAACTCGCACCTCGGTCTCTCCCTTCGAGTTGACGTCGACACCAAATTGTGTTCCATGGTCGGTGATCACCGCCGTCGGCGTACGGATTGCAAACGGGCTTGCAGGGCGTTCAAGCGTCGCTGTCAGCCGGCCACGATCGAGTTGTCCGGCCGAGCCATCGGCAACCCGATAAGAAGCTGGCCCTTCGATCACAACGCGCGCACCTGACCCATGGATCACCTGCACTAGCCCCGCTGCCACATTGAGCGTGGTGCCGTTCTTCAGGCTGTCGCCAATGGTGAACGCCCGCTGACTTCCCGCCCAGGTGACACCCTGTAGGGCTGTGATCTCCGCGACTCTCTGTCGAAGGGGCGAAACTGGCGGCCGGCCCACAACTGTCATGAAAGCACCGGCACCACCCACGACCAGAGCGAGGAGCACGAGGGGGACTAACAAAGTGCGGTCATCGAGCCATCCGATCGTCCGCATCATGGCCCCATACAAAGCTGCCATGGCGGCAACGCACCCGTCGCGTGTTACAATCCATGCCGAACCCTGCGATCCGGCTGCCGCCGAGCTGTCAATCGTTTCGATGGGCGGATAAGCAAGCAGCTCAACGCGTATTCGTTGCGGCCGCATGCTCCAGCGGAGGGCAGCCTCGATATCAATCACGGCGTTGTAGACGGCCATCGCGGAAGGAATTTCCAAGAGTTGCTCCAGCCGGTCGCAGTCAGCGGGAGAGGCGACGCCGTCACACAAGGCGGAAATCAACCGCATGAGTTCCGAATCGGCTCTCGGCAATTCGGTCAGCGGTCGGATTGACTGCGGCCCGAATCGGTCAGCCATGCCCGTCATGTCGACTCCCCTGCGCTCATCGTCCGTTCCACGCACTTGAGCAGCGCATGGCGGATCCGTTGAAGCTTCATCGTGAGGGAAGCTGCCGAGACGCCCGCCGCAGTGGCGATCTCCTTGAGCGAGTGCGTTCCTGCGAATCGCTGGGTCAACAGGTGGCGCTGGGCGGGGCGGAGCTGTTCGACGCAGGCATCGAGTGCTGCCCTCCGGGCCTCAGCAGTGGCATCGTTTATGCTGCGGGAAGCCGCGATGCGGCTGAGCAGCCGTTCGCTCAGTTGCACCTGCCGCCGGTCGCGGACTTTTGCACGAAGATGCTTGAAAGCCGTGATCTCAAGAAACCGAATGGCCCACGGGAGAAATGGCCGCGACGGATCGTAGGCACTCCGCTTACGCCACAACGCCAGACAGGCCTGCTGAAAGATGTCATCGACATCGGTCTCAAACGGCAGCATTGCAAGGAGAAAAGCGAACATCTGGCGCTGGTGATCCTGCAGGAGGGAGACGAAATCGACTCCCTCGGGGCTTTCTGCGAAGGAGGGCTGTTTCCTGGAAACCGCCATCGAGGGCTCGCGAAGCAGGAGAGGGAGTGGACAGGGAAGACTCCCTTCCCGGTAACTCATTATTACCCGGCGACTCAAAAACTAACGGTCTGCCGGGGTAGTTCTCCCCCGAACCCCCTCGATCACCACCGTCTTGGATACCGAGAGGCGATGCCGTGCCCCAGTTTCATAAATCCTGTTCAGTCTGAGACCTGTCTTCAGGGCGCGACCAAACCCCTCGATTTTTGCCGATTTCTAGAATTCTGGAACTAGATCCGGGATTTCGCAGGTCCTCCACCTGCATCCGCGCGGGTGTTTGCCCGAATCTTTTTGGCCACCTTCTCATTCCCCGGATATGGAGGTCGCAAAAACTTCGTTCCAGCGACGATCGTCGGTGATCTCCTCGAGGATTAACGCGCGATCGCATCCTGCTCACCTAGGCTACGTTTTCGCAATTCATCGAGTGTTGTTTCAAGGAGCGTCGTCATTGCGGCTTAGTTCCTGACAAGAAGGATTGAAGAAAGACCCGCCTGAATGTCAATCTCTGAAACTCAAAAAATAGACGCTCGCTTGATCGCGAGCGAAAGGAGATAACCCATGCCGCAGAGAGCGAGGTCGGCCTTCGGTGGCGGATTGCCGGTCGGCTACCCCAGCAGCTGCCGGTAGCGGTCGAGGAAGTGGCTGTTGACCTCCGCGGTGATGCCCTGCCAGGCCTCGTCGATCAGGGTGCCGGAGAGCAGCCCGCCGGCGGCCCGCGCGGCGATGCCACCAAGCACACTCGCCAGCGGCAGGACCGGATCGGTGCCGAGCAGCCGCTCGGCATCGACATGCCCAAACTCATTGGCCACCAGCGACAGGGCCGGCAGCTTGGGCACCGGATCGCGACCGTTCACATAGCGATGGATCGTGCCGGCAAACTCCCGATTGAAGGCGGCGCAGGCGGCCCGGTTGCCGATCATCGGCGCACCGAAGGTATGCACCTCGTGCACCGCCACCATCCGTCGCTTGAAGAGCCAGGCCGAGAGCAGAGCGAGCGCGCCGCCCAGACTGTGGCCGGTGATCCACAGCGGTCGGTCGCACTGCTTGAGCTCGCTCTCCACCGCAGCGGAGACCGGCTCCCAAATGTCGGCCAGCGCGTCGGTGAAGCCCTTGTGGAAGCGGGCCCCCACGCCGGCAGCCGCCAGGTCATGCCCCAGCCGGCCCTCGGGCACCACGAGCAGATTCATCGCGTCGGTGAGGAGAATGTCCTTCAGGCCATCAAGGCTCGTCGGGCTCTCCGTGCCGCGGAAGGCCACCACGACATGCCCGGGGCTCACGCCCACCCAGCCCTGCGTGTTGCCCACCGAGAGGAGCCGGGCCTCGAGCCCGAGTTGGTCGGCGAAGGCTGCCTTCCCCGTCGCCTCGCCAAGGTAGGCCAGTTCACTGGCGACGAGCAGGAAGCGGGCGTTGGCCGGGCTGCTCTCGACATCTTCATTGAGGGGATCAATTGACATAGCGGCGGTCTGTGCCAGAGGGGGCGGCATTCTTCCAGGCTCTGAGGGTCGATGTCGGGATGCCGCACCCCGACACGTCAAGCTGCGACAACTGCGGCGGCGGCGTTGCCAGAAACACTTTCACGCCGTCGGGCGTGATCTGCGTCCGCGCGATCCGCAGAATCTCCAGGGCCGGCATGACAGCGAGCTTGGCGAGGCCGGCGTCGGTGATCTGCGTGTCATTGAGCGTGAGTTCCTTGAGCCGCGGGAGCGCGGCGAGCAGGTCGAGCGTGGCATCGGTGACGTCTGGATTGGCCATCTCCAGGATCTCGATCTCGGGCCGTTCCGCCAGAAACGAATAGTCATCGCGATCCCAGCCGGTGAGCACGACCGCCGGGCTGCCCTCCACGACCCGCTCGCGGGGACCGAGGCCCACGATCGCCAGATACGCTTCCTGCCACACAAACGGCAGCGCTCCGACGACCAGGCCGCCGGCGACGAGGGCCAACGACCACCGCAGCCGCCGGGCCGATCCGCGGCCCAGCAGCACCGGGATGCCGCGGAGCGCCAGCGAGCCGAGGCCGGCGATGAGGAGCCCGAGGCCGAGGAAGATCAGCACCACACCGATCTGCTCACTCATGGAAATCCGTTTCCTCAAACGACGCGTGGCCTGCGATCCAATATGGTAGCCTTCCGCGATGCAAATCGTCATTCTCGATGGCTACACGGCCAACCCCGGTGATCTCAGGTGGTCCGAGATCGAGGCGTTGGGGACGTGCACGATTTTTGATCGCACCGCCGATGCCGACATCGTCTCTCGCGTGGCGGATGCCGAGATCGTGCTCACCAACAAGACGGTGCTCTCGGCCGACACGATCACCCGGCTGCCCAACGTCAAAATGATCGGCGTGCTGGCGACGGGCGTGAATGTCGTGGATGTCGCGGCGGCAAAGGCACGCGGCATCGTGGTCTGTAACGTGCCGGCCTACAGCACGCCGGGGGTGGCCCAGGCGGTGTTTGCATTGCTCCTTGAGCTCACCAACCGCACCGGCCACCACGACCGCACCGTGCACGAGGGCCGCTGGGCCGCCTGCGAGGATTTCTGCTACTGGGATGGTGACCTCGTGGACCTCGCCGGCCTCACGCTCGGCATCGTCGGCTACGGTCAGATCGGGGCTGCAGTGGCCCGCGTGGGCCGAGCCTTCGACATGCAGATTCTCGCCAACCGCCGGCGTGCCACAGGCGCGATCGCGGGAGGCGGCGACTACGTCGATCTCGACCGGCTGTTTCGTGAGAGCGACGTGGTGAGCCTGCACTGCCCGCTCACGCCGGAAACGAAGGAGTTGGTCAATGCCGCCCGGATCGAGCAGATGAAGCCGACGGCCTACCTCATCAACACGGCGCGGGGCGGGCTTGTGAACGAGGCGGATCTGGCTGCGGCGCTCAACGCCGGGCGAATTGCCGGCGCGGGGCTCGACGTGCTCTCGGTCGAGCCACCGCCGGCCATGAACCCACTACTGTCAGCGAAGAACTGTGTGATCACGCCCCACATCGCGTGGGCGACCCGTGCAGCCCGCCGCCGGCTGCTGGCCATCACGGCTGCCAACATCGCCGCCTTCCTCGCCGGCAGGCCGCAAAACGTCGTGGGCTGATCGATCGCAGGCCTAGCCTGCTACGCCGCGTTGTCGGCTTTGGGGATCATCACGCCGCGGGTGAACACCATGGCGGCACCAGCCTTCAGGATCAGTTCGCGGGCCTTGCGGTCTGCCTTGTAACCAAAAAAGAGCGGCCGGATGTCTTCCTCCGGGTGGGCGGCTTTGGCCTTCTCGACAACCCGCAGAAACCGCTGGACTTCGACGGGGCTCACGCTGGCTTTGGCTTCGCAGAGCACGGTGATGGGCTTTCCCGAGATGGTTCCGCGGACGACGATGTCAAATTCGCGGTGCCGGCCAAAGACGACGATCTCTTCGGGACCGGCCGATGAGATCTGCATCGCCCAGTGCTTCTCAAGAATCTCGGGCACAAGGTCGCAGGCAAAGTCTTCCAGGCTGCCACCGAGCGTATTGGAGAGCCCGCCGACCTGTTTGGCGAGATCAGTAACAGCCCAGTCGGTCCGCTTCTGGGCCGCGGCCAACTCCGCAAGCTCCTCGGTCGTCTGCCGCTGCGCCTCGGCCAGCTCTTTGACGACGCCGGTCAACTCGTTGAGCTCGGCCTTGGTGACGAGTTCGTCGTGGGACTCTACGAACACCCGGGCCAGCAGGTCGGCCTGCGGCTCCGGAAACTCCTGCAGGAGCCGAGTGCGGATATGCGGGATTGTGGCCATGGGAACCGTCCTTGCGAATGAGTGCTTTGAGTATACGGATGTATGCCTATATGTCAAGCGGATGCGACCCCTGTTTTGCCAACTGTCTGCGGTGTGGTGGCCCCGGCACTATCCCGCCGGCTGGCGCCTGGCGGCTGAGTGTCTGACGAGGGGGCTCCGGTTCGGCCAACTTGGTGTGTTCCTCGGCCGACGATCTCGATACTGTCCTGTCATGAGCGGTGCGTTGCTTCCTCGTCGCAAGATGCTCGCTGCGTCGGCAGCGGTGGTCGGGCTTCCGGTCGCCGCCGGTGTCGATGGCCTGCTGGTCACGCCCCGCCGGCTCGATGTCACTCGGCACACGTTTGGTGGGTCGGCTTCCGCCGCGGCTCCGCTGCGGATCGTGCAGGTGAGCGATCTGCATAGTCGTGGGTTCGGCGCCGTGGAGGAGCAGGTGGTCAACGCGATCGTTGCCGCTCGGCCCGACGTCATCGTGCACACCGGCGACATGCTCGAGTCGCCGCGGGGGCTTCAGCCGCTGCGGGAGTTTCTCGGGCGTTGTCCCGCGGTGCCCTCGTTTGCGATTCCCGGGAACTGGGAATACTCGTCCGGGGTGCCTCTTTCAGAGTTTGGCCGGCTGTGCGAAGCCGTCGGCATCGAATGGCTCGTGAACCGGTCGGTCACGTTGCCGCATGCGGGCACCGCCCTCCGGATCACCGGCCTCGACGACCTGCGGGGTGGCCGGCCCGACGCGGTGGCTGCTCTTGGAACAGCGGAGCCAGTGCCCAACCATCTCGTGCTCGCCCACTGCCCGGCCCTCCGCGATCAGCTCAGTCTGCCGGCCCACCATCCTGCTGATCTCGTGCTCTCCGGTCACACGCATGGCGGGCAGATAGCGCCGCTGGGCATGCCCGTCGTGCTGCCGCCGGGGAGCGGTCGGTATGTCGCCGGCTGGTATGGTTCCGACGGAGGCGATCACCTGCCGCCGCTGTACGTGTCGCGCGGCATCGGCATGTCGCTGATCCCGGTGCGGCTGGGGGCCGTGCCCGAAGTGGCTGTCTTTGAGTGGACGCTGGCCGGTGAGCGACGTTAGCGATTCCGCCAGCCCGGTCACGCCAGCGTGGCCACCAGTCAGGTGGTCGGATACTGCGCGGTCGGGGTGATGGTGCCCCGCACACCCAACTGATGCGCCCGGGCCACAAGCCCGTTGTAGTCGGCCTCGGGGATGATCCGGTCGCGGGTCAGGATGGTGCCTGACGTCTTGGTGGGGTCGCTGACGATCGCCCAGCTGTAGTCCGGGGCGTAGTCCAGGATCCAGTAGTTGCCCGGCTCTTCGGTGTTGGGCGCGCCGGAGGAGCCTACGCTGAGGCGGGTGTTGGCGGCGTTGACCGGAACCGCTGACCCGGTGGTGTTCCAAGCCGGGCCACTGGGACCGTAGGTGCCGTAGTTCTCCACCTGGATGGAACCGTCTGGTTGGGGTGTGAAGACCGACTCAACATTGACCAGCCCGGTGGCTGGCCCCTGCTTCACGCTGCCCTGCTCGTACCAGCGGCCCGCATATTGATTGATATCAACCGGCGGTGGCGCGGGCAGCACGGTGGCCCCCGCCTCGCCCAGCACGATTGGCTGGTTGGCAATGTAGGTGCCGTCGTTGGGATTGCCGTAGAGGCCGTAGAACGGATTCGTGGGCCCGCAGCCCGCGTAGAAATCGTTGATCCAGCCGGTGGCGAATGTGATCACGGCGTCGAGGGGGCTGGCATCGTCAAACTGAACCCCCACAAACTGGTCGGGGTGCTGGGCTGCGAGCAGCTCGGTGGTGTTGCCCCAACCATTCCCAGCCTGCGGCGGCGAGGCGATCTGGTAGAGCGGGATGCCCAGGGAATCGACCTTGGCGGCCACCGCGGCGAACTGGTCCGGGTCGGCGACCCCATCGACCATCACAACGCCCAGCAGGTTCGCGGCCGCGCCGTTGTCGACGGTGCGGGCCGCCACCTCGGCGGCGAATCCGCCGCCCAGGCGCTGGCCGGTGAGCAGGAACTTCTCGGGGAGCACTCCTTGATAGCCGGCGTTGTTCGCGCTGATGGAAAGCGCTGCGCGATCGCCGAGCATCATGTCGGCGACCGCCTGCTGCAGGGCGGCACCGCCCAGAAAGTACCCGGGCTGTGTCGGGATCTCGAACGAACTGATCGCGGGCGAGACGACGATGCTGTTGGTCTGCCATGCGATCTGGACGGCGAGCGTTGCGAAGGCTGCCGCGTCACTGGTCTCGCCACGCTGGAGCCAAATGAAACCGCTGGCCGAGACGTGGCCGTCGGCTTGGGTCGGGAAGTACCAGTCGGCCGACGTCACGAAGCCCTCGGGGCTGACCGGGATGACCAGCGACGAGGAGCCGGTGTTCACGAAGGATGTCGCTGTCGCTGCCGGCCCGCTTCCCGCGGCATTCGTCGCCGTGACTGTGAACGTGTACGCGGGCATTGTCGCAGAGAGCCCCGTAAACGGCACGCTTGTGGAGCTCGTTATCGTGGTGGTTGTCGTGGTGCCGTCATTCATCGCGACGGAGTAGCTCGTGGGCGTTCCAGTGGCTGGAGCATCCCAGGCGAGAGTCAGTTGGCCCACGCCTGTGGGTGTGACGGCGAGGTTTTGCACGGCCGTCGGGGCCGCGGAGGAAGTGGGCTGGAGCTCTGTCCCATCATCCCAGCCGATGATCTCAAAGGCCTTGCGGACGGCAGCGGTGTCGCCCGCCGCCGGCAGCCATCGCAGTTGATCACCCTGATGGATCACGCGGCCGGCAAGCAGGCTCATCAGTTCGCGGGGATTGCTGCTGGTGGGCTTGGTGGAGACATCGACCCAGGCGTTCTTGGCGGTGCTCCACTTCTCGACAACGCCATTGGCCACGCTCGTGACCACGAAGCTCTTCACATCGTGACCAACGATCTCGCTCTTGCCGAAGACGATCGCGGCTG
>CAZODJ010000020.1:0-25643 GCA_964578555.1 uncultured Candidatus Kuenenia sp.
CCTGCCGTTCCATGTCGGTCACCTCCTCGGGACGCTCGTCGATGAGGAGCATGAAGACGTACGCCTCGGGGTAGTTGGCGAGCACAGCCTTCGCCATCTTCTGCAGGAGGATCGTCTTGCCGGCCCGCGGCGGGCTCACGATCAGGCCACGTTGCCCGAAGCCGATGGGGACGACCAGGTCGATGACCCGTGTCGCGATCTCCTCGGCCGTCGTCTCCATCACGATCCGCTCGTCGGGATGCAACGGCGTGAGCTCGTCGAAGAAGACCCGCGTGGAGAGCTTGGCCGGATCCTCCCCATTGATCGCCTCCACACGCAGCAGGGCGAAGTACCGCTCCGTCTCTTTCGGCGGCCGGATCTGCCCGGCCACGCTCATGCCGTTGCGGAGGCCGAAGCGACGGATCTGGCTCGGGGATACATAGATGTCGTCGGGGCACGACAGATAGTGGTAGTCAGGGCTGCGCAGGAAGCCGAACCCGTCGGGAAGAATCTCCAGCGTCCCTTCGCCAAACATCAGCCCATTGAGCTTCACCCGCTCCTTGAGGATCCGGAAGACGATGTCATGCCGCTTGGCGCCCGTGATGTCGCCGATGTTCTCCTTGCGTGCCAGCTCGATGAGCTCCGGCATCGTCATCTTCTGGAGCTCGGTGATGTAGGTGTCGCCCTTCTTGAGCGACTCATAATGGTCGGTCACGTCGACGCCTTCCTTGACCTCGGCGGCGATCTCCTCGGCCAGAGACATCGGCTCCTGATCGAGGTCGTCGGGCGATGAAGGGTCGGACGCGGGCATGGCACACCTTGCGGAAGCCGACCGCAGCGCGGACATCACGCCGGGATCGGTGGATCGGGGAGGAGGGGGACCGAAGGAGGGAAGTCAGCCGCGGCTGGCACTGCGGAGGACGCGATCCCAGACGCGACTGACCTGTTTTTGAGTATAAGCCAAGTCGCCCGCCGCATCCACGGTGATGGTTTTCTCCGGCGGCACATCGGCTTCACGAAACCGCCGCGACCAAGCCGCATCGCGATCCTGCTGCTCTTGAGACGAGAGGTTTCGCGCCGCCAGCCGGCTGGCACGAACCGCATCGTCGCACACGACACGGACCAAGAGGTCGCACCGCGAAGCCCAGCCGGCCTGCACCAGCAGCGGCACATCGAGCACCACGATGGCCGGCGTGGCTCCGCAGTCCTCGTGGACACGGATCGCTTCCAGCCGGGCCTCGATGCGGCGGCGAACCACCGGGTGCACGATCGCCTCCAGGTCCTCCAAGGCCGCCGCCTGGTCGTCGGCTGGCCCAAACACTCGCGTGGCGAGCACGTCGCGACGAATCGAACCGTCGTCCGCGACGACCGCGGGGCCAAACCGTTGGACGATCGCCCGCCGCACCGCCGGCTCATCGAATGCCTCGCGGGCGAGCGCATCGGCATCGATCACCTCGGCCCCATGCTCGGCGAACATGCGGGCCACGGTCGATTTCCCCGTGGCGATCTTGCCGATCAAGCCGATCACGACCATGTCAGCCTTTCTCACATTCGGCCCACGTCGTGCCGGTGTGCAACGACACTTCCAGCGGCACGTCGAGTTGCATCGCCTGCCGCATCTCGTCCGGCACGATTCGCGACAGTGAATCGATGGCGGCGGCCGGCGTCTCCAGCAACAGTTCGTCGTGAATCTGCAGCACGATTGCCGCCTCGGGCACCTCCGCCCGCACACGACGATCGACCCGCAGCATCGCCAGCTTGATCAGATCCGCCGCCGATCCCTGCACGACCGTGTTGACGGCCGTTCGCTCCGGCAACGAGAGCGCGAAGCCACCAGCCGACGACCGTCGCCCCGCTCGGTCGCGAACGCCGCTGATCGCCCGCCGGCGGCCGAGCATCGTGGTCACGTATCCGTCGCGACGGCAGCGATCGAGCACCTCGTCCATGAAGGCCTCGGCGCCGGCAAAAGTCCGGAAGTAGGCGGCGATGAACGCGGCCGCCTCGGCCTGCGGGATCCCCAGCGCCTTGGCCAATCCAAACGCGCTCTGCCCGTACAGGATGCCGAAGTTCACCGCCTTGGCCGCCCGTCGCATGTCAGCCGTGATCCTGTCGTTCACGACCCCGTAGACGGCGGCCGCGGTACGGGTGTGAATATCCTCACCCGCGGCGAAGGCTTCCCGCATCGCCGCATCGCCTGACAGATGGGCCAGGATGCGCAGCTCGATTTGCGAGTAGTCGGCGGCCACGAACCGCCAGCCTGGTTCACGCGGGAGAAAGGCTGCTCGGATCTGCTGACCCTCGGCCGACCGCGTGGGAATGTTTTGCAGATTTGGGTCGCTGGAACTGAGCCGGCCGGTGGCGGTCACCGTCTGGTTGAACGACGTGTGAATCCGGCCGGTGGCCGGATCGACAAGCGCCGGCAAGGCGTCGACGTAGGTGCTCTTGAGTTTGGCAAACTTTCGGTGCTCGAGCAGTTTCGCCGGCAACGGGTGCAGCGGCGCCAGCTCCTCGAGCACCTCGGCATCCGTGCTGGGGCCCGTCTTCGTCCGCTTCACGACCGGGAGCTTCAGTTCCTCGAAGAGCACCGTCCGCACCTGAACCGGCGAGGAGACGAGCAGGTCGTGACCGGCCAGTTCGTGGATCTCCTTCTCGAGCCTCGCCAGCGTGTCGGTGTAGAGCCGCGACAGCGTCGCCAACACGTCGGTGTCGACCCGCACGCCGCGAGCCTCCATCGCGCCAAGCAGCGTGGCCAGAGGCAACTCGACCTCGGCAAACAACTCGTGCAGCCCATTCTCGCGAAGCCGCGCCGCCAACGGTTCGTGCAGCCGCTGAACCACCTGGCAGATGACATTCGCGGCCAGGGGCGTGGTCGGCCACTCGAGCCCGGCGACGTCGAACGGCGTGTCGGCCGACGACGCCGGCAGGTTGATTGCGAGGCCATGTCGCCGGGCGATGTCGGCCGGCCCCATCGCCCGCTCGCCGGCATCAAGCAGGTAGCCGGCCAGCAGCGTGTCGAACACGCCGCCGACAAGTTCGAGACCCGCCGACCGGGCGGCGACCCACTGACGCTTCATGTCATGGCCGATCTTCGCAAACCCCGCATCGCCAAAGGCCTCGCGAAGCGAGGGGCTCTTCGCCACCGCCGCCTGACCGATGAAGACTGTTCGCTCCCCGGCCGCCAGCACGACGCCAAGCGGCGGCGGCGTCGGCCGACCATCGGCGGCAGCGATGAAGCAGACCGCCACCGGAGGTGCCCCCCGGGCCGTCTCCACGAAAGCGTTGATCTCGTCCTCAGCGACAAGTTCGCGGACGGTCGTCTCCGCGGTGACCGCTGCCGGCTGCATCATCATTGTCGGACTGGCTGACCGATCCACGTCGTCGCCGTCGGCAACCAGATCGAGCAGCGACTGCTGTCCCCCGCGGGACGTGGCTGCCGTGGCAGCCCGCCGGCTGGCCGGCTGCCCGGCCAAAACCCTGCCCACGATGCTCTTGAATCCCATCTCCCTGAAGAACTCGGCCAACCGCTCGGCGGCCGGCGGATGCAGCCGAGCCGACTCCCAAGGGATATCGATCGGCACCGCGGCCTCGAGCCTGATGAGCTCCCGCCCCGCCCGCGCCGTGTCGGCATGGGCCACGAGATTTTCCTTCCGCTTCTTTCCCGACACCTCGTCAACGTGCGCCAGGAGGTTGTCGAGCGTGCCGAACTTCACGATCAATTCCGTCGCCGTCTTGGGACCGATCCCGGGAATTCCCGGCACGTTGTCGACCGCATCCCCCACCAGTGCCAGGTAGTCGACGACCTGATCGGGCCGCAGCCCCCATTCGGCGTGAAGCTCCTCCGACCCGACGATGGCATTGGTGCGCAGGTTGAGCAGCCGCACATGGTCGCTGATCAGCTGCCGGGCATCCTTGTCGGCCGTCGCCAGCAGGCACTCACCTCCCAGGTGCACCGTCCGCTCCGCGAGCGTGGCCAGCACGTCATCAGCTTCGTAGCCAGCCAGTTCCAGGCAGGGAATCTCCATCACGGCGAAGAGCCGCCGCACGAGCGGAATCTGGGGCACGAGGTCGGCCGGCATCTCGGCCCGTGTCGCCTTGTAGGCCTCGAACCGCTCGTGGCGAAACGTCGGCCCCGGCGCGTCCATCGCACAGAAGAGGTAATCGGGCTTCTTCTTCTCGACGATGTCGAGCAGGTCACGGGCAAGCCCGTACACGGCCGACACCGGCGTGCCGTCGGGCGACGACATCTCCGGCAACGCATGAAAGAGCTGATAGACACGCGACAGCGTATCGATCGCCCAGACGGTCTTCCCGCGGAGATCAGGCCCGTTCGTGTTCGTCATGGCGCACAGCATACCGTGACGCGGCTCGGGGCTGCCCATGCCCCGAGCTCAATCAGTAGCCTCCACATCTGCATTCAGAACCTGCGGCGTGGATGCTGGGAGACGGTCGGGGGAGCACGGAGGAGAGCCGGAGGATGTCCGCCTCGATGTGTGTGCCATGCCGTCCCGGGGTCCAGAGGCGGAAGCTCCGGCCGACGGAGTGGTTCACCGCCGGCTCCCCAAAACGGCCTCAATCCCCCTCCGGTCAACGCAACCCTACTCGCCGCTGGGGGGCTCGTATTCGAAGTCTTTCCACTTCATGGCGCGGCGGAAGGGTTCGATGCGAAGCACGACCTCGCCGTTGTGGAAGATGCGGACGGTGCCGTTGGTCTCGCTCACCGCCACGGCCACGCTTTGGGTGCGGCGGGTGATCGCGGCGGCGGCCCAATGCCGCGCGCCAAGTCCTTTGGCGACGGAAACGTTTTCTGCCGAGGCGTCGATGTAGCGGGCCGCGGCCTCGACCGTGCCGTCGGGCGTGACCACGAAGGCGCCATCGAGTTGCGCGATCTCCTTGATGCCCTCACGGACGCGGGGGTCGTTGAGCTTCCGTTCCCCACGGCCGTAGCCGCGGACCGGATCGAAGCCGGTCGCGTGGCTCGACTGCATCACCTTGCGGGTGTCGCCAACGACAAAGAGCGTGCCGACGGGCTTCCCCTCGCGGCCCTCGCGGCCGATCTCCACGGCCAGATCGACGACGAGCTTGAGCGTCTCGAGCGGCACCTTGGTCTCGAGGTTGCGAAGATCGCGGGCCGTGAGCTGGCCGAGGTGCTCCTCGAGCCGCAGCAGGCTGACCGAATCGATCGTGCCTGCCTCGAAACCGCTGTAGATGGCGATGATGTCGGCATCGGCCGTGATCTTCTCGTCGGCCACGCATTCCAGCAGCGCCTGGGCCAGCCGTTCGTGCACCGGCAGGTCGCCGATGTCGAGAAGCACTTCGGTGAACCCACATGCCTGCGCCCCCGCGAGAGCCCGCTCTTCGTCGGCCGCCACGAGAGCCGGCACGTCGCCGATCCGCTCACGGATCAGCTCCCAATCGAGCGGATGGTCGGCCAGCAGGAGCAGCGAGTCGCCACGAGAGGCGGCGTAAAGATGCACCGCCGCCGCGAGAAGGTGCTCGAGTTGGGACGGGAGCCCGGACTGGGTCATGGAGCCGCTCCATCGGCGGATCGGGAGGCACCGGGAGCGACGGGAACGGCCGCCGCGATCCGTTGGCGAAGCCTACGGCGAGCCGGCACTGGATTCAAGGAGCAGACCGGCCCCGGGGCCATGGGTCAGCGTACGATCTTCGGAGCGACGACATCCTCGGGCAGGTCGGCGATGGCGGCGCCAGGCTGCGCCTTCATGGTGCCTTGGAAGGCGGCGACACCGCCAGGCAGCACGATGCCCCAGACCCGCTCCTGATAGATGTTCAGGGCGTGCAGGGCGTGCCCCAGCGGACCGATTTTCCAGTCTCGATTGGGCTCTCGTGCCAAGGCCGCCGTGAGGAACTCGACGGCGGCGACAACCCGGGAATCGTAGAGCATTTCCTGATCGAGGGACGCCACGAGCCATTCGAGGATGTGACCAGTCGTCTGCACCTTCCGATCGATGTCGTCCTCGCGATCGGCCGGGTACTTGAACCACTCGGTGCTGAACGAGCCGTCCCGGTTCTGCAGTTTCGAGAGCGAGAGCACCTGATAGTCACGCACGTACTTGTCCGCCCGTCGGTAGACACCATCAAGCTGCCCGGTGGCCCTGAGCCTGCGCTGGCAGCCATAGGACAAGCCGAAGAGGCGATGCGTGCCCCCGCACGGCGCCCCGCGAATCGGCTGTTCGATTTCTTCTTCCATCAGCCGCGGCAGTGACCACTTTTCGCCGTCTCGACTCTCCCATTCGGCGTCGGTGTGGAGATAGTGGGCCAGCGAGATGAGGGCAAACGTCAACTCCGTCCCCGACTTGCAGGACAGCTTTTCCTCCTCGATCAGGTCGGAAACGGTGTACGACTTCGCTTGTAACGTGATCGGCGAGTGCAGCGAGACGCGGCACTGGGCGAGGATGGCCAGATACTGGGCGGAGTGCCCCTGCACACCGATGCCGTAGAGCGCCTTGGGGCGGTCGCCTGCGGCAACCATCATCACCTGTCCGCGACACTTTCCTCCCGTGTTCATCCAGCCGATCGCATTGACGGGCGTCCCCCCGGGCCCGCCGACGCGGAGTTGGGTCGGGATGCCGAAGGCGATGAAACCGTGCATCACCTCCCAGGGCGAATGCTGAGCCGTGTTGAGCGGCCGCCGCTGGTAGGCGGCGAGGGTGCGTGAAACTCCCAGCCGTAGCCGCTCCAGCCGCCGTGATTGGGGTGGCGGCATACCGATCGGTTTGCGAACGGCATACGGATTGGCTGCCGAAGCCTCCCGCAGCACCGCCTTTCGCCGAAATTTCGGATCGATGGCATCGGTTGCAGCCTTCGTGACGACGCTGGCCAGCGATGAGCCAAACGTCACGGTCTTGTTCCACGAGGGGATTGAAAGCGAGTCGCCGGACGTTTCTTTCGCTGGTGTCGATCGCGATGGCGATGATTCGGACGACTTCGCGGGGGGTGGCTGCGGAACTGCGATGAAACGGGGCGTCGGCTCGGGCCGCGGGGCGAAGACATCGAGAAACCGCCGTGGCGGGGCTGCAGTCGCCGCTGGAAGAAAACCGAGGCCCGCCAGCACACCCCCCACAAGCGCCCATACCAGCAACCGACTCCACCGAGACCCCAGACCCCTCTTTTCAGGGGCGCCCGGACGCCGTGGGATCCGAGTCGAGCAACGCGGCCTGCGGGCGAGAGGTGTCACGGTTGATTTTGTCATGCTGGAGACGCAGGGGAACTCGACGACACGCGGTTGCTATCGGCCGAACGGTCGCCCCGAACGTGGCCACCTCGTCGGGCGTACCCCAAGTTCAAGTAGACCACCCCATTCGTGCAGCCGGAATTTCTTACCCCTTTCAGCGGGGCGATTCTCCGATCGAAGAACGCTACCGCCGGCGCGGAACCGCCGTGGCGGACATCATGACCGGCTAAAAGATCTTGCGGAACGTCTCGGCCATCGACCAATCCGGCTCCGACGCAGGATCGGCCACCCAGGCTCGCCAGCGATTGACGTCGTCGCCGAGGTCACGACCGCTGACTTTCTTCAATGACGCCACGGCCCGGTACTGGACCGCCGGATCAGGGTCTTCAAGCGCCCGCGCGAGGGCCGGGATCGCGGTTTGATCTTCTACCGCCCCAAGCATGCGGACGGCCTCCAGCCGGACATCGATGTCGGTGTCGGTCTGGTACCGATGTGAGAGAAGCTTCACGGCCTCATCTCCACTGCGCTTGCCCCAGGCGTTGCAGGCAGCCATGCGGACCTTGGCGTCTGGATCCTCGAGAGCGCCACGACAGATCGACAGGGCCGAGGGTGTCTCGAAGGTCCCCGCAACATCCAGAATCTTGATCCGCACGCGGGGGTCGTGTTCGGTGAGCATGCTCCGCACCAGTTCAGCGGTGAATGCTTCTTCCCGCTGGCCTCCCTCGCTGCGTGCCGCGGCAGCCCGTTCTTCAACCTCTTCAACTCGCTGATTCGCGGTCAGTCCATACTTTTCCTTGACTCGTTCGGCGCGGCTCGTGTCGTTCCACGGCATCTTCCAGGCGGCCGTCTGGGCGCAGCCACAGGCGATCGCCGACACAGCGAGAACCGCCGTCCCCCAGGTCACCGGGCGAGCGATCGAGCTGTTGCGTCTACGTGGATTGAGCGGATTGAGCATGGCGGGGCGGAACGATAGCGGCCGGTGCCGCATCGGGCCAGACCAACTGGCCCCCGGGCCCCCGGGCTCGCGCCCGGGGCTGGGTGGGAGAGGGTGCAGCAAACCGTCTTGCGTGATTCTTTCCCCAGCTAGCCGCCAGGATGACCTGCCAGCGAGCGCCGCACCATGCCCCCGGTTACCCGGGCTCGCCCAGCCGGCGGCACCATCCCCTGTTTTGCACTTTCCCCCGGTCGTGAAACGTGGTCGCATGAATGCATGCGCCGCTCACGACTTTCCCTGACCCTACCCCTATTCGCCGCGATGCTGGCCGCCGCCAGCGTCGCCAGAACGGCTGACGGTGATGCCGCACCGGCGTGGATCCGCGTGGAAGTCAGGAATGAACCAGAGGCGAAAGCCGAGACGCGAATCGTGGAGGGCGTCATTCGGGCCGAGGCAGTCGATGGCGGTCTCCTTCTGGAGCAAGGCGACGGTCGGCTCGATCTCTTTCAGCCCGATGCCGTCGTGGCCCGCGACCCGATCCCGCCGCCAACCGCGCTCGAGACGCCACGAGAACTCGGCCGCCGAGTTCTGGGCGAGTTGCCGAGCGGCTTCGACCTGCTCGTCACGAAACACTATGTCATCTGTTTCGACACATCACGCCAGTATGCGCAGTGGGCGGCTTCTCTCTTCGAACGACTGCACGATGCCTTCACGAATTTCTGGACCCGCGCCGGGTGTGACGTGCGGCCGCGGGATCGGCCGCTCATCGTGGTTATTTTTTCCGACCGCCGCCGATACGAAGAGCACGCAACGCGGGATCTCGGTGCCGCCACCGACCGGGTCGTCGGGTACTACAATATGCTCAGCAACCGGGTGACCACATTCGATCTTACCGGTGTCGATGCCCTGCAGGCCGATCCCCAGACCCGCGGGCGGGCGAGCCCCGATCTTCTGGCCCGGCCCGAGGCGGCCGGGCTGGTCGCCACGCTCATTCACGAGGGCACCCACCAGTTGGCTTTCAATTGCGGGCTCCACCAGCGACTGGCGCCGGTTCCCGTGTGGGTCTGCGAGGGTGTGGCGACCTATTTTGAGGCGCCGGATCTCGCCTCCAGCCGCGGCTGGAGGGCGATTGGCATGGTCAACCAGCCACGGCGCGACCAGTTTCTCAAGCTCACAGACCGGGGATGGCTGGAACCGCTCCTTCGCGATGACGAGGCTTTTCGCCAACCCGACGCGGCGACCGACGCCTATGCCCGGGCCTGGGCCGTCACGTCCTTCCTGATCAAGACGAAGAAGCTGGAATTCGTCGACTACCTCGCGGTCCTGGCGAAGAAATCCCCCTGCGAGAACGATTCCGGGCAACGGCGAATCGAGGAATTCACGGCGGCCTTTGGGCGGCCCGATGCCGCCATGGAGCAGGCCGTGGCGGCGTTCGTCGCCCGGATGCGCTGAGGCCCTGCGAGCGATACGGCCTGTATAATCGGTTCGTCCCTCAATTGCCGATCGTGGGGGGACGATGAGACGAGAACCATGGCTGCGCAACGTACCGTCGTTCAATCGCTGAGCATCACGCTGATCGTCTTCGTGATGCTCACGTTCATCCTGGCCGTCACAACCTACCTCGGCTTCAAGGGAAGGTTTGACGCGGAAGCACAGGCAGCGGCCGCGAGCCAAAGCGCGACGAAGGCAGCAGACGATCTGGCTGCCCAGCGTAAGAACAACGACCTCCTCATCAATGCCATCGGGATCGCGATGACCGATCCGGCCGATCCATCGCAGATCAATCCGGAGAAGGCGATCGAAAATTGGTTTGCCCAACGGTTTGGTGATTTCAAGGAGGATCCTCGATCCTACGAGAAACTCGCCCTTTGGCTGCAGGATGCCGTCCGCGAGAAAGACAGCCAACTCCAAGAGCGACTGATCGAGAAGGAACGGACCGTGGCCGAGGCGAACAAGACCCGCGATGAAGCGACCAAGCGGGCCGAGAGCTTTAGCGAACAGGTGAAGAAGGTCGAGCAGGAGGCCGAGGCGCGGAAGCAGGAGTATGACGCCTCTGTGAAGAAGCACCAGGCGGACATGGATCAGCTCAGTCAGGATTACAAAAAGGCCCTCGACGAGGCGAACCAACTGCAGGAGATCGAGCAGGCGGTCGCCCGCGCCGAGGACGTCGTGTCGGCCCGGTCTCTCGACGCGTTCAAATCGAAATCAACGGTCGATCGGGTCGACATCATCCTCACGGAATTGCGGGAGCGGGAGCGGGCAATCAACAGGTTCAACGCGCTGTTGGCCAAGCTCCGCTTGGCCGACCCCGCACTGCAGCGCACCGTGGCCGACAGCGCACCGCTCGACGACCGTGTCGACGGCTTCGACGGCCGAGTGATTGCGGTCAATCAGGCCGACCGCACGGCACTCGTGCTCTGCGACTCAACCCGCGGCATGCGGCCAGGGTTGGTGCTCTACGTCTACGGGCCCGATGACCCCAAGCCGCTTGTCGCCTCCCGCAAAGGAACTGCGGAGGTCATGGACTTGGAGAGCCCGACGCTCGTTCGCGTGCGGATTCGGAGCGATTCGATCGGCGATCCGATCGTGAGCGGTGATGGCGTGGCCACGAGCCTGTGGGAAGCCGGTGCCCAGTTTACCGCCGTCATGGTCGGCTTCGTGCAGATCGACCAGGATCCGACGGGCGACGATGCCCGTCTGCAGGAGTTGATCGAGGGCATCGGCGGCCGCGTGGAGTCGAACGTAACCCCGCTCACCACGATGCTGATCGATGCTGGCGAGCCGCAAGTCTTCGGCCTTGAAAAGCCGAAGGACTGGCGGGAACGCGACGAAAAACGGCGGGAGCGCGAACTCCGTGAGGCCCGCCGTTTGGGTGTGCAGGTGATCGGCATCGGCGAATTCATGCAGATGCTCGGGCTGCGGCGGGATTCTCTCGACGCGAACCGCGTTCCCGAAGCCGCCTCCGCTCGATAGCTCGCAGCACTCCGCCCAGCCCCGGGGGCCGGTGTTCTGTCACCGCGGCCATCCGTGGCATACTCTGTTCGTCAGCGACGGTGTCGACGCACCGGCGAACCACGCACGATGGAGGTTGTCATGATGGTTGGTGGTCGACAAGTGGGCCTGCACGCCCTGTTCACGGCTGTTGGAATGGTAGTCCTCGGGTGGCAGGGAGCGCCCTGCCCTGGTGACGATGCCGGCTTTGTACCAATCTTCAATGGCACCTCACTCGATGGCTGGGAAGGGAAGCCGGAATTCTGGCGGGTCGAAGATGGGGTGATCGTCGGCGAGACGACGCCTGAAAAGCCCACCAAGGGGAATACGTTTCTCATCTGGCGCCAGGGGCTCGTCGACGATTTCGAACTCGTGCTGCAATACCGGCTCACGGGCGGCAACAGCGGGATTCAATACCGCAGCAAGGACCACGGTGATTTCGTCGTCGGAGGCTATCAGGGGGATTTCGAGTCGGGCACGAAGTACTCCGGGATTCTCTATGAGGAAAAGGGCCGCGGCATTCTCACGCTCCGGGGCGAGCGGACAACGATCAAGCCCGATGGGATGAAGGAGAAGGGTGAGCCTACAGGCGACAGCGAAGCTCTGCAGGCCGTGATCAAGCCGGGCGACTGGAACGAGTATCGCATCGTCGCCCGCGGGCCGACGCTGCAGCACTTCATCAACGGCAAGCTGATGTCGGAGACGATCGACGAGCAGGCCGACAAGCGATCGATGGAGGGTGTGTTGGCCTTGCAACTCCACGCCGGCCCGCCCATGAAGGCCGAGTTCAAGGATATCCGCCTCAAGCGACTGAAGCTGGCAGACGGCCGCAAGAAGCTCGTCATGGTCGCAGGCCGGCCGAGCCATGGCCCCGGCGCCCACGAATTTCGCGCCGGCACCATGCTGCTCGAAAAGTGTCTCGACACGTATGCCACCAGCCACAACCTGCCCCCGCTGGTGACGGCGGTCTACACGAATGGCTGGCCGACAGATCCGACGGCCTTCGACAATGCCGATGCCATCTTCTTCTTTGCCGACGGCGGCGGTGGCCATCCGGTCGTTCAGAGCAACCGCCTATCGCAGATAGACGCCCTTGCCAAACGGGGCGTGGGAATCGCCTGCCTCCACTATGGTGTCGAAGTTCCCAAAGAAAAGGGGGGGCCTGAATTTCTGAATTGGATCGGCGGCTATTTTGAGACTCACTGGTCAGTGAACCCTCACTGGATGCTCAAGGAAACCGAGTTGGCCAGTGGCCACCCGATCTGTAACGGCGTGAAGCCCTTCGAAACCCAAGACGAGTGGTACTACCACATGCGGTTCGTCGAGCCACCCGCGGGCCTGACGATGATTCTCTCGGCCGTGCCGCCGGACGATACGCGAGAGCGGCCCGATGGCCCCCACAGCAACAACCCGACCGTCCGCGGCAACAAAGGAGCCCGCGAGGTGCTCGCCTGGGCATACGAGCGGCCGACAGGGGGCCGGGGCTTCGGCTGCACCGGCGCCCATTTCCACAAGAACTGGGACAACGCGGACTTTCGCATGCTGATGCTCAACGCGCTCGTCTGGACCGCCGGTCTCGACGTGCCGTCGAATGGTGTATCATCCGCCATCTCGGCCGAGGATCTGGCCGCCAATCTGGATGACAAGCGGCCCCAGAAGAAATGATTTTTGTTCGAAAAGACCACTCAAGGAGCCATCGATGCCCAAAGTGACTGTCGCAGGCGTGGGAACATTTGAGGTGCCGGCCGGCAAGCGGCTGGTCAACGCCCTCGTCGATGAGTGCGGCCTCGACCAGCTTCATGCCTGTGGTGGCGTGGCCCGGTGCACGACCTGCCGTGTCGAGTTCGTTTCCGGCGAGCCCGCGATGATGACGAAGGCCGAGCGGGAGGTGCTCGCCGCCAAGGGGCTTTCCGGCACAGCGGGCCTGCGGCTTTCCTGCCAGATCGCCTGTGATGGCGACATGGAGGTGAAGTCGATCAGCCGACTTGCCGGATCGGGCCGTAAGGACTGCGGTTCCCGCCCCGCCGACGCCATCCAGCCACCACCCGAGTGGGTGTAATCAGGCCCGAAAAGTACCCAACGCTCGTCGAGCTTCCGCCGATTCGCGCCGGTTGGTGAGTCATCCCGCCGGCTTGCGCCTGGCGGCTGGCTTTACGAATCCCTCGCCATCCTGGCCTCGGGTTTCTTGGCGACCCTCCGGTTGCTCTTGTAAGCCCGCCCTCCAGGCGAGCAATCCAGCGTGGCGGTGTATCTCACACCACCCCAGCCAGCCCCGGGCGCGAGCCCGGGGGCCTGCGGCGGCGCTGGTGTGATCCCTCGAAAATCACGTCGTGGAGAGCGACAGGATCAGGCGGGCGATCTCGTGCATGGCCAGTGGGCCCGAGGCGAGGTCGGGGCGGGAGGCGATGAAGATCGTCTCGTGGGGATTGGCGAGGTCGCGAGCGCCGTGGGAGCCCTTCACGAGCGCGGTGTCGAGCGGAATGCTCACGGCCGGAAGCTTGGCCCGGTCGATGTGCAGTTCGAGCGGGTCGTAGCCCGGCTTGCGATGGATGTCGATCGTGCGGGCGAAGGCCGGCGCCTTGGCCTCGTCAAGCCAGTAGTGGTAGGCCTGCCAGCTGTCGGGAGTGCTTTCGATGACGATGTCGCCGCAGCGGCTCTCTTGATCCTGCAGTGCGGTCGCGGCCAGACCGGCAGTGACGAGATCGCCACCCGTGAGCACGCGAGCAACGCCCGCCTGATCACGAAAGAGGTCTGCCACCCGCTCCACGAGAGTGCGGTCTGCCGCGTCGCTGAGATAGATGTGGCTGACCTGATGGTCGGCCAGCGCCCAGGCGGTGCTCGCTGCGATGTCAAGGATCTCTCCGTCCGGTGTCTCGGCCACCGCGAGCAGGCCGGCCTTGCGGAGCATCCGATTGGGAAAGAGCGTGTGCGTGACCGGGCGAATCCGATACTCACCGGCCACGAGCACAATGAGGTCGTTCCCTTCGCGACCGCCGACGATCTCTCGGTAGTCTGCGATCAGCGTCGCGATCTCGGCATCGAGTTCGCCGCAGGCGGCGAGGGCCGGCGGGCTGTCGGGGCCGGTCCGCTGGGCGGCATAGTCGAGGTGCGGCAGATAGACGACCGCGAAGTCTGGCGGCGCTGGCCGGGCCGCCTCGATGAAGCTCCTCGCGATCCACCGCGACGACTCGATGCCCGCGATCGGCCCCCAAAATTTGTGCAGCGGAAACTCACCCAGTTTTTCCCGCAGCGTCGCGTAGAGCGGCTCGGGATTGGTGTGGCACCACATCGTCTCGGTGCCGTCGGGATTGTGCTTCGGGGCGGGGAGGCACACGAGATCAGCCGTGGCGTGCTTCGACTGGAGGAGGAACCAGGCGGCCGTCCGCAGGTCCGGCCGGGCGGCCTTCAGCTGATCCCAGATCCGCGGGGCCCGATGCACGCGATCGGGGCTGATCCACATTTCGAGATGGTGCGCAGGCCGATCGACAAGACCGTTGGCGACGATGCCGTGGGCGGCCGGAAGCACGCCCGTCGTCAACGTGGCCTGCACCGGGCAGGTGACGGCGGGAAAGCCCGGGTCGAGCGGCACGCTGCCCCCCTCCTCTGCCAGCGCCGCCAGCGTGGGCATGCGGGCGAGATCCTCCGCGCGAAGCCCGGGAATCGACAGCAGCAGCACATGGGGAGCGGTCATGCAGGAATCCTGTCAGAAAGGAGGCGGTGAAGAAACAGGGCCGACTCGCGGGCCGTTTCGAACCAGCGATGCGACTGCCGCGGCAACTCCACGTGGAGACCACCGGTATAACCCGAGTCGGCCAGGGCGGCGATGACCGGAAAAAAGTCGACCACGCCAGCACCCAAAGGCAGGTGATCATGCCGACAGGCGAGCATGTCGTCGACATGCACGTTCACCACGCGGCCAAGCCACGGCAGCAGGACCTCCTCAGCCGGCCGCTCGCCCATGCAGACGAGATGGCCGATATCGACCGTGAGCCGAAGATGATCGGGAGCGTCAAGCTTTTCTAGCAGCATGCCGAACCGGGCCAGCGTGTCGACGAACATCCCCGGCTCCGGCTCGAAGCCGATCGCGATGCCCCGCACACTGGCATGCTCGAGCACCGGGGCGAGGCTGGCGGTGAGCCGCGGCCAGAGTTCCTCCTCACCGGCGGCATCCCGCACCACGCCACTCCAGAGCGACACGCACTCCGCGCCGAGCATCGATGCCACGTCGATCGCTCGCGTGAGGAAATCGATCCGACGCTCGCGGGCGTCGACACCGGCCGAGACGAGCGTGGGCTCGTGCTTGAGGTGTGAGTCGAGGAGGTGACGGGCCCCCGTCTCGACGACGCAGGCCATGTCATGGGCTGCGAGGGCCGCCCGCCAGCGGGAAGCCTCAGCGGTGATGTTCGGCCCATATGGATTGAGCACGTCGTGGTCGAGCGTGATCGCCAACGATCGATAGCCGAGGTCGTGGAGCAGCGGAACTGCTTCCAAGGGATCGACGTCGCCAATGCTGTTGGTGCTGAAACCGATGCGCATGGAAATGGTGGCCGTGAGAGCCGGCTTCAGGTGGGGCTGACCAGCCGCCGGCCCACGAGGAAGGGAACCAAGAGCAGGAGCACGATGATCGTCCACGACTCCCCGCAGGCGGCGAGCACGAGCGCCGCATCGAGTGTGATGATCGACATGATCGCGTTCCCCACAGCCTGCTGCATGCGGGGCGGCGTGGGCGTGGCAATCGCAGAGAGGTTACGCGCCACGATCGAACCGCCCAGGATCGTCCACAGCATGAGCCACATCGACAGCCTGCCCGATGCCAGCCAGGGGCCACCCACATTCCAATGGTCACCGGTGCGAGCGTGGGCCGCCAGCCACGGATAGGCACCGGCCACCACCAGTCCAGCCACCATCACCAGTGTGGCCGCCGCGAGCCTGCCGGCCACACCGCGGCCGGCTTCGTCGCGGGCAAAGAGCGTGATGCCGGCCACGTAGAGGGCCATGCCCACGGGAATCAGCCATTCATGAGGCACGGTCGGCCCGCCGGCCGCCGTCATCCCGAGCAGCCAATTGAGACCGCGGCAGCTCCCCATGACGACGGGGCCCAGCGGCGTCGCCTTGGCATGCCGATCATAGAGCCAGACAGCCGCGGCCAGGAGTCCGCCCACCATCGCCGGCCAGGGTGTCGCAGCCAGCCAGGCCGTCGCCACCGCGGCCGCAAGGCCAGCCGCAAGGAGTCCGTAGCCCACGCGGGCGGCGGCCGACGCACCGATCGCTCCGCTCGGCAGCGGCCGCTCCGGCCGCTCTCTTCGATCGAGTTCCACGTCGTAGACGTCATTCAGCACCATGCCGGCGGCATAGAGGGCGAGCGACGCAGCGATCGCGGTCCAGCAGGCGGCCGGCGGCCAATCAACAACCCGCGGCCCGGTGCAGACCAGATAGCCGGCCAGCACATCGGCCACGGCCGTCGCATGATTCGGCAGCCGCAGCAGCCGCAGCCAGGAAAGAAAGGTTTTGGCCATCACGACATCAATCGAGATTCACACCGGCCCGGGCGGCGGCGGCGAGGAGGGCGGACCGGGCGGTCGAGGCCGCCTCGTCGGGCCGGTCGCGATAGGGATAGAGTTCCACGGTGATCCACATGTCGGGCGTGTACTCGGCAATCGCGCGGAAGACAGCCTCGAAATCGATCGCCCCTTCACCGGGCACGAGATGGTGATGCACCCGCGTGGCGGCGATGTCTTCAAAGTGGTAGTGACGGGTGTGGGACTGCATGCGTGGCACCCACTCAGCGGGATCCTCGCCCACGCAGTAGGCATGGCCGATGTCGAAGTTGAGCGCGAGCGCCGGATGGTTCACCCGTTCGGCAAACTCGAGGTATTGACCAAACCGCTCGATCAAGAGGCCAGGCTCCGGCTCGATCAAGAGCGTCACCCCGCAGTCGGCTGCCACGTCGAGGCAGGGCATGATCTCGTCATAGAAGATGTCGGTCGCTTCGGCGCGGGTCTGCCCCGGCTGGATCTCGCCTCCCGGCTCGGTCGAGATGCTCGTCGCCCCGAGGTCGGCGGCCAGCCGCAGGGCCCGCTTCGTGTGCTCGCGGCGGATCGCGCGGTAGTGCGGGTCAGGATCGGTCCAGCCGGGATGCCAGTAGGGCTGCCGTGGATCGGCAATGGCATTCATCATGAACGCGTTGATGTTCGAGATGGCTAGGCCGCTTTTCTTCAGCGCCCGGCGAATTGCCTCCTTCTGCACCTCGAGCAGCCCGGCCGGCCAGGCATGGGGCACGTCGGCGAGCAATTCGATCCCGCGGTAGCCGCATCCCGCGATCTGGGCGATCGCCTCCTCGACGGGCACGTTGAGATAGGCATTGGAACTAAAGGCAAGCTGCAATGGCATGAGGTCACCTGAGTGAGAGTCGTTGCAAAGTGTAGCCACTGACCTAACTGCTGGCGCTGCGGTACTTTGCCAAAGCCGATTGGAAGACGACTCGGGAGATCGCGAGCGTCGCGAGGGCGGCCAGGATCGTGCCGGCAACCGGCCACCAGCTCTGGCCGGTCAGCGGCTGGGCGATGACACGGGCCGGGACGTTGACGACCAACAGGATCGGGATCACGAACGTGCAGGCCGCGCGGAGCGGGCCACCCCAGGGCCCGGCATAGATCTCGGCCGGATACCGGGAAAAGTTGGTGATGTAAAACCAGAAGTCATAGAGGCTCTGGTTGCGGCCCATCAGGATCGTGGCCGCGGCCAGCATGATGATCAGGCTGTAGAGGATCGCCACGCCACAGAGGATCAGCACCGGATAGATCGCCCAGGCGATCGGTGGCGGCGGCTGGTCGAGCCGCGGAACGGCCCAGGCCAGGAGCCCGATGCCGACGAGGCCGTTGGCCAGGGAAGAAAAATCGACGCGGTGCATCGACAACAAAAACTGGGCGTCGAGCGGCCGCACGAGCACCGCGTCGAGGCCGCCGGTGCGGACCAGCTCGGTGAGCTCCTCGGCACTCGGCATGAAGAGCGTCTGCACAACCGCGTTGATGATCATGCCCGTGGCCACGAACGCGAAAAACGGCGCCTTCGACCAGCCCGTGCCGGCACCGATCTCCGCCGTGAACTGGAAGACGAGGAGGTAGAAGGCGAGGTTCATCGCCATCCAGCCGAGGCTCGTCACGCACTCGAGCACGAAGTTCGCCCGAAACGTCATGTCGCGAACGAGGCAGGCCCGGGCGAACGTCCAAAAAATGGAGAGATAGCGACTCATCCGCCGAACGCGCTCCAGCGTCTCGTGCCTCGCCACCAGGCGAGGCGACACACGACGATCATCACGACCACCCAGGCCGCCTCGGCAAACAGTGCGGCGGTGAGCTCCGGCCCGCGGATCTTCCCCAGCCAGACGGCGGCCGGAAAGTAGGCCGTGTAGTGAAATGGCAGCCAGCGAACCACCTCGGCGAGGCTGACACCGGGGAGGCCCGTGGGAATGCCGGCCAGCATGTCGAGCGGAAACATGTGTCCGGAGAGCAGGTATTGCACGAGCATGTAGGCAAACATGAGGCTCGATACTTCGAGAAACCAGAAGCCGAGCATGCCGAGGGCCGCCTCCATGAAAAAGCCGAGCAGAAACGACATCGCGAGCGCCGCGAGAAAGGCGAGGATCGTCGCCGCATCGGGCACGGGCGGGAAGTAACTTCGGCAGAGAAAAAACACGAGGCCGAAGGGGAGAAGGGCGACGAGATAGTAGACGAGCTTGTGGGCGACCCGTGCGGCCAGCAGAAACGAGACGTAGTCGACGGGCTGCACGAGGTATTTCTTCACCGAACCGTCGCGGATGCTGCGGGCGATGCCGCCCGAGAGCCCCGGCATGCTGGAGAAGGCCCGTGTCACCATCGTGAGCAGGTAGTAGGCGACGATGTCGTTGCGGGAGTAGCCGGCGATGTCGGGGCGGCTGGTGGCGGCGAAGACGGCGGTCCAGAGAAAGATCTGCGTGACGATCGGCAGAAAACGCATCAGTGTGCCGAGAATAAAGTCACCACGGTAGACCAGCCGTTCCTCGATGCAGATCGCAAGCATCGTGAGCCAGGTCCGCAGGCCTGCCAGCGGCCGCCGCGTCGCGAACAACCCGCCCACGTCCTCGCCTGTCGCTCCGGCCTGGCTCACCAGGTGGCCTCCTGGGTGGCTTGGCGGACCGGTGCCGATCGGAACAGTTCAGCCACGATCTCCTCCAGCGGAACGTCCTCCACCGACACGTCGCGAACGTCCCCACCCCGCAGGATGTCCGGAAGCACGTCGGCGATGCGGGTGCGGTCGATCCGCAGGATTGCCTGCGGGCCGCGGATCTCACAGGGATAGCCGCACCCTGCCAGACGACGGGCCGCCGCCGCGTCCTCGAGGTCGAGCGTGACGATCTTGTGCGTGGTGAAACGGTCGACGATGTCCACCAGTGACCCGTCATAGAGAATGTCGCCATGGGTGATCACCACGACCCGCTCACAGAGTGCGGCGACGTCCTTCATGTAGTGAGTCGTGAGCATCACCGTGACCCGGCGTTCCCGCTGCACATGCCGCAAAAACTCGTGGATCGTGTGCTGGGCCACGACGTCGAGGCCAATCGTCGGCTCGTCGAGAAAGAGCACCTCCGGCTCATGGAGGAGCGCGGCGACCAGTTCCAGCTTCATCCGTTCGCCAAGCGACAGCTCCCGCACCGGTTGGAGGATGAGCTTCCGTACGCCGAGCATGTCGACCAGTTCGTCACGGGTACGGGCGAACCGCGCCGGGTCGATCCGATAAATCTCCTGATGAAGCCGGAAGCTCTCAGCCGCGGGCAGATCCCACCAGAGCTGGTTCCGCTGCCCCATGACGAGGGCAAATCGCCGCCGGAAATCATCAGCCCGCTCCCAGGGCACGTGCCCCAGCACGCGGGCCGTGCCTCGCGACGGGGTGATGATGCCGGAAAGGAGCTTCAGAAACGTCGTCTTGCCAGCGCCGTTGGGCCCCAGGAGGGCCACGAACTCGCCACGCCCCACCGCGAGGTTGACACCCCGCAACGCCTCGACCACGCGGCTGGAGCGGTGGAAGATTCCGCGGATGCTCGCCAGGAGTCCCTCAGGCTTGTCGAAAACCCGGTACTCCTTGGCGAGGCCGGCGACGCGAATGACCGGTTCATCGGCGGCCAACATGTGATGCATAGCCCCCGAGTATAGACACCGCGGTATAAAGGAGATCGCTTTGTCCGCCTGCTCCCCCCCTGCTCTGCCAACCATGCCCCCTTCTTTTCGGATCGGCCTCGGCCACGACACCCATCGGCTCGAGCCCGGCAATGGCCTGGTCCTGGGGGGCGTGATGATCGAGCATGACCAGCGGGCCGTCGGCCACAGCGATGCCGACGTGCTCCTCCATGCGATCACCGACGCGATCCTCGGGGCCGCCGCGCTCGGCGACATCGGCGAGATGTTTCCCGACACCGACCCCGCCAACAGGGGTCGCGACTCGGCCGAGATGCTCCGCGCGGCAGCGGCCCGCGTAGGCGAGGCCGGCTGGCGGATCGAGAATCTGGATTGCGTGATCTTCGCCCAGCGGCCCAAAATCCTCCCGCATCGCGAGATGATCCGGCAGCGGGTCGCCGCGGTGCTCGGCATCGACGTCGCCGCCGTCTGGCTCAAGGCCAAGACCGGCGAGGGCGTGGGGCCGATCGGCCGACAGGAGGCCATCGCCGCTGAGTGCGTGGCCCTGCTGGCTCGAGATGCATGAACAACGAAGCACGCTCCGGGAGAATCGTATGGCGGTGACGCACCTTCCCTCGATCGAGGTCTACAGCACACTCACGAAGAAGAAGGCGCCGCTTGTGACGGTTCAGCCCGGCCAGGTGGGGATGTATCTTTGCGGCCCCACGGTCTACAAGCCGAGCCACATCGGCCACATGGTCGGGCCGGTGATCTTCGACACGGTCAAACGCCACCTCGAGTATTCGGGCTGGAAAGTGACGTGGGTGGTCAACATCACCGACGTCGACGACAAGATCATCGCCGAGAGCACGGCCCGCGGCACGACAATGCAGGCATTGGCCGAGGAGATGACGGCCGACTATCTCGACAACCTCGCGGCGCTCGGGGTCGAGAGCATCGACATGATGCCGAAGGCCACCGAACACATCGGCACGATCATCGCTTTCATCGAGGGGCTCGTGGCCAAGGAATATGCCTACGCCAGCGACGGAGACGTCTACTTCGACGTCCTCCGCGACGCCGACTACGGCAAGCTCACCAACCGCTCGGTCGAACAGATGCAGGGCGAAGGGGGCTCAACGGCCGAGCGGAAGCGGTCGGCGGCCGACTTCGCCCTCTGGAAGAAGGCCAAGCCGGGCGAGCCCGCGTGGGAGAGCCCCTGGGGGCCGGGCCGGCCGGGCTGGCACATCGAGTGCTCGGCGATGAGCAAGGCGATCCTCGGGCCCCACTTCGACATCCATGGCGGTGGCCTCGACCTCGTTTTCCCCCATCACGAAAACGAGATCGCCCAGAGCGAGTCGCTCCACGACTGCCCGATGGCGACATTTTGGATGCACAACGGCCTCATGCAGGCGGCCGGTGCCGCCGGCAAGGTGGGCGGCCGGCCACGCGGGGGCGACGCCGCAGCCGACGATGCCGCGGCCCAGGCAGCCACGAAGATCTCGAAGTCGACGGGTGCCGAGCCGTTCAAGAAGTTGCTGGCCCGTCACGATCCGCAGGTCATCCGGATGCTGCTCCTCTCCACGCACTACCGCAGCCCGATCCACTTTGGCGAGGAGCCGCTCGCGGAAAGCGGCCGGGCGATGGAGGCCTTCGAACGGCTGTTCGCCCGCTACGAGCGGATCGGCGGCCAGGCGTTCTACTCGCTGCCCTGCCGGAGCCGCTCCGCAGGCGATGCCGCCCTGGCAGCCGCCAACGCCGACGTGCAAGCCCTGCGGACGAAGTTCCTGGCCGCGATGGACGACGACTTCAACACGGCGATCGCGATCGCCACGCTCTTCGACTTCGTCCGCCTCGTCAACAAGTTCATCGACCAGCATGCGGTTGAAGCGAAGAAGCCGGCCGCCGAACTGGCCACGCTCGACGCGATGATGCTCGTGCTCCGCGAGCTCACCGGCGTGCTCGGCTTGTTCATGAAGCCGCCGCAGGCAAAGGCCGGCGGGGCCGACGAGGGGCTCGTGGCGAAGCTCATGGAGCTCGTGATCGAGATCCGCGCCAACGCCCGGAAGGCGAAGGATTTTGCCACGGCCGATCTCGTCCGCAACAAGCTCACTGAGGCCGGCGTCGTGCTCGAAGACCGCCCCGACGGCACCGGCTGGTCGCGGAAGTAGACTCCCACGGCGCATGCCTGATTGCCCATCGGTTCAGCGGTCGGGATGTCGCTGCGACTGATGGTCGACTCACGGGGTCAGGCTGCCGGGCGGAGCATGTGGTGCGGCCGTGCAGGCTCATCGGCTTGATTGGGCTCTTCGAGGAAGCCCGCCACTGTCAGGCCTCCGGAGGCTCGGAGTCCACGGACCTGCTCCTCAGCTCGTTGCCGCACCTCCGCATCCATGCCGCCGTCGGTCGTGACGTAATGGGTCTGCGACGGGAAAGCGAAGCCACAGCCTGAAGCCCCAACAACATCCATCACCTTCAGCAGCACGTCCTCCTGAATGGCGAGGAAGGTGGCCCAGTCACTCGTCCGAATCATCGCAAAGATCTCGACGTCGAGAGAGTAGGCTCCGTAGCCCACGAACCGCACTCGAATGCTCTCCCGCTCGGCACGCGGATGGGCCGCGAGCATCTCCCGCAGCCCGGCAAGCACGTGCCGCAGTTGATCGGCGGTCGTCTCGTACCTCAGGCCCAGCTGCTTCTGGAGCAGGATCTTGTCACGGCGGGTGTAATTCACCAGACGCAACTTGGCAAACTCGGAGTTCGGAATCGAAATCACCGTGCGGTCAATACCCCGGATTCGAGTGGATCGCAGACCGATCTGCTCGACGGTTCCCCGCTGATCGCCAAACTGACAGGAGTCACCGATCCGGACCGGCTTATCGGCAAACAGGACCAGACCGGCAATGAAGTTCTCGATCGTGTGCTGTGCGGCGAGCGCCACGGCCAGGCCGCTCACCCCGAGACCGGCGATCAACGGCGTCACGGAGATACCCATCGAGTCGGCCCCCAGGATCACCATCCAGGCGGTGGCCAGAAACGTGACCAGACGAAAGCCGAGCCGCAGGAGTTGCGTGTCAATCATCTCCGGACGCAGCCGTCGTGTGTGGATCACCGCCTCGGAGAGTCGCCTCAGCACCGCCCGCACCAGCAGGATCCAGCCCACCAGCCGAGCCGCCTCCAGGCAGGTCTTCAGCGCGAACAAAGAGGGCCCGGTGATCCGCACGTGATTCGTCGCCAGTTCGTCGAGAATCGCGACCCCTGCCACGATCGCAAGGGGCGCCGCCAAGGCCAACGCATGGGCGACGAATCCCGGCCGGCCAGCGACTCGTCGAGCCAGCCAAAAGCTCCCCGCCACGAAGGTGGACGCACTCGTGACCAGCACCACCAAGGCCACCCATTGCCAGATGGCGGCCCTTCCGAAGTCAGCCCGCATCCAGGCGGGCAGCGAGCGGACCACGACCTCGGGAATCAGCCACCCCGGTATGTGGACGTAGACATCGTGCAGGCCAGGGCTGCCGGCGTCGCTGCGGTAAGGAAGCTGCGCCACCACGTTGTAAAAATCGCCACTCCGTCGCACGGTGTCGGTCGTGAACAGCCATTCGCCCGCTTGCGGTCCTTCGGCGATGGGGGCGATGGTGATCTCGGTACCTGGCAATCGCCAGCGTTCAAGCTTTTCAGCCGCCACTTCCTCCGCATCGGGAATCTCCTCCCAGACGGGCCGCGGAACGCGGTCAAGCAGCTCCTTAAGGTGTACGGCCGACTCACGGCCTTCCGATTCGAGCAACGATGGGGCGACGTGGCTCAGGTCGAGGCAGCCGATCGCACGGCCGGTGAGCCGCTTGTTTCGAAGTCGGCCGGCATCAGTGGGCGGCTCGCTCACGAACCGGTCAAAGAATTCGTCAAGCGACTCTACGAAGGTCTGGAGCGTTGCCCTCGGGCTCGATCGGTCGGGCGGAGCCAGCGGTGTTTCAGGCTCGTCGGCCCAGAGGCTGCCGCTGAGCATGACCAGACCGCAGAGCATGAAAGCGAGACGGCCGCAGGAGCGGGCAACTGACATCGGGGTACTCTCCGAGGTCCGGACCATGACAGACGGGAGGTAGCACCAGCAGGTGCCGAGCGTCAACCCGGGGAACTGGCGGTCACTGTTTGCAACCTGGGGAAATCAGGCTGTCTCGGAGTGATCACGCCGCCTCCGCACATTCGGAAGGCGGCACCACGGCCGCCATGAGCATGGCTGGCAATGCGGCTGGCAGTCGGCCGGCCGGAACGCTACCTTCTCGGCCCCCTTGCTCCACCATGATGCCCCCGCTTTTGTCTCCTTCGCGACACAGCATTCAGGTGATCGGGATCGCTGTGCTTGCGGTCCTGACCACCTCCGGCTGCGGCACGACCCGCTGGAGCGACTCCAAGCGGACGGCGACCGAGCAGCTGCTCATTTCCGATGCCGTCGAGCGGGCGGTGATGCACGTCGACATGCGGCCGCTGGCCGGCCAGAGCGTGTTCCTCGACGCGGCCATCCTCGACGATGTCAACGACGGCAAATATCTCGAAAGCGCGCTGCGGCACCAGCTTGTCGCCTCCGGCTGCCGGCTCGCTCCCAACCGCGACGCAGCCACGGTCGTGGTCGAGGCCCGGGCCGGCGCTATCGGCACGGATCGGAACGATGTCCTCGTCGGCCTGCCGAGCACGAGTGTCTCCGTGATGGGGAACGGCACGTCGATTCCGGAAATCGCCTTCTTCAAGCGGACTGATCAGCGAGGCGTCGCCAAAGTCAACCTGTTCGCCTACGAGCGGGCCAGTGGCCGGCCGGTGTGGCAGAGTGGTCTCGCCCGAGTAAACACCGCCACCCGCGACCGCTGGGTCGCTGGCGCGGGGCCATTCCAAGACGGCGACATTCACGACCGTGTCGAGTTTGCCGGCGAGCGGTTTTCGCTCCCTTGGCGGCGAAAGCAGGCCGTCGAAGAAGAGCGGATCGAAGCGGAGATCGACGCCCTGGCCGAGCGGACTGATCTCCGGCACGAGAAGGTCTTTGCCAAGCTGCCGCCGGCCGGCTCTCCGGCCGCCGAGCGCACGATGACCGCCGACGAGCGGCCAATGGACCTGCCGGCAGTTCGCTGATGCTCCGCCACGACACGACGCCGCACCGCCAAAATTGCCAATGGTGCCTCGTTGATCTTCCGCGTTGAATACGTTGTCTTCAGTTCATCCCCGCGGCCAGGATCACGTCACCATGACCCGCTTCTCCTGCCGACACCGGCTTCGATCGCGCATCCTGCCATGGTGTTTCGTCATTCTGCCAGCCCTGCTCGTCCGCTGCGTCCTGACCAGCGGGCCAATTCTGGCCAGCGAGCCCTTCCCGATTCCACCGCCAGGGTCACCGGTTGCGGTGAACGGAAAACTG
>CAZODJ010000021.1:0-15179 GCA_964578555.1 uncultured Candidatus Kuenenia sp.
CGAAGCACGTCGAGCATGGCCGGGGAGTGCCACTCCTCGAGCCAGCCCCGAAACGACTCCCGACCTCGCCGCATCGTCTCGTCATGGGCGGCGATCTGCCGTTCGATCACCTTCCCTTTTCCGGTGCGTGCATCCCGATCGCGTCAGGCTGCCTGTTCGATCTTCGACTCCAGTCCGGCGAGAATCTCTCGTAGTTCGACATGGGCGACCCGGGCGACCGCCTTGCTCGGCCTCAGCCACCGCCGCCGCCGCTTGTCGCACTCAGGCCAGCGGCGTCTGGCTTCACGGACCCGCATCCGAAAGACGACGACGCGATGCAGACAGCCAAATTTGAGGAACTCGTATTCACCCAGCGGCGCCGCCTTGACGGTACCGACGAGCCCCGCTTCCTCCCATGCCTCACGAGCCGCCGTCTCACGAAGATTGCAGCCCGCCTGCCGCTTGCCTTTTGGGATCAGCCAGCGTTTGCCGCTACTGGTCGTGATCAGACAGATGCGGCCGTCGAGTACGGCGACGACGGCCGCCTGATGGACAGGCCGGGGAGACGGCGTGGACGAGTGCTTCATGATCGTGCAGGGTTTCCGTGGCGTTCCAACCGCGATCAGGCCGGCAGCCGGGCAGGCCTCGACGTGGATTTTTCGTCGGCCAAACCATGCCGCGAAGATTCATCAAATTCGTATAAATTTTTCCCGCGCCCGCAAATAATGGGTGATGAAGCGTGTTATTCCCCGGTCAATGAAGGCCGCCAGCTGGTCGTCCTCGAGAAACTCGAGCCGGCATGTTTCGAAACCCTGGCAGACGTCGGTGACATGGGCCGGCAGGATGGAAAACGTAAACGTGGCAGAATAGTGATCCGGTTCCGGGGCATGTGTGATGCGGGCGACCGCATCAGCGGTGCACCGGAAGTCGTCGGTCCTGCGAAACCAGAGCCGGCACTCGTGGCGGTCCCATTCGTCGCCGGCAGACTGGCTCGCGGCGGCATTTGAGAAGAGCAAAGCCAGATACTCCATCCGGGGAAAGACGATCTCTCTGAGCACTCTGATGGCGTGCTCGTCCCCAGCCAGAATCAGCCGCTGCCGTTCCTCAATCCGACGGCTGCCCCACGGACCGTTCTCGGCCGACGCCTCGCGTTCGACCGCGTGGATCCGGGCGTCTACCTCATTCCGAAACGCATCGAACGACGCCATGTGCCTTTCCCGTGAACGCTCATGCTCCTCATGCAGTCGCGGTATCGCGGATGGTACGAACCCGCGCCGCCTGTCACCACGCTGCCGCTGGGATTCTTGCAAAAAACTCATATCACCCTGTTGAAGGATGGATGAAAATTCAGTGAGGAGAGGCATAGCGCCGTTCAGAAAGCTACGGCTCCGCCGACCTGAATGACGGTGGCCGGTCCGGCCTTGTCGGTCGATGCGTTCCAGCTACCGAAAACCGCGAACCGTCGGCCAAAGCTCTTGAGGAAGCCACCGCCGAGCACCGTCTGGTTGGCCTGTCTTGCTCCCGTGGCAGGGCGGCCTGATTCTTGAAGCCCTGCACGAAGATGGCGAGGCCGTCGGCGACCTCCTTGGATCGGGAGGATCGACGGGCCGCCGGCGTCGGGATTGTGAGCGAATCGTTTTGTCGTCCGAATCCTTGCGAAAGGGTTTTCGCCAAAATAGGATCGAAGATCGCTCGAGATTCAGTCCCTCGGCGACGGAAGTTCGATTCATGTGGCATGGTTGGGTCAGGCCCTCCGCCTGCCCAATTTCGCAGCCTCCGCCGAAATCCTCGAGCCCCGCGCCGTCGACGTCTGGCTATCTCCTCAACCTCCCGCAACACTCGGTGAACATCATGATTGGAATGAATGCCCCTGGAGTGAATGGTGTCGCCTCCCTCTCGACCGTGTGGGCAATGATGGAGGCGGCCCGTGCCGGGGCCTCCGACGCGCGGTCGGCTGCCCACGGATTCCTGCCTGCCGTCGGCAAGACGGCCTCCGTCTGCCTGCACTCCGCGGGATACGCAGTCGCCTATTCGGTCGTCTTTCCAGCTGTGTTCGTGAGTCGCCTGGTTCCCCACAACAATCCAGTTGTTTACGGACTGACCGATGGCGGACGGGCGGGCTTCGATTTGGCACGATCGACGCTGAGTCCGGCGGCCGAGCCTCAGCCGAGACTCGCTGAGGCCACCGCCTGATGTGGTGGTCGTGGCCGGCCAGCCTGACGATGTGCTCCAACCTTCCACTCGTTTTTCCATCCCACGTCTGATCCCTCCGCAGGAACGCGTTGATGACAAAGTCTGAATTCGGCTACTTTTGCGCCGGCGTCGCCGCCGGTGCTCTCGGTCACAAGTTCTATCCGGAAATGAAAGAGAAACTGGCGCCCTACATGGCGGGCGCCATGGTCTTCGCTCAGCAGGCCTTCGGCAGCGCTCTCAAGGATGCGATGCAAACCGCGGAAGCGATGCAGCAGGGGAGTCAGTCGGTCGGCGCTGATTTCTTCAGCGCCGCCGCCAGTACTCCCGCGGAGACGGACTCGGCAGCCGCCTGACACCCTTGCGAGTCGAGGGGCATTGCCAGCCGGGTTTGCGACCGAGGCGGCGCCCTCGTCTCTCTTCCTTGGCGAGCTCATTCCATCTGGTGAATTCAGCATCATGAGCGTCACAATCACGTTTCCGAAGCGGGGAGAGATTCATCTCCAAGGCCCGATCCTTGAAGGTGGAGACTCGGCCACATGCCGCCGCCTTCTCGGCTGCCTGTTCGAGGTCGAGGATGTGGAACGGGTGACGCTGACCGAAGGAAACCAGCCGCGGGTCGTGATCGAGTTTGAGACGCGGCGAACCGGGCCGGCGGCGTTGCTCTCGCGATTGTCGGGACTCCTGCGACGCGAGCCTGTCGAGGACCGTCCGATAGACGCCGCGGAGGAGGGAGATCAGCGGGGAGTCTCATTGCCCCCTGCCGCTCTGGCTCGTGACGGTCGTCGCGTGGTGCGGTACCAGCGGCATGGCGACATCGTGTCGGGCTGGTGCGTGGTGAAGGAGCGGATCGGCCATGTCAAAGTCCGGAATCCTGTGATCCATCGCCGCGGCGACGTGGCCGAGGCGATCGAACGGGAACTGATGAGCGTGCTCGGCGTCGATAAGTTCTCGACCAGCACGCTGTTTTCGACGGTGAGCGTCGACTACGATCCGCGGCAGCTCACCCGGGCCCAGGTGGTCTCGATCCTCGACGGCGTGCTAACGGGGGCTCCGCTCTCGGGCAAGCTCGACAAACTCGACCTCGATCTCGCGCTCTGCTCAGTCTCGCTGCCGCTCGCCGCAGCCGCGCAATTCGCTTTCCCGCCGCTGATGATTCCCGCGGCCGCCCTCTTCGCTTATACGTCGATCCCGACCTGCAAAGCGGCCTGGCGTCTGCTCGCCGAGGAGCGGCGGATCGGCTGCGACGTGCTCGACGTGATCGTCGTCGTCGGCTGCCTCGGGACGATGCAAATCCTGCCGGGAGCGGTGCTCTGCTGGTGCCTGTCCCTGGGCCGCACCCTGATGAAGCGGACCGAAGACCGCTCGAAGCGGATGCTCCTCAATGTGTTCGGCAAGCAGCCCCGATTCGTGTGGGTGGTGCAGGGCGGGGTCGAGGTGCAGGTGCCGCTCTCCGATCTCAAGCAGGGAGATGTGATCGTCGTCAATACCGGCGACGTCGTGCCGGTCGACGGTGTCATCGCCGAGGGGTTTGCGATGATCGATCAGCATGCCCTCACCGGCGAAAGCACGCCCGCCGAGAAGGGGCCCGGGGAGCGGGTCTTTGCCTCGACGGTGCTTGTCGCCGGAAAGATTTTCGTGGCGGTGGAAAGCAGCGGTGCCGATACCGCCAGCGCGAAAATTGGCCAAATTCTGGCCGATACCGCCGGCTACAAACTGGCCCGGCAGCACGCCGGTGAGCGGCTGGCCGACAAGGCGGCAACACCGATGATCGCCCTCGGCGCGCTCGGGTATGCCGCGCTCGGTCCGGCCGGCGGCGTCGCGATCGTGAATTGTGATCTCGGCACGGGCATCCGCATGGCCGCTCCACTGGCGATGCTCAGTTCGCTCGCGCTCTGTGCCAGCAAGGGAATCCTGATCAAGGATGGACGGGCCCTCGACCTGATGAACGAGGTCGATACGGTCCTCTTCGACAAGACGGGCACCCTCACCCGTGAGCGGCCCGAGGTGGGCGAGATCCATGCCTGCGAGCCATGGACAGCCGACGAGGTGCTGCGATTCGCCGCCGCCGCCGAGCAGCAGTTTCATCACCCGATCGCGCTGGCGATTCTCCACGAGGCGGCCGACCGCGGGATCGACCTGCCGGCCGTCGGCGCGAGCGAGATGAAGGTCGGCTTCGGCATCACCGTAACGATTGATGGCCGGGTGATCCGGGTCGGCAGTCGGCGGTTTATTGATATGGAGGGGATCGAGACGCCTGCCGACGTGGTCGCCGCCCTCGAAACCTCCCATACCTTCGGCAACACGATGGTGCTCGTCGCCGTCGATGACCGGCTCGGTGGGGCCATCGAACTCCAGGCGGCGATCCGGCCCGAGGTGGTCGAAATCGTGGCGGGCCTGCGGGAGCGTGGCATCAAGCACCTGGCGATCATCTCCGGGGACCATGAGGCGCCCACCAAGAGGCTCGCGGAATTGCTGGGAATGGATCGTTACTTCGCCCAGGTGCTGCCCGCCGATAAGGCCGACTATGTCGCCAAGTTGCAGGCCGAGGGCCGCAAGGTCTGCTTCATCGGCGACGGCATCAACGACTCGATCGCTCTGAAGAAGGCGAATGTGTCGATTTCGCTGCGTGGCGCCTCGACGATCGCCACCGACACCGCCCAGATTGTGTTCCTTGACGAGGGGCTCGCCCACCTGTGTGAACTGCGGGATATCGCCTGCAACCTCCACCGCAACGTCCGCCGCAGTTGGAACATGATTGTCGTGCCCAACGTGATCTGCGTGGCGGGTGTCTTCGCCGCCGGGTTCGGGATCTGGGCGAGCGTGCTCTTCAACAACGTCACGGCGATGGCGGCCGTGGCCAATGGCCTCTGGCCGATGCGGAAGGTGGCGGAGAGCGAGGCACGGCGGCGGCGGGCCCTCACCCTGGCGGCCGATGCGCCACCTCCCCCACGGTCGTCAGGCCAGACGTCCAAGGCGTCGGCATCGCGACAGCCCATCACGGAAGCCTGCTCCGCCGCGGAGCGGGAGCAAGGGATGGGCGCTGACGTCGCTGCCGACATGTCGCTCGTATGAACCCCTCGTCTTCAACGGTGTCGGTCGACCCGGTGCGGGGCACCATCAGGGTGTGTTTTGCGGCAGGCGACGCGGATGACCGTGGCCTGCGGCGACGGTTCATGGCCCGGATTTTTTCCTGCCCACGGGTGACGAGGATCGACCTTCAGCGGCGCCCCTGCGACGCTGAACTGCATCTCGAATCGCCCCGGGAAAATCTGGGCGACGTGCTGCGGGAACTGGGGCGTGCGCTGGCCGGAAACCGTTGTGTGGACGTGCCCGATGACGCGTGCCTGCGGCTGCCCGTGACCGTGCATCGCGTCGGTGGTCGTCTCACCACATGGCGGGTTGTGCCCGTGCATGCCGACCGGCTCCGTTTTTCCCACCCGCGTCTCCGTCGTGATCGGACCCTTGCCCGCCGCGTCCAGCGGCTGGCCCTTGGTGCCGCCGGTGTGCGGGCTGCACGGCTGACCGGGTGGGCGAGCGACCTTGTCATCGATGTGGATCGCGCTGCGTTTGTCGGTGACCCGCTTCTTGCCTCCCTCCAGCAGGAGGTCGATGGGGCCCTGACGGGGCATGTGACGTCGGCCTGGGAGATGGCGGGCACAACCGCCACGCTCGGAGTGGCGGCGGCCACCGATTTGGCCGTTTCAGCGTTGGCCCCCGTGAGTGCGGTGCTGCTGGTTGGATCGAATCTGCGGACGCTCACGGCCGCCGCCGCAGACCTGCAGCAACGGCGGATCGGCATGCCGGCGGTGACGACCGCAATCGTCATCGGCACACTGGCCACCGGGCAGTTTCTCGCCTCGGGAATCATGGCATGGTCGTTTGATTTCTGGCGGCGACGCCATCGTCGGGATCTGGAGGCCGAGCGGCGCCTGTTGATCGAGGAGGCCGTGCCGCTGGTGGTGGCCGAGACCCCCACCGCGAGGACGCAACCGCCCAAGGATGCGGCTGAGGGTACGATCGCCGCGGGGACCGAGCTGCCGCTCGAAGCTGGCGATGTGGTGCCGGCCGACGGCCGGATCATCGCCGGCAGTGGTGTGATCGATGATCGGAGCGTGTCTGGTGTTCCGGGGGCGCGGGGCGTTGTCGAAGGGGAGCCGATTCCTGCCGGTGCGGTCGTGCTCGGCGGCCGCTTCTCCATGATCGCCGAGAAGCCGCTGGCCGAAACGCGGCTGGCCATGGTTGGGCGGATGCTTGCCAAAGCGACGGCCTGGCGGCCGGGGCAGCATGCACCTACCCGTCAGGCCGAGGAATTTGGTGGAAAGTTTGCCGTGCCAACGCTCGCCACCGCCGGCCTCGGCCTGCTGGCGGGCGATGTTGCGACCGCCGTCGCCGTCATGCGGCCCGACTATTCGAACGGAGAGGCGATTGCCGGATCGTTTGAGGATCTCGAGGCGGTGGGCCGCGGGCTTGATGCCGGCGCGGTGATCCGATCGCCGCGGGCTCTCGACGCCCTGGCTCAGGTCGACACCCTCATCCTATTTCCATTTTCGGGACTCACGTGTGGCCGCCTCGAAGTCGCCCGGGTTGTTCGTGACATGACCGATGGCGGTGCATCGACACTGCAATCGCTCCCCGGTGCATCCGCTTTGCTCGCCAGGGAGCGGACCGAGCGCGATTCGCAAACGGAGGTCATCCGCTGGGCCACGAGCCTCGCCATGCACGTCGCTGATGAACGCCGCGAAGCATTGGCTGGTCTCGCGGCGTCACGGGGAATCGCCCTGATTTCCGTGGAACCGCAGTCATTTGGCGACCGACAGGGCGTGCGGATTCTGGCCCGACACGGGAAGCGAGAGCTTGTCATGCACGAGGCGCTGCCTGAACGGGACGGATTTCGGCCGCTCGTCTTCGAAGTTGACGGTCGGCCGGTGGCGACGTTCGAGTTCAGCCGATCGACAGAACCGCGTGCGGCTGCGGTCATCGACCGCCTGCGGCAGGAGCACGGCATCGGTACGTTTCTGATGGCGGCGGATGGCGATGGCGGTGGCCGTGAACTCGCCGCGGTACTTCGCTGCGACGGCGTGCTCACGGCCGAGGAAGAAGGGCCGCTGCCATGCCTCGATCGGCTTGTGCGGGCGGGCCGCCGGATCGCCTGTGTCGGTTCGGGGCCGAATCTCGTCGGGCTGCAGGCCGCAGGGATCACGATCGAGTTGGGCAGCGAAGCCGAGCCCTCGGCGGCTGACATCCTGATGCTTGCCGCCGACATCGGCAGGATTCCCGATCTGGTCGCCGCCGGACGGGAGCGAAGCCGCCGCCGCGCCAACTCCCGAAGGCTGACAATCTTACCCAATGCCTTCTGCGTGGCCGGCGCCTTTTTCTTCGGCTTCACGAGTCTGTTCGTGGCGGTGGTGTGCAACCTGACAACGTTCGGCACCTACCGCCAATCACTTCAGACGCTCACCCGACAGAGGCGGCGACGTGGCATCCGAAGGCAAATTTCTCTTGGACGGAAGAGATGATGAGCAACCTCGGCAGCCCCGATACGGCCGAGGCGGCCACGGCCGCCGAGGAGGCGTTTAACCGACGACTCAGCGAAATGCCCCGTGAGATCGGCGTGCTGCTGGTCACGATCGGCGTCATGGGCGTGGCTCTGCCGGGAATCGTCGGCACGCCAGCCCTTCTGGCAGGCGGCCTGATGCTGTGGCCCCGGGGGTTTCGCTCCGTGGATCGCTGGGTGGCAAAGCGGTGTCCGGGCATCCATCGCCATGGCATCGAGCAGCTGAACCGGTATCTCGACGATATGGAACGCCGCTATCCCACGCGGCTTAGCGACCCCGATCCCTGGGAAATGTGAGCGTTTCTCGGAATCATGAAAGTTTTGTGTTGATCGCCGAAAAACGCCGTTTCGTTTGCGGGCGTCCATTGCCGGGACTATCCTCAAATGGAGGAGACCTCGGCCAAGACACGACGGTTTGCCTCCCGCGCCGCATTCCTGTCCTCCTGTGATCAATCAAGAAGGATTCCACGATGAGTGAAACGACCTCCCAGCCGGTTGCCGACGCCCCCGCAGCAGATCCCCTTTCGGCCGTGGCCGATGCCATGCAGGCAGCAGCTGAAACCGTATCGGACCGTGCCAATGCGGCATGCGAGGCGGCTGGTGCGGCGTTGCCATCCGTTGGCCTGTTTGCCAACCGTCTGCTCTACACCACCTGCTATGCGGTGTCGTATGGAGTGGTCTTTCCAGTCGCGCTGGTCGCCTTGTCGGTGCCGCAAAACAATCCGTTCGTCCACGGCTTGATCGACGGGTCAAGAGCCGCCCGAAACAAGGTCGATGAGATTCTCGGCGGGCAGCCGGCTGGCGAGTCTCCGACGGCCTGAAACCCTGCCGATCTCGGGCATCCGAATGATGCCCACCATAGTGGTACTGACGACGAGCGTCACCACCGCGATCACGACCGGGCCGACCTGGGTGATCGCCAGCGTCGTCAACACCACGACGATCGTGAGCCCAGCCAGTTTCCCCTTCGACCCGCGGCTGATCGCCTGGTGAGCCTCCCACTCGCGGACGATGCCGCCAAACACCGGTGTGGCGGTGAGTGCGGCGTGCAGTCGCCGCGAGGATCGGGCGAGATAGTAGCTGCTGGCGAGGAGAAAGGGAACCGTCGGCACTCCCGGTACGATTGCGCCGACCACGGTCATCGCCAGGCATCCACCCCCCGCCACAAGAAACAGCAGACGTTTCGGCCCTTGCATGACAACCGCCTGCGGGGCCGCCTGCTCCGCAGCCCGCGCTGCAGCCAGAGCTTGGATGAAGGTCTCGGCGGCGCGGCTGGCAGCAGTCTGACAATCGGCCCAGCGGACGATGCAGGAGCCGCGCACGAGGTCAAAGTCGGCCGACACGACGTCGTGAAGCAGCGATAACTCATGAGCGAGGAACGAGGCCAAGCCGGACCGGCTCTCATTGATCACCCGGGGATCCTGCACCGCAAGGCAGCCACGGTCGAACGAGACGCTTGTCATGAGGACGCTCCCGGAGGTGTCATGACCGCCAGTATGGCCGCTCGACGGACCGGCGTCACTTGGCAGCCCGCCCGGGGGGTGCGCTCAGAATGCTCGACTGCAGTCCGGATTCGGCCGCAGCGAAGTCGGGCACGTGGTAGAAGGCAAAGGCGAAGATCGCGTAGGTGGCCAGGAGCAGCACCCCCTCCATCCAGGTCACCTTGCCGTCCGTGATCAACTCCCGCGCCACGATCACGGCGATGACGATGGCGATCACCTCGATGCTCGAGAAGGCGAGATCCATCGGCTGCCCGACGAATGGGCTCACGAGAACGAGCAGCGGTGCGACGAGCAGCACCATCTGGATCGTCGATCCGACGGTCACCGCCAGCACGAGCTGCTGTCGTCCTGAGCGGGCGAAGCGGATTGCCGTCAGAATCTCCCCGCAGCCCCCCACTCCGCCGAGGAGCACGACGCCGCTGAAGACGTCGGACATGCCGAGCGTCTTGGCCATCGGCTGCAGCGACTCGGTGAGAATGTCACTGACCACCGCGAGGGCCGCCGCTGCCAGAGCCAGCTCGATGATGGGACGAATGACCGGCTGTCGATCGAGTGAGTCCGAAGGCAGGTCGGGAATCCCCGCGTCCCCCACCGGTCGCATGGCGCATGTCGCGGCGACATTAATGGCGTAGACGGCGAGCAGAATGAGGGAAATTTCCGTGGATAGCTCACGTGACGAATCGACCACTCCAAACTGGAACACGGCCGGCACGATGAAGCAAAAGGCGCAGAGCATCAGCATCGAGGCGTTGATCCGCAGGTGCTGACGATCAAACCGCTGCGTGCCGAATTTCAGGCCTCCGATGACCAGCGCGCACCCGAGCCCGACGAGCAGATTGACGAGGATCGACCCGGTGAGGGATGCCTTGACCACAGTGGCCAGGCCATTGCGCAGCCCCATCAGCCCGATGATCAGCTCTGGAGCGTTGGCCAGCGTCGCGTTGAGGAGCCCGCCAATCGAGGGCCCGAGGCGGATGGCAAGCTGTTCCGTGGCCGCCCCCATCAGTTCGACAAGGGGGAGGATGGCCATCAGTGCCGTGAGGAACACGAGCGACGGATCTGCTCCGCTCCAGTGCAGCAGGATCGTCAGTGGCACACAGAGCAAGAGCCACTTCATGACGTATTCCTACAGTCGCCGATCGAGGAAGATCCATCCGAGCGCATCCATGAAAGCCCGCTGCCGATTGTCGGCAGCACCACCGTGCCCCCCTTCGATGTTTTCATAATACAGCACATCCTTGCCCTGCTCCTTGAGCAGGGCCGTCATCTTGCGGGCATGCCCGGGGTGCACGCGGTCGTCGCGGGTGGAGGTCGTGATCAAGAGCGATGGATATTGTTGTCCGCGATCGATGTTGTGATACGGTGAGAAACCCCGGATAAACGTCCATTCGTCGGGGCGATCCGGGTTGCCGTATTCCCCCATCCAGCTGGCACCGGCCAGGAGCAGGTGAAACCGCCGCATGTCGAGCAGCGGCACCTGGCAGACGATCGCGCCGAACAGGTCGGGCCGCAAGGTATACATGTTGCCCACGAGCAGGCCGCCATTGCTGCCCCCTTTTGCGCCGAGATGTTTTGGTGAGGTCACCTTCCGCCGCACGAGATCCTCGGCGACGGCGATGAAGTCTTCATAGGCCCGCGGCCGTTTTTCTTTCAGCGCCGCCTGGTGCCACCGCGGCCCGAATTCGCCGCCGCCGCGAATGTTGGCGATGACGTACACATGGCCCTGCTCGAGCCAGGCCGCCCCGGCGGTTGGGCTGTAGCCTGGCAGCAGTGGAATCTCGAATCCACCGTAGCCGTACAGTACCGTGGGGGTCGAGCCATCGAGCGGCAGATCCCGGGGGCCGATCTGGAAGTAGGGAATTCGCGTGCCGTCTTTCGAGGTGGCCTCGTGCTGGCTTACGGCCAGGCCGTCGGCTGCGAAGAAGGCCGGAGACTGCTTCAGCTTCTCAACGTCATCCGTGCCAGCCCTCCCGAGGAACAGCGTCGAGGGCTGCAGGGCGGTCGCCGTGATGAGAAACACGTCGTCGCTCTCGAGGTCGTCGACGGGGATCACGCTGGCCGTGCCGATGTCGGGCACCCCGGAGAGCGGCTCGCGCTGCCAGTCGCCGTCGCGAAACGACAGCGCGAAGAGCCGGTTCCGCACATTGTCGAGCGTGGTGATGAGGACGTGGTTACGGGTGGTGGAGAAGGCTGCCAGCGAGGTCCGCTCGGTGGGCTCGAAAAGCACGTGAAACGTGCGGTCGCCGACAAGGAACCGCTCGAAGTCGGCTGCCAGCAGGCTGCCAGCCCGATAGGTACGGCCTGCGATATTCCAGTCGCTGCGAAGCTCCACGAGCAACCACTCGCGATGAATGGCGGCGTTGGCATCGTCGGGCTTTTCGATCTTCACGAGCCGGCCCTCGCGGCGCAGGAAGAAGTCGCTGGTGTAGAACGTCTTCTGCCGCAGAAAAAAATCACGTTCGAAGCCGGGCGTGAGATCCCGGAACCCGGTCACGCTCATGTCATCGGCATCCCCCTCGAAGACGAGCGGTGCCTCGGCCAGCGGTGTCCCCCGCTGCCACTCGCGAACGGTTCGCGGGTAGCCCGACGTGGTGAGTGAGCCCGGACCGAAATCGGTCGCCACGAAGAGACTGTTTTCGTCACGCCACGCCACGCGACTCTTTGCCTCCGGCAGCGTGAAGCCGTCGGTGACAAACGCTTTTGCTGTGAGGTCAAACTCGCGCACCACGTCGGCATCGGCACCGCCTCGGGAGAGCGACACGAGGCACAGCCGCCCTTCGGGCTCGAGCACCGTCGCGCCGTGCCAGACCCAGTTTTCGCCTTCCGCAGCGGCCAGGGCATCGAGATCGACCACCGTCTCCCAGGTCGGCTCCGGCTTGCGGTATTCGTCGAGCGTCGTCCGCCGCCAGAGGCCCTTGGGGTTCGCGGCGTCGCGCCAGAAGTTGGAGAAGCGGTCGCCGATCTTCGACACCATCGGGATCCGCTCCTGGGAGTCGAGGATCGCGAGCAGCCGGGCCTCGAGGTTTGTGAAGGCCTCTGTTTCTGCCAGTGCTGTCGTGCATTCGGCATTTCGCTCCCGCACCCATTCCAGCTGCTTGTCTCCCGTCACGTCCTCCAGCCAGAGGTGGGGGTCGGGAGGGCTATCGCTGACGTCGGCGGCGTGGGGGTGAGGCATGGCGAACAACAGGCTCCCGAGAAGGCAGACGCAGAATCTTTTCATGTGCTTGTTGGCTCTCGGGTGACGCGGCGAGGGGTTGCCCGTGCCATCTCGCCGGACGTTCGCGGAGGGCATCGTGCCCTCCGCTCTCTCGGATGCAGACTGCGCTTCGCAATCCTTGCTACGCTTGTCTGCATACGCCGGCTCCATGGCACGGGCAACCCCTCGCTGAACTTTCCGACACTGCCCGCTTGGACGGCATTCCTATCCTTCATGTCCGTACCTGGCCGGTACCGGTCACGACGAATTTGTAGGTGGTGAGTTCCTTCGTGCCGCAGGGGCCGCGGGCGTGGAGCTTGTCGGTCGAGATGCCGATCTCGGCGCCGAGGCCGAGTTCTCCGCCATCGTTGAATCGCGTGCTGGCATTCACCATCACCGCCGCCGTGTCCACCCGGGCCGTGAACCGGTCGGCTGCTGCTGGGTCGGCCGTGACGATCGCGTCAGTGTGGCGTGAACCGTAGCGGTTGATGTGGTCGATCGCCGCGTCGAGCGAGTCGACGACGGCAATCGAGATCTTGGGGCCGAGAAACTCGGTAGCGTAGTCGGCTTCGGTGGCCATGCCCGCGGAGGGAACGAGCGCTCGCGTGGCGCCGTCAGCGACGATCTCGACTCCCTGGGCCGTGAGGGCGGCGGCCATGTCGGGCAGGAACGCCGCCGCGACGTCGCGGTGAACAAGCAGCGACTCGGCCGCGTTGCAGACGCCCATCCGCTGGCACTTGGCGTTGACCGTGATGGCCTTGGCCATGGCGAGGTCGGCGGCCTTGTCGACATACACGTGGCAGTTGCCGGAAAAGTGCTTGAGCACCGGCATGCGGGCCTCCGAGCAGACGCGACGGATCAGGGCCTCGCCGCCGCGGGGAATCACGATGTCGATGAGATCGTCCATCTTCAGGAATTCACCGACCGCCTCACGGTCCGGCGTGTCGACGAGCTGCACGCAGTCGACGGGCAAGCCGCTCTCCTGGATCGCCTGCCGGACGCTCTCCACGATTCTCGCACTCGAGTGGGCCGCCTCCTTGCCGCCGCGCAGGATGATCGCGTTGCCGGAGGCGAGGGCGACGGCCGCGGCATCGGCGGTGACGTTGGGCCGCGACTCGTAGATGAAGAAGACGACGCCCAGCGGCACCCGAATCTTGCGGACGTGCAGGCCATTGGGCTGGGTCGATTCTTCGAGCACTTCACCGACGGGATCGGGTAGTGCGGCCACGGCCTCGACACCGGCGGCGATCGCCTCGATCCGCTTCGCATCGAGTGTGAGCCGGTCGATTGCGGCGGCGGAGAGGCCGTAGCCGGGGGCGGCGGCCAGGTCGAGCCGGTTGGCGGCGAGGATGGCCTCGGCATCGGCGCGAATGCGGTCGGCGGCAGCCCGCAGGCAGGCGGCTTTCCGCTCGGAACCGACGCCGGCCAGATCAATCGCTGCCCGCCGGGCCCGAGTGGCGATGTCGCGGCAGTGATCACTGAGGGCGTTCATGATGCAATGGTACCAGACCGTATGAATGCTGCCCGTACCTGAGCGACGGCGTGGACCCGCACGATCTGGATGCCGGCCGCAGCCAGGTCGCGGGCCATTTCGGCGGTGGCAGCGTCGATCTCGTCGCGGGTCGCTGGCCGGCCGAGTGCCTGCTCGATCGACTTACCGATGAAGCCCTTGCGGGAGTGGCCGACGAGAATCGGCGTGCCCAGGTCGAGGAAGCGGGCCGCGTTGGCCATCAACTCGCGGTTGTGGGCGTGCGTCTTGCCGAAGCCGATGCCGGGGTCGAGGCAGATTTTTTCCAGCGGGATGCCGGCCGCGAGCAGGGCGTCGCGCCGTGCCGCAAGGTAGGCGTGGATTTCGGACACCACGTCGTCATAGCGCGGGTCGTCCTGCATCGTCTGCGGCGTGCCCCGCATGTGCATGGCACAGATGCCGGCGCCGCTCGAGCGGGCGACGTCGAGCATGTCGGGATCGCCCTCCAGGCCGGTGACATCGTTGATGATCTCAGCCCCCAGTTCGATCGCCCGCCTGGCAACGGCCGCCTTTGACGTGTCGATCGACACCGGCACACCCGATGCCGCGGCCAGCCGCCGCACGACCTCGGCCACCCGCCGCAGTTCCTCGTCGGCGGGCACCGGAGTGGAATACGGCCGCGTGCTCTCGCCACCCACGTCGAGGATGTCGGCCCCATCGGCGACGAGTTGCAGCCCATGGGCCACGGCGGCATCGACCGAGTCGTGCCGGCCCCCATCGGAAAAACTGTCGGGTGTGACATTGACGATTCCCATCACCAACGGCCGGCGTAGGCTGCTGCCGGCGTGCGGCAGTTCGAGCCGTCGGGTGCGGAGCTGCCAGTGCGTGGGGGACGCGGGAAATGCCATGGGCTTGATGGTAACTCGCCCAGGAAAGGCCATTAAAAGGAGTTGGCGAGGCCCGCCTGAAACGTCGAGGCGGGCCCGCTCACATCGGTTCCAAATCCCCAGTTTCCAAACACCGAGAGTCGGTCGCTCGGAAACCAGATGAACCCCGCTCCGACGACCGTCTGGGCGATGAGCCGCGGCAGGGCGGACTGGTTTTGGAAGCCGTGCACAAAGATTTGGAAGTCGTCGGTGAGTTCCTTCGAGATCGCCCACTGAACGACGTCCACCGGCTGGTAGCCGCCCTGGGTGGAATCGTCGGAGATGCCAATGTTGTACTCGGCCACGAGGCCCCATATCAGAGAGTTGCGAAACAGCATCATCAGTCCGGGAACGGTTCCGG
>CAZODJ010000021.1:15279-17207 GCA_964578555.1 uncultured Candidatus Kuenenia sp.
AGGCCCCATATCAGAGAGTTGCGAAACAGCATCATCAGTCCGGGAACGGTTCCGGAGCTGAAGGCGGGGGATCCCCACGGCGTTTGGACGAAGGCCTCAAAGCCGGCCGCCGGGATGAACCAGTCTTGGTTCTCCTCCCAGAGGTGCGTCTTGACGTCGAATACGAGCGGTGAAAACCCGGTCGTCTCATCCATGCCGAGTCCAGCTGCCTGCCAGCTGAATCCGCCGGAATAGATGCGGAATTCGAATCGATCTGTCAGCCCCATCCGGAGCAGGAATTCGGCGTTGTAGGTCTGCGGCTGAACGGTCGTGATCGTTCCGGTGTAGAACACTGGCGACAGTTCGAGATACACGCCGCCCCGTGGCAGCGTATTGGGGCTATTCGGATAGTTGGCCGTGTCGGGGCCCGGATCACGGATCGTGAGCGGCTGCCGTGACTGCTCAGGGTCGATCCCCTCAGGAAACGCCGTCGCGAGAAAACGCGTCCAGGCCCGTGATGACGAAAGCGCGGGGTCGACCGGTTCGCCAGTCACTGCCGTCGACGCAGCCAAAATCCATGCTGCGACTGCGAGGGCGACGTGGTGGGGAAAGCGTCCGTCGAGCATGGGGACTGATCTGACGGTGAACGCCGACTGCCGGCTGACCCTGGGGAGGTTCCCATGATGACGCCGCCGGATCAAGCCGCGTTTACCCGGAGTTTCCTGGGCGCTCCGGTGGCATGGTTGCCGTCCGGTTCACCATCTTGGTCGAATTCCGGTGGGCGGTTGCGGATGTGTCGTTGACGACTGACGCTCTCGGCAGGACCATCACGTTCATGGGCATCATCCGTTGCACTGCCGCGATCATCTGCGTTGGAGTCATGTTCGCCGTGCACGGCGAAGACGATCCGCGGGTCGCCGCGGTTCTGGCGGCCGATGACGCCCGGATCGCGGCCATGACGGCGGCCGACTCCGTCGCCCTCGCGCCGCTGCTCTCCCCCGATCTCCGCTACTCGCATTCCAACGGGGCCGTCGACACCAGGGCGTCGCTCCTGGAACTCATCGGTGGCAAGGCCACCCGGTACATTTCCTACCGGCTCGTGGAGCGAGGCGTACGGTTTGCCAGCCCTGAGATCGCCCTGGAGCATGGCCGCGCGGAACTCGTGCTGGAGAAAGACGGCAAGCAGACCGAGGCGACGTTTCTCTTCCTGGCCGTCTGGCGACTCGAAGACGGCGCATGGCGATTCCTCGAGTGGCAGTCGGCCCGGCCTCCTTCAGCGGGCGCGGCTCCTCAGGGGCAGTGAGCGGGGCTACCACGGCTCTTCCATGAGTCCGACGATCTGGCGGGCCATCCGTTGGATGCCCTCCTGCTGCGTGCTCACCACGGAGCGGCCGAATTCGGGGACGAGCATGGCCGGCTGGCCGACATCGACGCTCGCTGCCGGGACGGGCACGGCCCCTGTCGCCAGCACGGCGCCACCGCGATCGGCCCACGTGACGAGCGCCTGGATGTTCATCTCCACCTGACGGGATTGGTCGGTGGGGCTCTCCACGACCATCCGCTTCGTGTCGGCCACGATGCGGCAGGTGAGCACGCTGTCGGCCCCCTCGGCCGAGCCGACCACCTTGAAGGGCGTGCGTCTCTCGATTTCTTTGCAGACGGCTTCGGTCAGCCGCTCGCCGAGATCGATGCTCGGGGTCGTGCGGAAACTGTCCGACTGAAACACCGGCACGTAGATCGTCCGCACGTTGGGTGCGTAGAGCGTGTTGTTGCCGAAGCGATAGCCGGCGCAGCCCGTCACCACGAACGCGATCGTCGCGATCACGAGGCCGCAGCGGGCTGGGAAATTCATTGCCATCGTGACATCTCGGCATGGCCCGCCGTCGGCCACCGGCCTAGCGAATCTGGGGGCCTGCCCCCGAGGTGTCCTGCCGCGCGATCATCTCGTC
>CAZODJ010000021.1:17307-24697 GCA_964578555.1 uncultured Candidatus Kuenenia sp.
CCTAGCGAATCTGGGGGCCTGCCCCCGAGGTGTCCTGCCGCGCGATCATCTCGTCGGCCTCGGCCATGGCGTCGAGTTCCGCCTCCTTGAGCGAGTCGGGGTTGAAGAGCTGCGTCAGCATCGGCAGGGGGTTGTCGGAGACGTCCTCGAGGCCCTGCAGATCACCGAGCCGTGACCGGGCCCGTTCGGCGAGCATCGTCTTGGGGTAGTCGCGGGCGATCATCGCGTAGTAGATGCGGGCCGACGAATAGTGCTTCCCCTTGGCGTAGAACTCGGCCCGGGTCCAGTGCCGCGTTGCCTGCTGGGCGGCGATCTCGGCGCGGGCCTTGATCACCCGTTCCTCATCCTCGGCGGAGAGCTGATCGGGAAACTGCACGAGCACCTGGTCGGCCAGCAGTTCGGCCTCGTCGAGCACGCCCCCTTCGTACCCCGGCCCCTGATACGCCTGGAGCTTCGCCTGGAGGCCGAAGAGGTGGGCCGGAAGCAAGAAGTCGCTGTCGGGATACTCGCTGCGGAGCAGTCCGTAGAAGTAGTCGGCATCGAGCCACTGGCGGTCGACGAAGTGGGCGTTGGCCGTGGCCATGATGCTGTCATCGGCCAGTTCGCCCCGAGGGTCGTTGAGCCGCACGTGCTCGAAGGCCTTGAGGGCACGGCCCGGCGTGTCAAACAGGGGCCGGCTGCGGTCGACGAGGTTCGGCACCAGCACCGGCAGGTGAAGCTGCTCGTCGATGGCGAGCCAGTATTGACCGATGAGGAATTGCCGCTGGGCAACGCGGTCGAGGTAGCGGGTGTTGGCGTATTTTTTCACCAGCTCGGTATAGGTGTCTTCGGCCTTCGGGTACTGATCGGTGAAGAACTGGCATTCGCCGAGCTGCCACATGGCATCTTCCTCGATCACCGAGTCGGGCCAGCGATCGATCGCCTTCTTGTAGAACGAAATAGCCTGCTTGTACTTGCCTTGACGGAACAGTTCATCACCCTTCTCGAGCGCCGTCCGGGCCACCGGTTCATTCGGCCCGCGGCCGACCATCTTCTTCCACCGCTTCTTGATGTTTTCGCCCTTGAAGTAGTCGAAGCCGGTGTCGGTGGAGGCTGAGACGTATTCCGATGAAAGCACGTCCGAGTCGCCGTCCTCGCCCAGTTCCTCGGCCAGTTGCCCCTCCTTCGCCTTCGCGGCTGCGTCTTCGCCGGTCCAGGGCCACGTGGGCATCTTCAGCGTGGCACAGCCGCCGGAGAGGGCGGCGGCGACCACGAGCAGGGCCGCAAGCCAGCGGGCCGCCCGGAGGCGTCGACCGAGAAGATTGGCGAAATAGGTGTTCATGATCGCGCGCAGTTCGCCTCCGGCGGCCGTCGGCAGCTGAAGCTGCTGCCACGCATCACGCGAGCCGGCCAAGAGCCGCAGGCCGGCCATTGCATCGCGGGAGATCGAGATGACCGACCGTTTCCCGCGCCGGCAGGCAGGGCAGAGCACGCCGCCATCGAGCATCCCGAAAAACGTCCTGCTGGCTTCGCCGACGGCCGATTCGCATTCGGCGCAGCGGAAGAGCGCCGGCGCATGGCCGACGATGCGGAGGAGTTCCAGTTCGAAGCGGAGCACCGCAGCGCGAACCACGTCGTCATCAGGCCCACTGACCGACGGCAGGGCGTCGTCTGGCGCCGTGGCTGGTCGAGGGCTGGAAAGTGTACGGAGCGTGGCATGAGCGGCGTCGAAAAGATCGGGTTGGGGATCGGCATCGGCGGTGAGAGCGTCGAGCAGTTCCGCGACATACAGGGCTCCATGGAAGGCCTTCAAACTGCCAACGCGAAACCGGTGCTCGAGCGAGGCTTCCGTCAGCACGTCGAGGCCGCCCGAAAATTTCCGGAGGACGAGTACCTGACAAGTTGAAAGCAGGTCAAGGGCGGCGTCGAAACCACTCTTTGGTCGCCACGCCCCCTTTGCCAGCCCCCGCACCTTGCCAAGCTCGCGGGTGTAGAGCGTGGCCACGCAGCTCGTTTCGCCGAAGGGGATGGCCCGGATGACGATGGAGCGTGCTTTCTCAGCCGCCATTGGTCTGCGTTTCCGGGAGCCGCTCCACCCGCACCAGGTCGATCCGCCGTCGCGTGGCGGCCAGCACCTCGAGCGCTACCCCGTTGACGGTGAGTGTGTCGCCCACATGCGGAATGCGCCCGAACTCGTGAAACACGAAGCCTCCGAGCGTCTCGTAGTCGGCATCTGCAGGGAGGTTTGTGCCGAATCGCTTGTTGAGGGTGTCGAGCCGGACGTGGCCGAGCACTTCGCAGACGGAGTCAGATACGATCCGCATGCCGTCGGAAAACGCCTCGTCGTGTTCGTCGGCGATCTCGCCCACGATCTCCTCGAGCGCGTCCTCGATCGTCACCAGTCCCGAGACACCGCCAAACTCGTCGGTCACCATCGCCAGGTGCGTGCGACCTCGCTGGAGCTCACGAAGCAGTTTCTGCACGCTCATCGACTCCGGCACGAAGTAGGGAGGCCGCAGCAGAGACCGCAGATCGGGCGATGGGCGCGGGGCCTGCCCGTCGGCGGGGGCCTCCACGAGTTTGGCGAGCAGTTCGCGAGTATGGAGGATGCCCACCACGTCTTCGGGAGAGCGGCTCCAGACAGGCAGCCGGGTATGGGCGCTTTCCGACACCATGCGGATGGCCTCATCCCAGGGCGTGGCCAGCGGAATGGAGATCATTTCGGTGCGGGGCGTCATGATCTGTCCCACGCGGACTTCGTGGAGATCCATCACTCCTTCGATCATCGCCCGCGTCGCGCCGGGCAGCCATCCCTCGCGGTGCGCCTCATCGACGACGGCCAGCAATTCATCCTGTCGACCCTCGTCCGCTTTCGTGGCCGAGCCGCGGCCGACGACCCGGGCCAGCCCGGACGACATGCCCGCCAGCAGGCTCACGACCGGCGCGAGGATCGCCACGATCGGCCGCCACAGGTTCCACGTGGCCACCACGAACCAGGCGCCGACGAATTTTGTGAACAGCATCGGCACCACCACGAGCATCGCCCACGACAGCAGGATCCAGCCGGTCACGCCCGATACCTTGAGCGCCAGTGACTCGGCCGTGGCCGCCACCAGCCACCGCGATGCCAGCAGCGTGGCGATGACCGCCGCCATCACCACCACCGAGGCGGCGATGAAGGCGATCGTCTCGCTGCCATTGACGATCTCGACGCAGCGTTCGGGCCGGCCGCGGCGGCTGCAGATCTCCTGGATCTGGTGCCGCTGGGCACCGCGGAAGGCGCGGGCCTGCATGGCCGCGAGGGCGGCGACACACAAGAGGCCGATGGCCGATTCGATGCCGAGCGGGCCGGAGAGGTTCATGCGTGGAGGGTTCACGAGCGGCGACGGGGCGGCCGCCGCGGCGGAGGCGGCAGGCCGGCAGCCTTCATGACGGCCCGCTCGCGAAGCCGCATTCTGCGGCGGTCTTCCGCGGCGCGGTCATCGTGGCCGGTCAGGTGAAGGATGCCGTGGACGAGGTAGTAGGCAAGTTCAAGGTGCGGCGTCCAGCCCTGTCGGCCGTCTGCCAGCCGCCGGGCTTCCCGGGCGGCCGTTTCCGCACTCACGACGATGTCGCCTCGCAGGGCCGGATCGCCGGGCATGCCGAGGTCGAACGTGATCACGTCGGTGGGCGTTGCATCATCGAGCCAGTCCTCGTGGATGGTCGCAATCCGGCGGTCGTTGACCACAATGATCGACAACTCGGCAACCGTCACGGCCTCCGCCGCGAGGGCCGCGCGAGCCACGGCCTCGAGCCTCCGCGTGTTCACCGGCACCGTGCGCTGCCGGTTGGAAACGTCGATCGAGATGTCCACCGCGACTGGGATGCCGCCGTGCCGCATGCCAGCCACGACTAGGCCGTCCTCTGATCGGGGTATTTCACGCGGCCATGATAGACGGCCGTCAGGCTCTTCACGAGGCTCTGCTCGATGACTTCGAGGTCCTCGAGCGTCAGCCCGCAGTCGTCGAATTGGCCGTCGAGGAGTCTCTTCATGGCGAGATCATGGACGAGGCCGGCGATGCGGGAGGGCGTCGGCTCGGTGAGCGTCCGACTGGCGCTCTCGGCGGCATCGGCGAGCATCAGCACCGCCGACTCGCGGGTGGTCGGCTTGGGGCCTGGATAGCGGTAGGTCTGTTCATCGACCTCGGGATCGTCGGGGCTGGCCTGCTGTCGCTCTGTGGCTCGGCGGTAGAAGTACTCGACGAGCGTGGTGCCATGGTGCTGGGCAATCAAGTCGATGATCGGCCGGGGCAGGTTGTACTGGCGGGCCAGTTCCACACCTTCCTTGACGTGCGCGATGATGATGAGCGTGCTCATCGCGGGCATCAGCGACTCGTGGCGGTTTTCCGTCCCCTGGTTTTCGACGAAATAGGCGGGCTTGAGCATCTTGCCGATGTCGTGGAAGTAGGCCGCGACGCGGACGAGCAGTCCGCGGGCCCCGATCGCGTCGGCCGCGGCCTCACCGATGCTGGCCACGTTGATCGAGTGGTTGTAGGTGCCGGGGGCACGACGGACGAGTTCCTGCAGGAGCGGATGGGCCACGTCGCCCACCTCCAAGAGGCTCAGGTCGGTGAGCACGCCGAAGGCCCGTTCGATGAAGGGCAGCAGGCCCGTCATCAGGAAGCCGGCCAGCAGCGTCCACACACCGGTGCGGGCCGCCTCGTAGAGGAGTTGCGTGCTGAAGGGGCGTTCCTCGATGAGGTTGGCACCGAGTTGCGTGCCGAAGGCGACGGCGCCGGCCCAGAGGCCCACATAGATCAGCTTGCTCCGGCTGCGGATGCTCCCCATCCAGAAGATCGCGGCCGCCGAGGCGGCGGTGAGCGTGACGTAGTCGGAGAGACCGCGGCCCAGGCCCACGACCGCCACCAGGGCCACTTCAGCCGCCAGAAGAAGGGCGAGATCCTCGTCGTACGCGATGGCGATCATCATCGCAAACACCAGGAGCGGCACGATCTCGGCCCGCCAGGCTTCTCCGGCCGCGAACATGCACAGCACGATCGTGATGACCGAGAGCGTGACCAGCGTGGCGACATCGCCGAGATCATCGAGCAGGTCGCGGTGATGGAGATGGATGTAGAAACCGGCCAGCGTGAACATTGCGACGAACAGGCCGAACAGCGAAGCTGCCCGGCTGGCCCGGCTGCGGGCATCCTGCTGATTCACATACTCATCGTGCTCCCGCTCGAGCAGGGAGAGCGTCTCGGCGTTGATCGGCGCGCAGGCGTCGGCGAGCACATCGCCAGCCGCGTACCGCACGAACTGCTGCGGCGTCTTCTTGACGGCCTCCTGCTTGGCTTTGGCCGTGGCATCACGATCGATCTCGAGCGATCCTGACAGGCGGGGCTCGATCCAGGCGGCGAGCCGCTCGGCGAAGAGCCCCTTGCCGAGTTCCTCCTCGATGCGCGCCTTGAGGTGCACCTTCGCTTCACCGAGAAGCACCGTGGCGACCGGCACCCGGATCGTCTCGACGGCCTCACCGAGCGGGTGAATGTCGATCTCGGTCTGGCTGCCCTCGTCGATGCCGTGCTGGATCTTCTCGAGCACGCCGAACTTCTCGGCTTCCGCAAATGCGCGGTCGATGGCCTTCTCGAAGGCGAGCTGCTTGTCTTTCGAGTCGAGTTGGCCACGGAACAACTGAAACTCTTTCTCCGCGTCGCTGATCAGTTTCCGGTGAGCGAGTTCCTCGGGCGACAGATCGGGAGCTTCCTCGGTGACCTTCGTGGGGCTGGCCGGCGGACGATCGAGGTCGGCGGCCTCGGCAGGCGCGGCCTTTTTGTCCGGCGAGGGCACTTCCTGCGATTCGGGGGCGACAGGGAGCTGGCGGGCGGCGGGGTTGTTGGTGTCGGCCGGCGGCGGCACCGGGATCAGCTTGAGTGCGTCGGCCGCCCCTGGGGCGAACTCGAGCCAAGCCTCGCGCGACGCGGCGGCGAGGGTTTCCGATGCGGCAATCTCCAGCACACGATTTTTGAGGCCGTCGCGGAGGCGAACGATCGGGGCCTTGTCCTGGGAATAGACCACCCGCACCTGGGCGGCGGCCCGCTCCTGGGCGGTGCGGGTGCGCTCGGGATCGGGCTTCTCGAACGGTACACGGGCTACGATGCCCCGCGGGGGCACGCTCCCCACGCGAAACGGCAGCGGCTCGGTCCAGCCGTGCAGCAGGATCATCAGCACGGCCGACGCCACGAGGCACATGGCCAGCCGCACGAGCACGTCGGCCCGCGAGGCCCGCTCCATGAGCCGGGCCCAGAATCCCTGGGGACCCTCGACGGAGGTGCCGCGCTTGACGCGGCGACGGACGGTGGAAGGGCCGCTGCTCATGATGGCAACCGACGGGCGTCAGTTGTTGTAGGCCTCCACGATGCGTTGCACGAGCGGATGCCGGACGATGTCGGACCCGCCGAGCGTCACGGTGGCACAGCCGGGCACCCGCTCCAGTCGCTTGAGGGCGTCGATCAGCCCGCTGCGACGATTGGGGGGCAGGTCGATCTGCGTCGTATCCCCGGAGATCACCATCTTCGAATGCATGCCGAGCCGCGTGAGAAACATCTTCATCTGTTCGACGGTGGTGTTTTGCGCCTCGTCGAGGATGATGAAGGCGTTATTGAGCGTGCGACCCCGCATGTAGGCCAGGGGGATCATCTCGATCACGTCCTGCTCGGTGAGTCGCTTGAGCAGATCGAAGTCCATCATCTCCCGCAGCGCGTCGAGCAGCGGCCGCAGATAGGGATTGATCTTCGCCTGAAGGTCGCCAGGCAGGAAGCCGAGGCTCTCGCCGGCCTCGACGGCCGGCCGCACGAGCACGAGCTTGTGCACCTGTTCCGACCGCAGGGCGGCCACGGCCATCGCCACGGCGAGATACGTCTTGCCGCTGCCGGCAGGGCCGGAGCAGATGACGATGTCATGGTCGCGAATCGCGTCGACGTAGGCGGCCTGTCCTTGGGTGCGAGGCACGACCGCCCGGCCGGCACGCTGGACTTCGATCGGCGTGCGATTCAGGGCCGGTTCCTGACCGGCGGCCACGGCGAGCAGTTGCGTCACGTCGTCGGCCTCGACGGAGCCGCGTTCACGGGCGATCTTGTCGAGCTGCTCGAAGATCTCGGCGGCATGGGCCACTGCCGACTCTTCCCCTTCGATGTGAATCGAGTCATCCCGGGCCGAGACGCCGACCCCGAGCGCGGCCCGGATGCGGCGAAGGTGCTGATCCCGCGGACCGAAGACGGTCACGAGTCGTTTCGAATCGACTTCCGCGATGGTGGTGCGGGGCATCGGAGCCAGCGGCGATCGCTGGGGCCGTCGGTCTCTCAGGGGAAGTGCATCCAGCATCCGTAAGTATAGCTCACGGCTCGTTCGGTCCCCAAAAGTGGTGTCTGCG
>CAZODJ010000022.1:0-6206 GCA_964578555.1 uncultured Candidatus Kuenenia sp.
AGCAGGTCGGGCCGACCGACATCGCCGATGAAGAGCGTGTCGCCGGTGAGCACAGCCTCGGGCACGCTCGCACTCGTGGCGAGGTCATACACGAGGATCGAGATCCCCTCCGGAGTGTGGCCGGGCGTCTCCATGATCTCGAGCTTCACGTCACCGAATTCGACCACATCGCCGTCCTTCATGTGGACGCAATCGAACTCCGCCTCCGCCCGGCGGCCGAGGTGGATTGTCGCGCCCGCCTTGTCTCGCAACTCGATGTGGCCGGCGATGAAGTCGGCGTGAAAGTGGGTGAGGAAAACATGCTTGATCGTGTAGCCGCCGGCCTCGGCATCGGCGAGGTACTGATCGATGTCACGTTGCGGATCGACCACGGCGGCTGTCTTCGTCTTCTCGTCGGTGATCATGTAGGAGGCATGCGACAGGCAGGCCAGGTAGTACTGCTGGATCTTCATGGGTGGGGCTCCGGAGGATGGTTCGATTGCTCAGGGGCGTGACGATTCACTGTCCGACGACAGCGGGGAAGCCGGCCTTCACGAGCGCGGGGTAGCCGGCCTTGAGGGGCCGCACGTCATAGCCGAGCGGCTGGAGCAGGCGGGCGGCTTCCAGGCAGCGGCCACCGACGAGGCAATGACAGTAGATGATCTTGTCTTTCGGCAGGACGCGGGCGAGCTCGGCCGGGTTGACGCCCTTTTCGAGGGCACTGAGCGGCACGAGTCGGGCGCCGGAGAGGTGGCCCTCCGCCCATTCCTCAGGCTCGCGGACGTCGACGATCACCGCCTTGTTGTCAGCGACGGCCTGCTGCACCTGGGCGAGCGAATCCTTCGTGTGTTCCGCGAAGGCTGTGCCTGTGAGCCCGCCAAAGACGAGCCCCAGCAGGATCGCCCGAGCACAAGTGGTGGCGCCGGCATGACGCTGGTTCCAGGGCATCCGAGCGATGAGCATCGCCATCCCGCACGTATCGGTGATCCCGGCGAAGACGAGGCCGCAGCCGACGAATCCGGCGAGGCCGGCGCCGATGAGCTTCCACGTCGGGTCAGGGCCGAAGGCGGCCAAGGCCGCACCAATCGCCACCAAGGCACCGGCGGCGATCCGCACCTGTCGCTCGAGCGACATCGCCTTCTTGCCGCGAATGACGGAGACGCCAGCTGACTCACAGGCTGCCGTGCCGCCGTCGACGCTGACCACGTTGTCGATGCCGGCCGCGAGCATCTTCTCGCAGGCCTGCTTGCTGCGACCGCCCGAACGGCAGACGAAGTAGATCGGTGCGTTTCTGCCGCCGTGCTCGGCGACCACGCTCTGCGGATCGAGCCGGTCGAGCGGCATGTTGCGGGCGCAGTCGACGTGCACCTCGCCGTACTCGGCCGGCGTGCGGACATCGATGAGCGTGAGCGACTCGCCGCGGCGGCGCAGATCGGCAAGGGCTTGAGCGGAAATCGTGGCAACCATGATGGAAAACTCCTTCGTGGGAATGGAAAGAAACAGGTGTCAGACAGAAAGCAGTTCGTTCTCTCTAGAAGCGGGGATCGGTTTATCCAGATTGCGGCTCGCCGCTGAAGCGGGCCTCGATGCAGGCCATGATGTTGGCCAGGTGGGGCTCGGCGATCGTGTAGTACGTGCAGCGACCCTCCTTGGCAGCCTTGAGAAAGCCGCACCGCTGCATGAGCCGCAGGTGCTCGGAGGCCATGTGGCTCGGGATGCCGCAGGCGTCGGCCAGCTCGCCCACCATGTAGCGACCGCTGAGCAGCATCTGCACGATCCGCAGCCGGTGCGGGTGGGCCAGCGTCCGCAGGCATTCGGCGGCCTGGCCGAGGGCTTCGAGGCCGAGGAGCGGGGGGCGGTTGGGGGTTGTTTTGGCGACCATGGGGAAACTCGTGGGCGGCTTACGTATTGATATATCGGAATCTAACGATATGTCAATTCATCTTTTTATGTTTGCGTTTTTCTCGTAGGAACGCGTGGTTCGGGGCTGCCCGTGCCGCATCGCCGGACGTTCGCTCCGGGCATCCTGCCCTGCGCTCACTCGATGCCAGCTTCGCTTTCGGCATCCTGCCTGCGCTCGCTGACAACGCCGGCTCCACGGCACGGGCAGCCCCTCGGGGTAGCGGTGAAACGTTCGCAAAGGAGGACAGTCGCAGCCTGTCACCGTGGATATGCCGCGGTAGTCTGATTGGCATGCTCCCTTTCTCTTCTTCTCTGGCCGGCCGGCTGGTTGCGCCGGTGGTCGTGCTTGTCTTGGCGGCCGTGGTGGCGAACGTCGGCTTCAACGCCTGGTGGGCGATGCGGCAGGAGTCGCTGGCCGCACGACACCGGCGGGAGCAGGTGGCTGACACGCTCGCTCAGTCGCGGGTCGCCGTGTCGGCTCCGATTCTGGCGGCGTTGCACCGGCTCACTGGCGATCACTATGTCGTCTGGGATGTCGCCAATGAGACTCCTGGCCTCGCCACGCTGCCGGTAAGTTCAACCGCGGCAGCGCTGCTGAAGCAGGGCTTGGTTTCGGGCGCGGTCGTGCTTGATGCACTTCCCTACCGTGTCGGAACCGTGCGGGCAGCGGGCGTGCGTCCGGAGACAGTGCTCGTGCTGTCGCCGCGGGAGAGTGTGGCACGAGCCACGTGGAATCGCGTGTGGCCGATGCTCGTCGTTGCCGCCGGCACTCTTGCCGTGCTTGTGCCGCTGGGCCTGCGGATGACGAGCAGCATCGCCACGCGGCTGGGGGATATCGACCGCCACGTGGCGCGGATCGCGGGTGGTGACTTTGGAAGCGAGCTGCCGGAGCGGCCTCCTGGCGATGAACCCGACGAGATCACTCGGCTGGTGGCGGGGGTCAACCGGATGAGCCAGACGCTCGCCGGCCAACGCGAATCACTCGTCGGCGGCGAGCGGCAACGACTCCTCGGGCAGATGGCGGCGGGCTTCGCCCACGAGGTTCGGAATGCCGTCACGGGTGCCCGGCTCGCGGTCGATCTCCACCGGCGGCGGTGCCAGGGCGCCGAGGCCTCGAAGAAAGATGACACGAGCCTCGACGTGGCCATCCGCCAACTCGACGTGCTCGAGGAGGAGGTGCGGGGGTTGCTCATGCTCGGTCGGCCCGAGGAGGTCGCGACGACGTCGTTTTCCGCAGCCGGCCTGCTGCAGGACGTATGCGACCTGGTCGGCCCGCGATGCAGCCACGCCGGCACGCGAATCATGCATCAGGCCGATCGGGATCTCATGGTCACAGGCCGCCGCGATGCGCTGCGATCCGCGCTGGTGAACCTCACGCTCAACGGCATCGATGCGGCGGGCGGGGCGGGGAGCGTCTATGTGTGGGCCGTGGAGGATGCTCATGGCATCCGAATCGGCGTTGACGACACAGGTCCCGGGCCGGCACCGGCGATTCGCGATGCGATGCACGAGCCCTTCGTGACCAGCAAACCGGAGGGCATCGGTCTCGGCCTCGCCGTGGCCCGCACGGTTGCGGAATCCCACGGCGGCAGGCTTGAATGGAGTCGTCACGGCGACAGCACGCGGTTTGTCATGGCGATCCCGTCTGTCGCCGCCACCAGCGCAGTCTCGTCACCGATCCATAGTCAGGCCACCACATGAGCCGCATCCTCATCGTCGACGACGAGCCGGCCATCGGCTGGAGCCTTCGCGAGGTGCTCACCGACGAGGGGCATGCCGTGGAAGTGGCGGCGAGCGTGGAAGCGGGCCTTGAGACGTGCGGCCGACAGTCACCCGAGGCGATCCTGCTCGACGTGCGGCTGCCCGGTGCCGACGGGATCTCCTCGCTCCCTGAGTTTCGAGCGATCGTTCCCGAGTCGCCGATCATCGTCATGACTGCCTTCGGCGATCTCGACACCGCCGTGCGGGCAGTCGAGGCGGGGGCCTACGACTACCTCGTGAAGCCGTTCGATCTCGAACGGGTGTCGCAGGTGGCGGCGCGGGCATTGGCCGAGCGGCCTCGTCGTGGCGATCGCACCGCCGGCCGCCGATCCGACACGATGCAATTGATCGGTGGTTCGCCCCCGATGCAGACCGTGTTCAAGCAGATCGCGCTGGTCGCTCCGACGGACCTGCCGGTGTTGATTACCGGTGCAACAGGCACGGGCAAGGAACTTGCCGCCCGAGCGATTCACGCCCACAGCGGTCGTGGCGACAAGCCGCTCGTCGTAACGAGCCTGGCCGCCCTGGCGCCGAGCGTCGTCGAGAGCGAACTGTTTGGGCATGTGCGCGGTGCCTTTACGGGTGCGGTCACCGATCGCACCGGCCTCTTTGCGGAGGCCGACGGCGGCACGATCTTTCTCGACGAGGTGGGGGATGCGCCGCTCGACGTGCAGGCCAAGCTGCTGCGAGTCCTTGAAAACCGCGAGATCACGCCGGTCGGAGCGGCCACGCCGCGGCGTGTGGATGTGCGGGTGATCGCGGCTACGAATACCGACCTCTCCGCAGCCACGGCTGCCGGAAGGTTTCGGGCTGACTTGTATCATCGACTGCGGGTGTTCCCGATTACCATGCCGACGCTCGCGGAGCGGCTCGATGACATTCCGCTCCTTGTCGATGCCTTTCTGACGAGCCGCAGCGAACCGACGCCGACTGTCGCGCCGGAATTTCTGGCGGCAGTTCGGTCACGGCCGTGGCCTGGCAATGTGCGGGAATTGCGGCATGCGGTGGAGTATGCGGCGGTGATGGCCCGCGGCGGTACGCTCGGGGCCGAGCACCTGCCACCGCCGGCACACGACGAGCGGGCTGGGAATGATGGGCACGGCCCGCGGGTCGAGGAGACGCTCGCCGCGACGGTGCGGGCGTGGGTCGGGGCCCACTGGCACGATGACGCCGATGCCAAGCTCCATGAGCAGCTCATTCAGTTCGTCGAATCCTGCCTGCTCGATGAGGCGTTGGCGAGGACGGGCGGCAATCGTTCGGCCGCGGCCCGGATGCTCGGGCTCGACCGGGCGACGCTGCGATCGAAGCTGGAGCGGTGAAGCCGGGTGGGTGCGCCGGTGGATATGTCGCCAGCGCTGGCGAATGATTCATCAGGAAGCCGCAGAGCGCATGCGTTTTTCAGGAAGCTGCCAGGCGCAAGCCTTCCCCAGCAAGCCGCAGGGCGCAAGCCCGCGGGATGAACCGCCAGCCGGCGTCGCCGCAGTCCACCGGGCTCGAACCCGCGGCTTTCTGTTGGAGGTGGCACGACAGTTGCCTTGAAGAGAATCGGTATCTGCTGCCGATCGCTCCGGAGTGTGCCACCTCATGAGGCCTGTCAATTGTCGTCTTCGCGTTGCCAACGCGTTTACGCTGGTCGAACTTCTGGTCGTGATCGCGATCATCGGCGTGTTGATCGGGCTGCTGCTGCCGGCCGTGCAGGCTGTGCGGGAAGCGGCTCGGCGTATCCAGTGTTCGAATAACTTGAAGCAGACCGGCCTGGCCCTTCATGCCTTCCACGGATCAAGAAACTGTTTTCCTTCCGCCTTTGGTGCCGTGAATCATCCAGGGGATGTCAGTTGGCGAACATTGACGACCACGACACCGAGTTACTTCGAGCCCGGATGGAGTTTGTTTGCTTCCATTCTTCCCTACGCAGAACAGGGCTCGCTGCACGATCAACTCGACCTTTCTCTGCCAATCATGCACAGCGCGAACGCCGTGGCACGCAGCAAGGCGGCGCTGGTGAGTCTCTCCATTTGCCCCAGCGATACACCTGCCCGACTGGTTGACGTTTTGGATTTTGGCGAGTCGGGGTCAGCCACGGTCTTGTCTGGGGATGGTACCGTGCTCGCGTCTGCACCGGTGTCTTCCTACACCGGTGTCCTCGGGACCTCTGATCATGAGCACAATGGCCGTTTCGATGGCGTCTTCTTCCGCAACAGCCGGGTGCGAATCGGTGATATCACGGATGGCACATCCAAAACGATCTGTGTCGGCGAACGCATGAGCCGGATGGCCGAGGCGACGTGGCTGGGAACTATTCCTGGAAGTGAGGTCGTGCATGCAGATGGCTGGTGGCAGCGGTTGGGCTATTCCCACCGATCGGAGAATTATCGGCCGACAAACGTGCACACCACGTGCCACATCCGCGGCAGTCCCCCCAACAAGTCCGACAACAGTCCCAGTGCGTTTTTCTCGCCGCATTCGAACGGCTGCAATTTTCTGAATGCCGATGGCTCTGTCCGGCTGATTGCCGTCGATGTCGATCTCGCGACGTTTCGTGCATTGGCGACCCGCCATGGCGG
>CAZODJ010000022.1:6306-11888 GCA_964578555.1 uncultured Candidatus Kuenenia sp.
CTGGCTATTCGTAGTCCCACTTGGTGATCCAGGGGTCGCCGAACTCCTTCTGGAGTGCCTTGAGCTTGTGCTGGTACTGCAGCAGCGTGGCGGCGTGGGCCGGGTCGGTAGCCAGGTTCTGTGACTCGTCGGGATCGTGTGCGATGTGGTACAGCTCGAACCGGGGGCGGTGAATGTAGTCGGTCACGGTCTTGCGGCCATACGGAGCGTCGAGACTCCGACGAAACTGCGCCTGCCAACTGCTGGCTGTCCAGAGGTCGGAGGCAAAGGGATAGGGGAGCGGGTGGGCGATGTTCCAGATCAGCTTCCACTCGTGATCCCGCACCGCCCGCATCGGGTAGTACATCTGAATCTCGTGGAACGTGTGCGAGGCAAAGTGGGCATCACGAATCTCGATGGTTGGGTCGGCGAGGAGCGGGAGCCAAGACCGGCCGTGATAGGCCGGCAGCCCGCCGCGAGGCCCGTGGTTTTCCCGGCTCGCGTACGGCTTGTCCTTCCAGTAGTCCCGCGGCTCGAGCCACCTTTTCGGCCGCTGCTTCAGCGTGTCGAGTTCCCCGGCGAAGTCGAGGAGCGACGGCGTGATGTCGGTGTGGCTGACCAGGCTCTTCGTCCGCGTGCCCCGCGTGGCGGCATAGGGATCACGGACCACGAACGGCACCCGGAGGCCGGGCTCGTAGACCGTCGTCTTGCCGCCTGGAAACGCCATGCCGTGGTCGCTCGTGAACAGGATCAGCGTCTTGTCGAACAGGCCGGCCGCCTTGAGGATTTCCACGAGCCGGGCGAGGCCCTGATCGATGCGGGCGCACGACTGGTAGTAGTGGGCCAGTTCGCTGCGGGTCTCGGGCGTGTCGGGCAGGAAGGCCGGCACGGGCACGTCGGCGGGATCGAAAACGATTTCCGTGACGCCATCATGGCTGCCGCGGTCAGGCTTGTTGCCGAAGAGATCGGGCTTGAGTTCGAGCGACGATGCCTCATCCAGGCCGCCGCCACGATGGGGATCGCTGGTGGCGAAGTAGAGAAAGAAAGGCCGGTCGCTCGGCGCCTCGATCAGCGGCCGACAGGCTTCCGCCATCTGCACGGCGTTGCGTTCATTCCCCTTCAGCACCGTCTCGAAGTGATAGACCTCTTCAGGGGCTACGTGATACTTGCCGATCCGGGCGGTGCGGTAGTCGGCCTGCGCAAGGACCCGCGGCAGCGACAGGCTGACGACGTCATACCAGCTGGCAAACTTGTGAAAGTCGTGCTGATGGCCGTACTGGCCGTTGGCATGATTATGGATGCCCGACAGGATCACCGACCGGCTCGCCGAACAGCTGGCCGTGGTGGCGAAGGCATTTTCAAACAGCGTGCCATCTGCCGCGAGAGCGTCGAGCGCCGGGGTGACGGCAACCGGGTCGCCATAGCAGCCGAGGGTGGGCGACTCGTCGTCGGTGATGAAGACCACGATGTTGCGCTCGGCGGCGCTGGCCGACCATGGCAAGGCTGCGCTAACGACAACCGCGGCCGCGAGAACTTTCCACACCACGTGTCGTTGCTCCATCCCACTCACTCCTTCTCGGTGGCACTCGTTTGAAGGGGCTCACGGCCCTCGCAATCGCTCCAGCCTACTCAGGCACGCGGGCGTTAGGCGAGCCAGTCGGTGACGACCTTGCCGTGGACGTCGGTGAGCCGGAAGTCGCGGCCGCTGTGGCGGAAGGTGAGCCGCGTGTGGTCGAGGCCGAGGAGGTGCAGCATCGTGGCCTGGAGGTCATGCACGTGCACCGGCTTCTCCACCGCCTTGAAGCCGAATTCGTCCGTGGCGCCATGCACCGTGCCCCCCTTCACGCCGCCGCCGGCGAGCCAGACCGTGAAGCCATGGTGGTTGTGGTCGCGGCCGGTGGGCGACTTCACACCGGCATCGTTGGGCAGCTCCACCGTAGGAGTGCGGCCGAACTCGCCTCCCCAGAGCACGAGCGTGGAGTCGAGCAGTCCTAGGCCGACGAGGTCGTCGAGCAGAGCGCCGATCGGCTGGTCGCTCTCGCCGGCAAGCCGCCGGTGATTCTTCTCGATGTCGGTATGGCTATCCCACGGCTGGCCCTCGCCGTGCCAGATCTGCACATACCGCACGCCCCGCTCCACAAGCCGCCTGGCGATGAGCATCTGACGGCCCTGCGGCGTGTCGCCGTAGCGTTCGAGCACATGCTTCGGCTCGCGGGACACGTCGAAGGCCTCGCTCGCCTCGAATTGCATCCGCCAGGCGAGTTCCATCGAAGCCAGCCGGGCCTCGAGGGCGGGATCATGTTGTCGCGTGGCGAGGTGTTGCCGGTCGAGGGCGGCGGTGAGATCGACCTGCCGCCGCTGCACGTCCGCCGCCAGCAGCGGGTGTCGAACGTACTCGACGAGGTCTTCGACATTCTTTTTCTTGGTGTCGACGTAGGTGCCCTGGAAGACGCCCGGCAGGAAGGCACTCCGCCAGTTTTCGGTGCCCTTGATCGGATAGCCACCGGGGCACATCGCCACGAAGCCGGGAAGGTTTTGGTTTTCGGTGCCGAGGCCGTAGGTCACCCAGGCGCCGGCCGCCGGCCGTACGAGCCGTGCGTCGCCGCAGTTCATGAGCATCAGCGACGGCTCGTGGTTGGGCACGTCGGCATGCATCGACCGGACGACGAGCAGCCGGTCGGCGTGACGGGCCACCGCAGGAAAGAGTTCGCTGACCTCGAGGCCAGATTCGCCGTGGCGACTGAACGCGAAGGGGGACGGGAAGGCGGCGCCCGTGCGGCGTTCCGTCTTCAGGGCGCCGGGGATTTCACGGCCAGCATACTCCGCGAGCTTGGGCTTGGGGTCAAACGTGTCGAGGTGGCTCGGGCCGCCGTTGGCGAAGATGTGGATTACCGCGCGGGCCTTGGCCGCGAAGTGCGGCGGTCGTGGGGCGAGCGTCGAGTGCACGACCGGACTCAACGCGACCGATGCATCCGCCCGGGCTTCGGCGTCGAGCATGCCTCCGGCCGCCAGCCAGCCGAGGCCCAGGCCCGAACGGGTGAGCAGATCGCGACGGGAAAGAGGAGTGGGGTGCATGGCTGGTACGGGTGTCGATAGGAACGTCAGTCGATGAATTGAAACTCCGCCGTGCCGAGGACGGCCTGGGCAAGCCGCTCCCACGGTCCAAAGCCCTCGACCGCCGGCTCCGCCCGGGCCTCGGCGAGCCATGAGTGGGCCAGGGCGCGTTCGGCGTCGGTGGGGCTGCGACTGAGGCCGTTGCGCCACAGCGCGGTGATCCGCGGATCATCGGCTGGAGCGTCGCCGACCTCGGCGGCGGAGCGGGCCGCCAGTCGCTTGGCCGCCTCCACCACCAGCGGCGCGTTGAACACGGCAAGCCCCTGCTGGGGCACGGTCGTGCGGGAGCGGACATGCACGGCCGTGTCGGGGTTGGCGATGTCGAACGTGCGGAGCAGGCCGGGCACATCCTGCCGATCGAGCCGCGAATAGATGGTGCGGGAGTTCATTGTCTTCGTGTCGAGCGGGTCGATGCCGCGGCCGCCCGACCGGCCGGGATCAAGCGTGCCGGCAGCGGCGAGCAGGCTGTCTCGCCAGGCCTCCCAGGAAAGCCGGCGCCGCTCCGCGCGGCCGAAGAGCCGGTTGTCTGGATCGTGGGTGGCGAGGTCAGATCGAATCGCGGCCGACTGCCGCCAGGCATGCGAGAGCACGATTTCACGGTGCAGCCAGCGGAGGCTCCATTTTCCCTCGTCGATGAAGCGACGGGCGAGGTCATCGAGCAGGGGCTGGTTGGCGGGGGGGGCGCCGCGAAGGCCGAGGTCACCGGGAGTCTCGACGAGGCCGTGGCCGAAGTGATGCGTCCACGCCCAGTTGACGATCACCCTGGCCACAAGCGGATTGGCGGGCGAGACGATGGCGCGGGCAAGGTCGAGCCGGCCGCTCGACGAGCGATCGAGCGGTGTGGCTCCGAGCAGTTCCGGAAGGCGTCTCTCGGTCTTCGGCCCCGGTCGCCCCGGGTTGCCGCGCAAGAAGACGTGGCTGTCGACGGGCGACTGTTTGTCGGTGAGCACCATTGCCCGCGGCGGGCCGCCCGGGCTCTCGGCCTGATGCTTCGTGATCGCCTGCTGCCGTTTGCGATGCTCCTCGCTTTCCGACCGCTTGGCCACTCGCATCGCCTCCGACCGTGGCACGATGAGCGGCGTGGCTTCGACGCCGAGGAGTGTTCGCAGGGCGGTGAGGTCCGCGGGATCATCGGGCTTTGGTGCCTGACCGCCCGCGGCCTCGGGAGCGACGCGGGCAATAAGCCGGCCGTAGACCTCGGCCACCTGCCGCAGCGTCGTGGGCTTCGCGCTGGCGAGTTCGGCAGCAACAAGCGGATTGAGCGGCGCGGCGTCAGCGGATGCCGCGGTGATCGCTGCCAGCGCCGCGGCAATCTGCTCGTCGGGCAGTCCCTTGACCGCCACCCACGGGCCGAGGATCGGGTGGTCGGCCTTCGACTTCTCGACGAGCCGCTTGAGCCGGTCGATCAGGAGCTGCTCGAGTTCGTAGCCATCGGCGACCTGCGGCGGTCGGCCGTCGGGTCGCGGCGCCGGCCGGGCGGTTTCGAAAAAATAGTCTGTCGCGTGGGCGACGGCCTCGCGAACCGCCCGCTCGTGCACGGCTGACTCATGCTCCGTCACCTTGGCTTGTAGTTCGGCGAGTTTCGTGGCGAACGCGTCAGCCTCCGGGCCGGGCGGCGGATCGCCGATCACGGGCAGTTCGGCTGGAATGTCGCAGCTCGCGAAGACGCCGTGGAGGGCGTAGTAATCGGCGGCGGAAATCGGCTCGTACTTATGGTCATGGCAGCGGGCGCAGGCGACGGTGAGGCCAAGCAAACCGCGGGTGACGAGATCGATACGGTCGTCGATGATGTCATGGGTGTTGCCGAGGAACGTGCGGCCCACGGTGAGGAAGCCGAGGGCGGCGAGATCCTCCCGGGGCACCGGCGGCTCGATCCGGTCGGCTGCGAGTTGGAGCGTGACAAACCGGTCGTAGGGCACGTCGTCGTGCAGCGACTTCACGACCCAGTCGCGGTAGGTCCAGGCGAAGGGATAGAGGGGTGACTGACCCGCGAACGCGTAGCCCATCGTGTCGGCGTAGCGGGCGAGGTCGAGCCAGTGGCGGGCCCAGTGCTCGGCATGCTCGCGTGAGGCGAGCAGGCGTTCGGCCGTGGCGCGGTAGGCCGCCTCCGATGGATCGGCTGCGAAAGCGTCAGCGGCAGCGGCGGCTGGCGGCAGGCCGGTGAGGTCATAGTGAAGCCGACGGAAGAGGTCGCGGGGAGCAGCCTCGGCGGCTGGAGCAAGATTGGCCTCGACCAGGCCGGCAGCGATGAAGCGATCGATCGGCGACGCATGCCAGGCGGCAGCGACAGCGGGATCGAGCGACGTGATGGCGGAGAGATCAGGGGCGGGGTGCCGCGCGGGGGGCTGGAAGGCCCAGTGAGAGGCGAGCGACTCGCGGAGACGATCTTGCATCACCTCTTCGCGGGAGGCTGGGCCAGCGTCATCGCCGCCGGGACCGGTCCACGGCACGCCGGCTGCAACCCATGCCTCGAGCGTGGCGATTTCCTG
>CAZODJ010000022.1:11988-24285 GCA_964578555.1 uncultured Candidatus Kuenenia sp.
TCCGGGCTTCCTGGGGGTACGGCCCGTTGCTTGCGCGCCGGGCGTTCTGGGGTACGGCTGGGATCCAACAGGAAGCCGCCGGCGCGAGCCGGCGGGCTGGGGTATCACGCGATCTGGTTCTTCAGTTGCCCATCAGGCGGCGGCAACTGGGCGTTTCCCCCAGCCCGTGTCACTTCGCGTCGGAGGTGAGCGCGAAGTCGATCGTAGTGGTCTGGTTTTCAACCGCATCAGCCGTCAGCGGTGTTTTTTCCTGATAGCCGTATTGTGCGGGTAGGTAGTTGATGATGCGGTCGATCAACGGGCCATCTGGATCGTACGGGTTCTTTTCCTGGCCATCGACCTTGGCCGCAGTGACGACGACCGACAACTTCGTCGGAAATACTGTCGCGCGATAGCGGCCAGCATCATCGGCTTTCGTAAAGCTGACCCGGCCCTTGCCCGACACCGGGAAAAACTCCAGGGCTGCCCGTGGAACCGGCTTCCCGTCGAGGGTCACAAGACCAGTGATGACTGTCGCTGGGCTGCCGCAGCCTGCCAGCGCCAAGAACGCCAGGAGCGCAAAGCGGTAGTGAAGCGGTTTCGTCCGCGTGCTGGAAGACTCGCCTTGCATCACCACGCTCCCGCGAGATTGCCGGAGTTCATGGTGCTGAGTTCCTTCCAAACGCCCGGCTCGATCGCATTCGGGATGAACTGGACCGAGCCATCGCAAAAGGCCGCACTGACACCTTCCGGATGCCGGCTGCGGGAGATGGTCTGCCAATCTGACAGCGCATCACCAACAGGTTCACACGGCAACGCGACGGGATCGAGGGATCCGTCGCACCACGCGCCTTCGACGCGGTCCATGCCACTATTAGGCGGCGCTGCTCCCGTAAAGAAACAAAAATTTTGGTTGAGCATGAGCATGCGGCAATCGTTTACGTCATCCCGCGGTGTAAAACGTCCCTCCGCCATGAGAATCGTTTTCGATGCGCCGTCCGTAATGTCTTTTAGACTTGTCCGATATGGAACCATATCGTTTTCTGATGAGCCAGATTTGACTCCGAACGGCGCTGCCCTGCTCCCAGAAACGAAGTATCTCGTTGGCCCCATATTGACGAGGTAGTTTCCGCGGACCATGCCCCATTCGTCATACCAGCTGCTGCTTGCTGCGCTGAAACGCAGCTGGGCGTTGGGGCGGTCGCTTGGGCAGTAGTACGAAGGGATGGGAATCTTGACCAGTCCGCGATTTGACTCCGAAGAGTAGTTTTCATTCGGTTTCCACTGGCTGAAGAGATCAGATGCCTCCATATAGGGCCAAAGCGAGACAACGTACGTCCGCCGTGCGGACACACCCGACGAGGTGTTCGCCTCCGGATCATTGCGCCGTTGGCCGAAATACGGAAAACTCTTGAGGGCATCGTGGTGGTTGTGCATCGCCAGCCCCCATTGCTTGAGGTTGTTGATGCACTGGCTCCGACGGGCCGCCTCGCGGGCGGACTGCACGGCCGGGAGCAAAAGGCCGATGAGCGTGCCAATGATGGCGATCACAACCAACAGCTCCACGAGCGTAAAGCCGGTGAACGGTTTCGGACGGTTCATGGCGGCGTTCCTTGGAAAAGAGGACGAGATAAGCGGGATAGGGAAAACCAGGCCGGGAAGTGAAAACAACCCTCCGTAGAGAACTGCTCCCGCCCCTGCCGGAATCTAACGCCCCCCTGTTTTGGCGGCTCAAATTTGGTGTCCGTCGGCCGCCCGCCCGCGGGAAATGGCCCGGCACCCGCCACCGAGGCGTCAGCCCGCGGCTTTTGGCGGCTGCACGTCGAGCTCGTTCATCAGCATCAGGTCGATGCGATTTTTCAACGACCGCGAAGTCGCATAGCCGACCGCATCATGCTCCGGACCCAACGCGCGTCTGCGAGGGCGGTCTTCGCGAGCGCCCGGGTCGCAGACTCTCCGGGGTAGCGAAACAGGACGGCATAGCTCGTCAGCGTCTCCATTCGGGAACGAGCCGCTTCCCACAACGGCTCGAACCTCACGACGGAGTCCAGTAGTACCGAGAGGTCGTGAGTCTTCGGGATCGCGGAGCCGGCTTCTGCCAGCCGTCCTTTCAGATATTTCTCGATGCACTGCTGGGCAAAAAAGCATGCCGCGTCAAAGTTTGGCCGATTCCTGGCTCGGTATTCGCGGCCCGCGCTCACGTAATCAGCCTCGGCTTTCTCAATCCACTCACGCGTCGTCACTTTCATGGAGAACCTTACCTTTCTCCAAGATTTCACGAATAAAAGTGTCGCCCATCGCCGCACGGCGCTGGAGAGCTGCCGGCGATCGCACGATGATGTCCAAAGGAAACCCGGCGCGGATCCTGCGCCGGATCTGAGCCGCCTGCTCCACTGCGGCCCCGCAGTGTTTCATCACGACGAGCAGATCGACATCCGAGTCGGTGTGCGGTTTTCCTGATGCATAAGAACCGAACATGACAACCCTCTCCGGTGAAAATTCCCGGACGAGTTCGTCCACGTACTGTTTGATCCGTTGAGCCGCGATCATGAACTGCCCTCGAGAATGCGCGATCCTAAGGATAGCCCGTCGGAGATACCATCACGAAATCTGGATGCAGGACGTTAAATGATCGCCCGTTGTTCAGTCGCCGATGATTTCATCAAGTCCTTCGAGCACCAAAGCGAGTTCCTCCGGGGTGACTCGCCCCAGACGATTTCCCAGCCGCTCAACGGCCAGTGTACGAATCTGACTGATTTTTACCCACGATCGCTTCGGCAGTTGTTTGGTTTCGAGTTCGAGCGTCAGGGGAAACCCAGCCTTCTGCGGTTGGCTTGTGATCGCCATCGCGATCACGGTTCCAGACCGTTCGTTGAAGATGTCTTGGCTCAAGATGAGCACCGGACGCAGTCCCGCCTGTTCCCGGCCGCGGACAGGATTGAGGTCGGCCCAGCGAACTTCTCCTCTCAGTATGCGGGCCATGCTGAGAGGTCCTCCGACAGACCCTCCTCGGCCAGGGCCTTCTCGAAGTCAGTATCGAGTTTGGCGCATTCACGAGCGAGGCGACTCCGTTCGATCCGGTCGAGCTTCTCCTCGACGGCGATCTGAATGGCCTGGCTGCGACTGGGGAAAACCGCTTTCTTGACCAGTCGATCGAGCCGATCGAGGGTGGCTTCTTCCAGCGACACGGCGACCTTCGAGCGACTCATGCGACTCTCCTCGTCTGGGGCTGGTATGATATTACGTCATACCGCGGCAGGCGGCAACCGCGAGAGGTCCCCGGTTGCGGCGACTGCGATCGCCACCGCTCGACACAAGGCAGTGTCGCGGGAGCGTGACGCCCTTATCGGGGCATCGTCGCCACGAGAAAATGGCGGAACTCGATGCGGCAGTTGGGGAAGGCGGCCAGGCAGACATGGCTGATGCCGGCCGACTGTGGGTTGATGCCGGCCTCACCGACGCGAATGCCGTCAACGAAGAAGACGGCCCGCCATTGCGGGCGAGTGGTGTCGAGCAGGATCGTGCGGGTCTGCTCGCCTGTGAGCGTGTCACCGCGGCCGACGGCGTTGGTTTTGCCGGGGCCGGCAAACCCGTGGTTGGGCTGCGCAGCGGTGCGGTGCCGCTGCAGGAGCCAGGGGCCGTTGGGAATGTAGTTCGCCAGACCGGCCCCATTCGTAAACCCGACGCCGCCCCAGCCGATGCCGCCGGAGGTGGCATGGATCGTCGCCGAAATGCGGTAGCGGTGACCGGGCTGGGGCACGAAGGGGAGTGTGGCGGTGCCATGCGTTGTGGCGACGAGAGCCCCGGTCGCGGAATCGACCGACCAGCCATCGCCGGGTGCCTGCCAGGCATCGTCGCCCACGCCGCCCCGACTCGCTGGCTGCGAGCCGGCAAGCGGGCCAGCGCCGGTGTCCGCGTTGGCGAATGAGTCGCGGACGAGCACGGTGGCGCCGGCATCGTTCCAGCCGTCGCGGGCGAGCGCGGCGAGCAGGTCGGGCGGCGCTTTTGGCAACGACCGCTCGAACCGCTGCTCCTGCGGATTCACTTTCCGGGCCGGCTGTTTCGCAAGAGCAGCGGCCGCCTCGCCAGCGGTGAGGCGGAGCGGCGCAGCGGCCTCGAATCGCGGCAGCAGATCGACGAGCCCATCGAACACGCTCACCGATGTTTCACCGGCGTCGCTCACGAGCACGCCGAACGACGTGCCGAGGTCGGTGACGGTGGCCGATGGCGTTTGCAGCGTGAACCGGGGCTGGCCATCACCCGGCCCGGGGCCGGCCACTGTGATCGTCGCCTTGCCCCGGTCGAGCGCGGCCGAGGCGGCGGCCGCGACCGTGAACACGGCCGGACCTTCGAGGACAACGGTCGCGCCAGAGTCATAGGACAGTTCTACGCGGCCGCGGTCAAGCGCGAGCGTCGTGCTTGGCATCAGGCTCGCCCAGATGCCGAAGGGCTCCGCGCCAGTCGCCCACACCGGTGACTCAACCGCTGCGATCTCGGCAATCGAGCCCGCTGCCCGTGGCGGCCGTGGGCTTCCCGTGGCGACCGGCGAACTGAAACTGGCAATCACGGCCATGATGCCGATCCCCAGCAGGCTCGCGCCCATCGCCATGGCAATGAGCAATACGGCTGCGCGGGAGGCTGTCTCCCCCAGCCGATCCCAGTGAATCGTGATACGCGGGCGATGGTGGGCCGGAGCAGCGGCGGCCGAGGCAGCAGGCTCGTCTCTCGCCGGCTGCGGCATCCACGGTATGCCGCCGATATCCTGGCACCAGATCCGCATCAGATTGGCATGCAGCCATACGATCCTGCGGTAGGAGACCCGCGCGGCCGGATCCCGCAGGATCGTGGCGAGCCGGTCGCGGTCGGTCACCGTGAGCGATCCGTCGAACTGGGCGGCGGTGAGCCGCGAGAGCTCTGAGTCGGGGCCGGGGAGCGACACAGGCGCGGTTGCCATCAGGTGCTTCTCCCGCTCGCGGCGGCAAGGGCTACCTCGATGCACTTGAGGAGGGCGTGGCGAATCCGCTGCAGTCGCATCGTCAGAGCGGCGGGTGTGATGCTCATCTCGGCTGCGATGTCTTTGATCGTTTCGATGCCCTGGTAGCACCGCTCGAGCAAGTCGCGGTGGCCGGTCTGCAGGCGGCTGAGGCAATTCGTGAGGGCGAGCAGGCGATCGTCATCAGTGGCGAGATCACGTTCGAACTCTTGGGCGAGCGTGGCGAGCAGATCGTCGGGCAGATAGAGATGCCGCGAACGGCTGTTGCTGCGAATCTGGTGGAGAGCTTCGTTGCGGGCGAAGCCGCAGGCCCAGGCGAAGAAGTCACGTACCTCGGGCAGTTGCCCCCGCTTCTTCCACAGGGCGAGGCAGGTCTGCTGGTAGACGTCTTCGATGTCGGTCGGGCTGGCGAGCAGCGAGGCGATGAAGAGATAGATGCGCCGTTGGTGGCGGAGGAGTTCCGCCACGAAGGCTGCGGAAGCGTCGTCGGTGGGGGTGGGGAGAGGCATGGGGAGAGAGTGGAGCGGCCGCAAGATAAGGCTCCCGGGCGACAGGGAATCTAACGACCGCCGAGCCGTCGCACGGCTTTTTCCCAAGGCGTGAGCCCTACAGGTCGTAGGGGAGGCCGGGAGTGACCGGTTCGACGTTTGGCAGGCCGAGGGCGGCCAGCTCGCAGGCGATCTCGTCGGCATAGCGAGCCTTCCGGTGGACGGCAAACACCCGCACGTGATCGGCCAGTCGGGCCCGCTGCGTGGCAAACGTCCGCGGGCAGAGGTGGCCCGTCTTCGTCGCCAGGTCTTCCATCGAATTTGGGAAACTACATTCAAGAAAGACGGCCGTGACCCTGGGCCGCTTAGCCAACTCCTGCCAGAGCTGGTCGGTCGGGCCTGTGTCGGCGGCGAAGGCGACGCATGAGCGGCCGTCGTCGACGATCATGCCGAGCGTGTCGCCGGAGTGGGTGACCGGCACGGGCGTGATACGGCAGCCCGCCCGCTCGACCACCTGCAGCGGCTCGATCGGCGCGGCCCTCATGAACGCGTTCTCTGGCGTCGAAAGGGCGAGGAAGTCGGGCCACGTGCGGCCGTTGAAGAGATCGGCGTTGATCTGGGCGAGCACGGCCGACGAGGCGAGCACTTCGACGCAGTCGGGGCCAGGCGCGTAGGTGGTCTCGATGAGGAGCGGCAGACTGGCCACATGGTCGAGGTGGGCGTGCGTCAGGAAGACATGCCGCACGGCGAGCTGCCGATCGACGTCGGCCAGCAGCCCGACCGATCCGCCGTCGATGACCAGCGACTCGCCAATCAGGTAGCTCGACAGAAACTGCGGGGCGGCTCGCCCTGCGCCGGTCGGCACGCTGGATGGAAGGAGTTCGACACGCACTCGGAAATCTCCGGGACGAACACATTGTGCGCAGGATCAGCCGCGGGCGTCGAAGGCCGCTGGAAATTCCGGGGCGTGATCGATCAACACGGCCGGTAGGATGTCACTCCACCACCCGCGGACTGCCGCCCATGCGTTGCCTGCCTATCGGAGAACGAGCCCTCGCCCTGTGCCTCGATGACACCGGCACGGCGACCGTCGGCCGCGTGCGGGCGGTGGCTGAGGCGGTCGAGGCCGCCCGGCTTCCCGGGGTGGAAGAGATCGTGGCCTCGCCGGGGCGGGTGACCGTGTTGCTTGACGCCTACGCATGCGGCAATACGGCCGGGCTGGAAAAAACGCTGACTGCCATCTTCAGTCAGACGGCATTAGCTGCGAACCATGCGGGCACGACCCACGAAATCCCGGTCACCTACGACGGCCCTGATCTTGAGGAAGTGTGCAGCGTGCACCGCATCGACCGGCGCCAACTCATCGCCCTGCACACCGAGCCAGAGTATGTGGTCGAGGCGATCGGGTTTCTGCCTGGCTTTGGCTACCTCGCGGGGTTGCCCGAGTCGCTCGCCACACCGCGGCGGGCGACGCCACTGGCCCGCGTGCCAGCCGGTGCGGTCGGCATCGGTGGCAGGCAGACAGGTGTCTATCCATGTGCGAGCCCGGGCGGCTGGAACCTCATCGGTCGCTCGCCGGTGAGCCTCTTCGATGCGGCCCGGTCGCAGCCGTCGCTCTTGGCCGTGGGCGACCGGGTGCGGTTCATGGCGGCTGATATACCCGCGGATGATGGGGAGCAGCCACGATCGCAGACGCCGATCGAACCGGTGCCACACACCACAATCACGGTCGTGCAGCCGGGCCTCTTCACGACTGTGCAGGACCTCGGCCGTCGCGGGCACCGCGCGGCGGGTGTGCCGCTCTCTGGTGCGGCCGACAGCGTGTCGCTACGGCTGGCAAATCTACTCGTCGGCAATGCCGAGGATGCCGCAGTGATCGAGTGCACGCTGCTCGGGCCGACGCTGCGATTCGACCACGATGCCACGGTCGCACTCGTGGGCGCAGCGTTTCCGGGGCTGGCGGCGAATCGGCCGGTGCGGGTGGCCGCAGGCACGGAGATCGCGCTTGGCCATGCCACGCTCGGCTGCCGAGGAGTTTTGGCGGTGGCCGGCGGCATCGATGTACCGCCGGTGCTCGGGAGCCGCAGCACGCTCGTGACGGCAGGCTTCGGCGGGCATGCCGGTCGGCCGCTCAAGGTGGGCGATCGACTGGCGGTTGGTGAGGCTCAGGGACGAAGCCGGCTGATCAAGGCACTGCCGCCGCGGCTCGCAACCTTGAAGCGGCCATGCGTGCTCCGGGTGATTCCTGGTGAGCAGGCGGGGGTCGCGGGCGAAGCGCTCTGGTCGCAGTCGTTTCGTACGAGCAGTCGATCTGATCGGATGGGCCTGCGGCTGGATGGTGAACCGCTGCCGTGCGCAGGCCACGATGCCAGCATGAAGAGCGTGGCCGTGTTTCCGGGGACGGTGCAACTGCCCCCCGACGGCCGGCCGATTGTGCTCTTGGCCGATGCGCAAACGATCGGCGGCTATCCCGTCATTGGCCAGGTGATCGAGGCCGACCTGCCGCTGGCGGCGCAGCTGCGGCCCGGGGAAGCTGTGCGGCTCCAGCAAGTGACGATTGAGGAAGCTCGAGATGCGATGCGGGAACACCAGGCGGCGTTGGCGATGCTCGGAGCGACGATGCACGGGGTCGCGTCATGACCTACCAGCAGCGGCGCACGATCGATCTCAACTGCGATCTCGGCGAAGGCGGGCTGCATGATGCCGATCTGATGCCGCTTGTGTCGTCGGCCAACATCGCCTGTGGCGGCCATGCAGGCGACGCGGGCACGATGGCTGCTGCCGTGGCACTGGCCCGCCTCCATGGCGTGGCGATCGGTGCCCATCCCGGCCATGCCGACCGCGAGCACTATGGTCGCCGCGAATTGCCGATCACTCCCGCAGAGGCTGCGGCTCTCGTGATCGACCAGGTGGCGGTGCTCGAGGCCGTGGCCGGCGAACCGCCGCGGCACGTCAAGCTGCATGGCGGGCTCTATCATCAGGCTGGCCGCGACGAGGCGGTCGGGGAGGCGGTCGTGAGGGCGATCCTGGCCCGCTGGCCTCGCATGGTGCTCGTGGCCTTTGCCGGCAGCCCGCTCGTGGCAATTGCCCGTCGTCGGGGGCTTGCTGTGGCTGAGGAGGCGTTTCTGGATCGAGCCTATGCGGCTGACAGTTCGCTACTACCGCGCTCGCAGCCGGGGGCGATGATCGACGACCCGCGTGAGGCGGCCGCGCGAGCCGTGCGGCTCGTCTGCGAGGGCGTCGTCGAGGCGATCGACGGCACGCTGCTCCCGATCGCTGCCGACACGCTCTGCGTTCATGGCGACGGGCCGCAGGCTGTGGCGATTCTTACCGCGGCACGGGCCGTGCTGCAGGATGCCAGCGTCAGCATCATCGCCCGTTGAGCCACGCTCAGTGGCCGACACCCAACGCCCATTGCACGAGCGTGAGGGCGATCTCGAAGACGATCAGCCCGACGATGGCCCATTCCACCCGCAGGCTCCGGCGATGCTGCAGCAGTTCGAGCGCCGTCTCCGCGGTTCGAGAAATCAGACTGAGCTTGCCATGCAAGGCGGCAAACCGCTCGCGAATTTCGAACTCGTCTCGCAGTCGAGCCCAGAGCCTCTCCAACTCGGGATGATCCCAGAGAAGTTCCGGCGCGTCGTCGATGCGAGCCCCGCCGACCACGCGATGCTCGGCGAGCAGTGCCGTGCCCAGATGCTGCAGCAGTTCCTTGGCGGTCCGTCCTGCCCGGCTCCAGTGGTCGAGGTTGATCGCAAAGGGCTCGACCCGCTCGAACTGCCGTTCGATCGCCCGCTCGTGATGGGCGAGTGCGACGCTCTTCGCCATGATGTCGGCGATCACCTGGAGCTTGTCGAGCGTCACGTCATTGAGCAGGAGAGCATTCCCTTCCATGGTCTCTTTGCCAGCCGACTGCACCCGCACCTCGAGCGTTTCACTGTCGCGGTCCTGCGTCGCCATGGGCTGGCGGATCTGGGGACCGATCTGCCGCAGATACTCGGTGATCGTTGCCGGAGAGGCATCAAAAAAAACAGCCGCGCCGTAGCTGTACAGCACCGCGACACCGCTGCCGGTGAGTGATCCCAGCATTTCGACGACGAGCGGAGAGCCCAGGGAACGGTCGGTGGCACCGAGTTGTTTGATGTCGATGCCGGTTCCGACCAGGACGGCTTGAACCTGAAACCCGGATTCGCCCTCTCGGGGAAGCAGAACCGCGGTGGAGGCGGAGGTGGCGGGGGAGAGCGGCATAAACGAGTGGGGCCAGGGAAATTGAGCATATCGTGCGACTTTGCAGCGACACAAGTTGCCGCATGCTCTCTGCCACAAACACCGCATCAGAGGAAGAAGAGCCCCCCACTCGCGCAGCCTCGGCCCCCGCTCCATGCTCCGCAGATCTCCACGCAGTGTTCCTCATATGAAGGTCCGCTGTGAGCCGATCTGCGACGACATGCCGGCTCGCCATCTTGCTCCGCTGGTGCTCGCCATGACGCTCTTGTGCGGCGCATCCGCGGCGCGCGCGCAGCCGCCCCCAATCGAGGATCTCTTCGACCTGCGGGCCAATGACCCGGCTCTGCTCAGGCAGCCTCCGCGACAACTGCTCACCACGGATTGGCTGGCTGACCGCGATGCCGCCCTCTCGGGCTGGCTGAAGGCAGGGATCGGTGCCAATGCCTGGGGCAGCGACTTCAATGGCCCCGTGGTCATGAACGATCGCAATGGGCAGGGGATGCTCAATCAGCTCGCTCTCGTGGGGCACAAGCCGCTGAGCGACGAGTCGGGATGGGGCACGCGGGTCGACCTCCTCTACGGCACTGACTGGTGGACGACCGTGGCCCGTGGTCTCGATGCGTTTCCCTTTAACGAGGTGAACTCGCTGGGTGTGCCGCGCTGGAGTTCGAGCCGCTACTACGGCCTCGCCCTGCCGCAGTTCTATGCCGAGGCCGGCCGGGAAGACCTGTCGATTCTTGTCGGTCACTTCTATACACCGCTGGGCTACGAAGTGGCGCCGGCCATTGGCAACTTCTTTTCCAGCCGCAACTACACCTTCGAGTACGGCACGCCGACGACTCACACCGGCATTCTCGGCACATGGGTCGCCGCCGAGGGCGTGTCGCTGACCGCCGGCATCATGAATGGGTGGGACAATTTTTCGGACGGCATGCCGGTGGTCGCAAACCCTGACTATCCGGGTGCGACGAGCAACCTCGCCTTCGTCGGGGAGACGTTGCTGGAGAGTGATGATGGCGAGCGGGAGCTGGGGTTTGCGATCACGGCAGGCAATGAATACACGCCGCGGGTGGACGACGATGGTCGCCCGCTCCTGCCGACCGTCGGAAACCTCACGATGTACACGCTCTATGTGGTGACCAGGGTCTCCGAGCGGCTCACCTGGGTGGTCGAGCATTCCAATGCCTGGCAGTTTCACGCCGACAAGGGGTTTGCCAACCAAGGCCAACTGCCGGGGCTCGCCCAGTGGTATGGCATCACCCACTACTCGTATCTGGAATTGCATGAGCGGCTCGCGGCCGGCATGCGGGTGGATTGGTTTCGTGACAACAACGGCAGCCGCGTCTTCTACCCGATTCGCAACGCCGTAACGAACTCCGAACCAGTCGCCGGCGGCTTCGCGGGAAACTTCTGGGCGATCACCTGGGGGCTGCATTGGCTCGTGGGCCGCAACTGGACGGTGCGGCCCGAGCTCCGCTTCGACTGGTTTACCCCCGACGCCTACGGGTCGGGAGCGGTCCCCTTTGGCGACATCACGACGCTGCCAGGTGGGCTCGTGACGGGCGACGCCTACGGTCAGTTGTACGGAGGGTGTGACGTGGTCGCCCAGTTCTGACGGCTTCCACGGAGGAGCCCAGCCCAGTCCTCAGGCGTCTGGCTGGATGTCGACTTCCATCTCTGCCAGGCGACGATAGAGACGGTATTTATCCTTGAGCAGCCAGCCATCGAAGCCGAGCCGTTCAATTGGCACCCAGAGCGACACCCAGCCTGCAATCATGAAGGCCTCACCGACGATGTCGTTGAACAGGCTGTCGGGGTAGAGCCTGCTCACGCCCGAATGCAACGCGAGCAGAACCGTCATGATGGAGAGGCCGACAGTGAGCCAGCGGACAGTGCGGATGCGGTTGCGACGATACTGCCGCTCGAGGAGGTCGCCCTCGTAGGTGAAGAAGTTGCGAACGGCCGCCTGGGTATCGGCCTCCGTCGCTTCCGGATCGGTGTCGTCGGCCACCCGGATGCAGAGTTCGAGCGGCACCTTCGGCGGTGCGTCGCTGGCCCATTGCACCATGTGCTCGACGGCCCTGGGGTCGAGGTCGCGCTGGCGGAAGGGGGAGGGATCAAGCGCGCTATAGAGGCCGTCGAGTGAATCGACGCGGACGTCGATGCGGTACGTTTTGGCGGTCATGGGTGAGGCGATGTGCGAAGAATACTTTCTCAGCTGCGGAGGCATTCTGCCCCTCGTGTTCTCATGGTGCCACGTGGCGGCCATGAAATCCACGACCGAGCATCTCGCCGTCACGATCCCGGTAGCGTGCCCTTGGTCTTCTCCTCCTTGAGCTGGTAGGCGGCGGTGGACGTCCCCGCCCGCAAAGCGTCGTACGGGGAGACCCGCTCGTCGGGCCCCACCACCTGCCCGCTGCCGGAGCGACGATTCACACCGGCATCGACCAAGGCCAGGATCGAGGGCACGGGCGACACCGGTGCATCGTGCGAGTAGGTGAAAGGCAGGCCGGCCCGCAGGAAGGTTCGCGACGCCATCGGGCCGGCCAGCGACCTGCCGTCGGCCTTGCGGGTAAACATGCCGCCGGTGGGATCGGGCGTGTCGGCCGT
>CAZODJ010000023.1:0-5737 GCA_964578555.1 uncultured Candidatus Kuenenia sp.
CCGCCGGCTTGCGCCTGGCGGCTGAGTGTGGGAAGGCTTGCGCCCGGCGGCTCGCTGGAAACGCTCGCGCCCGGGGCCGATGCGTCGATCCTACGAGATCTCGCCGCGGTCGAGCAGCGCGTCGATCAAGGCCGTGCGGGTGTCGATCGATGTCGTCTTTCGGTTGGCTCCCGGCTGCGCGAGAATCTCCCGCAGCCGCATGAGCCGCCGGCCGCCCGACTGGGCGTCGTAACTATTGAAGGCGATCCTGAATCGTCGCTCCGCCGGCACGACTTCGCCATTGCGAAGAATCATCGCCGGCCTGCCCTTCTCGTCCCGCTTTACCTCGAACGGCCAGAGCGTGCGGTCCGACCGCTTGTCGTTGGCGTCCTCGGCAAGCACGTCGGCCAACTCGCCGGCCGTGAGTTCTCCCGTGACGAGACGGTTCTCATAGGGAATGATGCGCCAGCAATCGCCTACCGTGACCGGCCCCGCTCGCAGCGGCCCTGTCGCGAACGTGCCATGAAGCACGCCGTCTACCGGACTGCCGGCCCTCGCCAACGCGGTGGCGAAACTCTCGCACAGCAGCCGACCCAGCGGTGAGTCGCGGCCCTCACCGGGAACCTCACGGTTCGCCGTGGCCACCGGCCGGGCCAACTCTGCGGCCGACGCCGCCAGATCGGGCTGGGCCACCTGCATCACGAGCGGATCGGCCGCGAACCGGTCATCCATCAATAGGGTATAGACACGGCGATCGACGAGCTTGCGGGTGGCGAGATCGAACGTCAGATCGACCCGCCCGCAGTGGATGCCGTGGTAGCTCGCCTGCGAGCAGAGCGTGCCGTGCAGCATCCAGGCCGGCTTGTTTTGATGGGAATGGCCGGCGAGATAGACGTCGATGTCTTTGGCGTCGCGCAGCAGTTCCCGAATCGGATTGGCATAGTCGTCATTGAACCGCCAGCCCATGTGGCCGATCACCACGATCGCATCGGGCTTCTCTCCCTTCACCTCGGCAACCGCGGCTGTCAGCGACTGCAGGGGATCGACCGGCACCACGCCGTCGAGCAGTTCCCGCGGCAGCCACGACTCGAGGCCAGGGGTGATCAGGCCCACGAGGGCGATTCGAAAACCGCCGACCTCGCAAATCGTCCAGGGCCGTACGTTCTGCCAGGCCCCGTCGAAGCCTCCGGGCGTCTTGCCTCCGCGGGTCAAATTGGCGGTCAGCACCGGAGCCTGCGACGTCTCGAGGAGGCTCGCCAATGCCTCCGGCCCCCAGTCAAAGTCGTGGTTGCCGAGCGCCCAGGCGTCGTAGCCGAGCCGATTGAACAGATCGATCATCAGCCTGCCGTCACTGCGAAGGCTCGTCGCCGTGCCCTGGACGACATCGCCGACGTCGACGGTGAGCGAATGGGGTGACATTCTCCGCCACTCGCGGATGCAGGTAGCGCACCGCGCCAGCCCGCCGACATCGTCGAGCCCCTCGTAGGTGCTCGTCGGCACGATGTGGCCGTGCAGGTCGGTCGTGTGAAAGATCGAGATCGTTCGCGCCCGGCCGAGTTCGTCGGCTCGCAGGACCGCTTCGGGGTCGAGCCAGGCCATCCCCAAGGATGCCCCCGCTCCGGCCAAAAAATCTCGGCGCCGCGTCATGGACGCGAGTCTACTGCCGGCATTCCTATTTCGCGAAGGTGCATCGTAAGAATCCGCTTCAGCTCCGCGACAGTGTCGGGGTGGTGGTGAACCTTGGTATGGCTGGCAGGCACCACGAATTCGCTGCAGACGCCCTCGAGCCGGGCACTGGCCACGGGCACGACGCAGTCGTCCGGCCCGGCGACCACCGAATGGTGTGCCTTGCCGATGATGCTGTGGGTGGTCACCCAGCAGGGAATTCGCAGGCTGCGCACGGCCCGGAGGATCGGGGCGGTGGGCTCCAGGATGTCCACGGTCGTCGGGAGCTTTTTTTCGAAGTAGGGCCAGAAGCCGCCGGGGTTCAGGAGAACGACCTCGTCATGGATCCTGGTGGGCTCCGGCGGGGCCTGCACCGTCACCGACGCCACGCGACCGATGCCCCGGGAAGCAAGCCCGGAGCCGTCGTGCGGCGTGGCGATGAATACGACCCGCTTGATGAACGGTAATGGCTCGAAGAAGAAGGCATTACGGACATAGTCGCGATGCTCGGGAGGAATCGTGAGCTGCTCGAATGGCCGGCGGGCGATCGCATCCCACACCGCCGTCCCCGAATCGACGACCTGCAGCTTCGCATGCAGCCCTCCCATGCTGTGGCCCACGAGCACGAGGTTTTGCAACGCGGCATCGGATCCCTCCGGATCGAGCGTGCGGACAGCCGCCCGCAGTTCGCGACGGAGAATCGCGGCCGACGTCATGAAGGCGCCCCCCGTCGGATAGTGATACACCCATGGCTCAAACCGGCGATGGAATGTCGGCCAGGTCCGCAGCTCATTGAGCAGGTCGAACCATGTTCCCTGGTCACTCGCCAGCCCGTGAATGAACACCACGGGAATGCGACCCGGCTGATGGGGCTCAAGAAATTCGAGCCGCGCTACAGTGTCGCCGTCGCCATACGGCTGGAGATACGAGAGCATGTTGTTTCGAGGCATCCCCGCCAGCATGTCGAGCAACGGCATCGTAAGGTCGGCAGCGAGGTGCGGGCGGACGGGCCCGATATGGACCGCGGCGATCTCGATCGGATTGGCGAGGTCGAGGATGGCCGCGGCTGGATCGCGCGAGAGCGGTCCGGCAAACTTCTCCAGGAAATTTTCGTTGCCTGGCATGTCGAACCGCAGCACGGCGGTGACCGACAGCGACTGCCGGGCGGGCGCGAACGCGTCGCCCCGGCCGCCCGGCGATCCGCGCTTCACCCGCACGACCACCGGCACGCCGAGTCCGCTGCGGACGTGTTGGCGGCTGATTCGCTTGTCAGCTGGTGGACAGAACACTTCGATCGATTCGATCTCGCAGTCGGCGATCGGCAGCGACTTGCCGATGATGGGGACGCAGATTTTCTTCCACTTCGGGCCAATCCACAGCCCTTGCGGTGTCAATCGGCCGCTCGCCTGCGCCGCTTCGAGCAGGCCCGCGAGCGACTCGTTGTAGAGTTCCCCAGCTTCCAGCAGCACGTCCGGCGATCCCGGGCACGACCAGATCGCATTCCAGGCTGCTTCGCAGGCGGTGTAATACCCGTCGGTGGCATGGCAGTCATGCTTTTTCGCGAGATCGTGGGCCGCAGCGGCATATTCCCGTGCGTGGCGCAGAAACGTCTGCGCTTCGACGAGCGGCGTCTCCCGCCGCGGCGCCGGCGGCAGTTCGATCGCCGGCAGGGGCGCGGCAAACGACCACACCGTCATCGCAACGACGACGCACCATGTCCGGCACGGACCCCACGCCATGTTCACCCCCATGGCGTTTCATCGGCCATGCCGCCGATCCGACGGCCCTCCAATCAGCACCAGCGGCAGGGACGGCCCAACCCCCGCACCTTCACGCACGGGCATGCTCTTCAGCGACCAGTTCGAGGTCGCTGGCGAGGTATTTCACGGCCGCGCTGGGGCCGAGGTTGAAGTAGACGCGACCGTCCGTGTGCCACCGCGTGCCATCGTGGAGAAACTCAGCCGTGGCAGCACGGATGTTGGAGACGGCTTCGACTTCCTCCATGCCGCCCCCCTCGATGGCCTCGAAGCTCACTTCGATTGCCACGAGCGCCTTGAGCCGCCGCGTGTGCCGGTCGCGGGCATAGACGACATCATCGTCGAAGTCGACGTCGACCCACCGCAGACCGCGGGGCTTGCCGCTGGCCGCCGCCCGCTCGATGAACTTCGCCTCGAGCTGCTCACGCTGCCTGTGGAAATCCCGCTGAGCGCGGGCGAGCCGTTCAGCCTGCCGAGCCGCTCGCAGCGGCCGCAGGGCGATCGAAATCGCCGCACCGGCGAGCACGGACGCGACAAACGTGCCGATCATGTACAACGCACTGGTCATGCTCGTCACTCCCGGGCCGGTGAAAGGGTCTACCGCGTCCGCCATTCGCGACTCCCGAAGTGTATGGCACCGGGCCCCCGAGTCAAAAATGGAGCGTTTCAAAGCCTGACCATGAGCCTCTCACGTTCCCCGCGGCTGGGTGCCCACCAGTCAATCGCCGGAGGTCTTACAAAGGCCGTCGACCGCGCCGTCGAGACCGGCTGCGAGTGCCTCCAGATATTTACCCGCAACATCAACCAGTGGAAGGTGGCGCCCCTTGATCCGGCCGCCGCTGCCGCGTTTCGCGCAGCCGTGAAGGCGGCGAGACTTGATCCTGTCGTGGCCCATGATTCCTACCTCATTAACCCAGCCTCGGCGGACCCCGCCCTGCGGAAGCAGTCGATCGATGGGCTGGTGACAGAACTGGAGCGGGCCGACGCCCTGGGCATTCGCTGGGTGGTTGCCCATCCGGGGGCGGCGGGTGAGCAGCCCGTTTCGAGGGCCGTGGCCCGGGCGGCTGATGGGATCGCCCAGGCACTCACCCGCACGAAACGGCTGGCGGCCGGAATTCTCATCGAGACGACGGCCGGTCAAGGGACCTGCCTCGGGGCGACCTTCGAGGAAATCGGCACGATGCTGGAGCGGATCGATGCCAAGCCGGGCCTCGCCAGCCGGGTGGGCGTCTGCCTCGACACCTGTCATGTTTTCGCAGCCGGGTATCCGCTAGCTCCGAAGGCCGCGCTCGACGAGACGATTCGGGCGTTTGACCGGCTGATCGGCCTTGAGCGACTCGTCGTGATTCATGCCAACGATTCGAAGCGGGAATGCGGCTCCCGGGTCGACCGACATGAGGCGATCGGCGAGGGCAAGATCGGCCGTGAGGCCTTCCAACTGATTGTGAATCACCCGAAGCTCAAGAAGATCCCGATGATCCTGGAAACGCCGAAGGAGGGCCCCGACGGCAAGCCAACCCCGACCACCGACCGGCACAACCTCGAACTCCTCCGGAAACTGGCCGGGCAAGCCTAGCCTCGCGGGGGTTGTTTTTTGATAGATCAAAAAATATATTTTGATCTATCAAAACAATCTGGAGGTGTGTCATGCCGTCACGCTGCCCCCGCTCTGCCGCCCGTCCTGCCGCCGCCGGATTTAGCCTGGTCGAATTGTTGGTCGTGATCGCCATCATCGGCGGCCTCGTTGGCCTCCTCCTGCCTGCGGTTCAGTCGGCTCGTGAGGCGTCGCGGCGATCGAGCTGCTCGAACAACCTTCGCCAGTTGGGGCTCGCCCTGCATGGCCATCTCGACAGTCGCCACCATTTCCCGTCCGGCTACGAGGCCGACACCTCCGCACCCGACCGCGATCCGGATACCTGGGATGCGTCCCCGGGCACTGGCTGGGGAATGGCCATCGCGGCATTCGCTGAACTGATGGACGTGAGCTCCGTGTACGAGGCAAATGTCCGCACCGGCAAGGGCATCGCCCATCCCGACAACGCCGCTCTCGTTGGCAGAAACCTGCCCGGGTTTCGCTGTCCGTCATCGACCGGCCCCCGCGAACCGTTCACCGTGCTCGATGAGAGTGGCACTCCCCTGGCAGGAAACATCGTTCTCGGCCGCAGCGACTACGTGGCGAACGCTGGCCATGACGAGCTGTGGAGCTTGGCTCCAATGGCTGACTGGAGTTCGCTTGCCAATGGGCCGCTGTATCGCAACTCGCGGCTGCGGCCAGCCGCGATCACCGACGGCCTCTCGAAGACGGTCTTCCTCGGAGAGCATTCGCAGGCGCTCTC
>CAZODJ010000023.1:5837-24223 GCA_964578555.1 uncultured Candidatus Kuenenia sp.
TCACCGACGGCCTCTCGAAGACGGTCTTCCTCGGAGAGCATTCGCAGGCGCTCTCGCAAAAATCCTGGGCAGGCGTGGTGCCGGGGGGATTCAGCCATCCCACCGACTTTTTCAAGACTGCGGTCGGGACCACGCCGGATCGGGCGGCCACATTCGTGCTCTCGCACAGTGGACCGGCAGCCGGTGAACTCTCGATCATCCATCCGCCCAACGACCCGCTGAGCCACGTCTGCCAGATGTTCTCCGAGCATCCGAACGGGGCGAACATCGTCCTCGGCGACGGCAGCACCCGATTCGTCTCGGCGTCGATCAGCCATCCGGTCTGGGCGGCCATGTGCAGCATCAATGGAAGCGAACCCGATGCGATGCCGTGACTCGAGACACACTCTCGCGTCATGGGCGTGTGGTGTGCCGCATTGCATGCCGCACACCTGCCGCGGTGCGATCGTAGCGCTGCTCTCGGCTGCGGCATTGCTCGGATGCGCCCGGGCTCCGCAAGTACCGTTTGAAAACCTGCGTTATTCAGCCGCGCTCTTGACCGCTGCCAGCAGTCGCAGTGTGGAGCAGCTCGACCGCGTCGCAGCAGTCATCGACGATGATTCCCGTAGCGGACGAATGAGCGAGCAAGAACGTTCCGCCTACGACGCGATCATCGCCACGATGCGGTCCGGCCGCTGGGAAAATGCCGAAGAGGCGTGTCGGCGATTTCGCAAGGCACAACTCCGCCGCTAGCGCTCGCCCGCGGTTTGGAGAGCCGCGAAAAAGCGTACCATATGCTCTCCCGCGTCATCCCGGAGAACAACACTGTGTCACGGTCGCTCTGCCTGCTTCTTCTCGCCGTCGCGTCATGCGCAGTCCATGAAACTGGCCAGGCCGCCGATGCCGATCGCATCATTCACGGCGGTCCGATCGTCACCGTGAATCCGGCCCAGCCGACCGCCGAGGCCATGGCCATCACGAGTGGCCGAATCGTGGCGGTTGGAACGAAGGCCGATGTCATGAAGCACGCCGGCCCGAACACCGTCCTGACCGATCTCGCTGGCCGCACGCTCGTGCCCGGCTTCGTCGATGGCCACAGTCATTTCTTCTCGACCGTCAGCGTGCAAACCGATGCCCTGTGCGCGTCGCCGCCGGCCGGCACCTGCCGGAATGTCGCCGACGTAATAGCACAGTTGAAGAAACTGCAGACGGCACGAAGAATTCCCGCCGGAGCCTTCGTGCTCGGCTACGGTTACGATCCCGAACTGCTCGAGGAGAAGCGGCCGCCCACGAAGCAGGAACTCGACACAGCCTTCCCCGACAATCCCGTCATGATCGTGCACGTGTCGGGCCACGGGGCCATGCTCAACTCCAAGGCGCTGGCCCATTTCGGGATCTCGGCCGCCACGCCGACGCCTTCGGGGGGCGTGATCGGTCGTGAACCGAACTCACAGGAGCCCTCCGGACTCCTCTTCGAGACGGCCTTCCTGCCGATCTTCGCGAAGCTCCCGGGGCCATCGCCCGACGAACAGTTGCAGCTGCTCGCGAGTGGCCAGGAATTGTACGCCCGCGCCGGCATCACTACGGCTCAGGAGGGGGCGACGATGAAGGAGCAATACGATCTGCTCCGCGTCGCCGCCGATCGCGGGATCCTCGAGATCGACGTCGTCGCCCTGCCCTTCATCACTGAGATTGACGAGATCTTCGGCGGGAAGCCACCAACGACCGAGAAGGAGTACCGGGGCCGGCTGCGGATCGGCGGCGTAAAAATCGTGATGGACGGCTCACCGCAGGGGAAGACAGCGTTTTTTACCACGCCCTATCTCACCGACGGGCCCGCCGGAGAGAAAAACTGGCGGGGCGAGCCGTCGTTTCCGCAGGCGGTGTTCAACGATATGGTGAAAAAAGTCTACGACGGCGGGGCGCAGCTGTTTGTTCACGTCAATGGCGATGCCGCTATCGATGGCTTTCTTGAAGCCCATCGCGCCGCCTCCGGCGACGACCCGTCCCGTAATCGCGGCACGGTCGGGGTTCATTCGCAGTTCATCCGCCGCGATCAACTCGAGAAGTATCGGGCGTGGAACATCACGCCATCATTTTTCACGATCCATTGCTTCTACTTTGGTGACGTGCATCTGGCCAATCGCGGTGCCCAGCAGGCCGATTTCATCAGCCCCATGCGAACGGCCCGCGACCTCGGCCTGCGGCCGAGTAACCACACCGATTTCAATGTCGCCCCGCTCGATCAGCTCTTCACGATCCACACGGCGGTCAACCGCGTCTCGCGGTCGGGCCGTGTGATGGGCGTTGATGAGCGGGTCACGCCACTGGAGGCCCTCGAGGCGATCACGATCGACGGGGCGCGGCAATACCGCGAGGAGGACCGCAAGGGCTCGATCGCGGTGGGCAAGCTGGCTGATCTCGTGATCCTGTCGGCCAATCCGTTGACGGTACCGCCGGAGACGATCCAGGAGATCCGCGTCGAGGAAACGATCAAAGAGGGCCGCACGATCTGGCCGAAGCCCGAGAGCCACTGATTGCCGCTACCGCTCCGGCGGAATCTCGCTCCCGTGCGGGTCGTTGGCCTGACAGCCCAAGTCGGCCTCGATCTGCCTACGGACATCGGCCCCGAGGTGGTGCTCCATCCACTCGGCCGGTGGATGGAGATGATCGACCGGCAGTTCGGCATGCCGACCGAGCCAGGCCTCCCAGAGCCGATGCGACCGGACGATCATTTCGGCGGCAGGCCGCGCTCGCGGGTCGAGCGTCCATTCACCATCAACGCGTCGGAGACGACCGGCCAGAGTGAGCCAGGTTCGCGCGAGCCGGTCGACGAACCCACGCGGCGCTGCGGCAGCTGCCACACCGGTGCCCGCCGACTCCTCCTGCCTCCACACGGCGGCAAGCTGGTCTTCACAGGCCACCCGCCACCGCAGCCAGATCCGCCCCACACCCCGCGCCAGCAGGCCTTCTTCCGGAGCGAAGATGACCGCCATCACGTATTCGACCCCCAGCACGACCGCGATCATTCCGGCGGCGTTCGTGTTCCACTTCCAGGCGGCGAGATACCCCAATACGGAGCCAACAATAGCCAGCGCGACTGCCACAGCCATGACACGCGACAGCCTGCGGCCAAGAAGCTCTGCGGCCGCCGCCGGCACGACCAACATCGCGACGACGAGAATCGCCCCCACCGCTTCGAAGCCGGCAACGGCTGTCATCGCCGTGGCGGCCAGCAGCGCTATCGTGGCGGCGGCGACGGGCATCCCTGCCGCCCGGGCGGCGTCGGCATCGAAGGCCACGAACACCTGCAGTCGCCATGATACGAGGAGTCCGAGGCCAATCAGCACGAGCACAGCCAAGCCGGTCAGGAAGGCCCGCGGTACGTCCCACCCTCCGACGGAGATCGTGTCGAACGGCACCAGCTCGAGGATGCCATAGAGCACACAGCCGGGATCGAGGTCGATCCGCGCTGCCGCTGCCGTGACAAGCACCACACCGAGTGCAAAAAGCGTGGTAAAAACGACGCCGGCACCCGCGTCCTCGGCGACGCCCACGCCGTCGCGGAGCACCTGTGTCAACCACACCGTGACGAGCGCTGCCACAACGGCTCCCACGATCACGAGCGGACCGCCCGGCCGACCGCCGGCGAGCACCGCCACGACGATGCCCGGCAGTACGGCATGGCTGATGGCGTCGCCAAGCAGGCTCATCCGGCGTACGACCAGCAGCGTCCCCACCATGGCCGCCGCCGCCGACACGACGGCTGCCGTCGCCATCGCCCAACCGTGCATCGGACCGATTGCGGAAAGAACCTCGGTGATCGTCATGCCGCCTCCCGCGCCGACCGCCAGCGGGCGAAGAACACTGAAACCGCGAAGATCGCGGCCGCCATGAGCACGATGACCGGCCCCGTTGCCAGCCGCGGCACGACAGCGCTGATCGCCACTCCGGTCACGGCGCTGACAAGGCCGATGACACCGGCGAGCACGAGCATCGTGCTGAGGCGATCCGTCCACTGCCGTGCTGCCACCGGTGGGATCACCACCAGCGCCGTCACGAGTACCGCGCCGGCCGCCGGCAGCCCCACCACCACCATCACCGCGACGAGCACGACGAGCAGGTAGTCGAGAACTGCCACCGGCCAGCCCGCGGCAGCCGCGAAGGAGCGATCGAAGGCGACGAGCGTGGCCTCCTTCAGGAACAGCATCACCACGGCTACTGTGGCGAGCGACACACCGGCCAACACTCCCGCATCGCGGGCCGTGAGCGCCGCCGTGTGTCCGAGCAGGAAATTTTCCAGTCCCGCGCTGCCCGGGATGCCGCGGGCCGTCATTCCGGCCACCAGCGCAATGCCGCCGCCGAACCCGACACTGAGCACGATCGCGGTCGCAGCATCGTCGCGGGTTCGTGTAAACCGTCGCACGAGCACAAGGGCGAGGAGGCCGGCCAAGGCCGCGACGAACCCGCCCGCCAGCAGCGTGGGCAGGTCACGGCGGCCGGTCAGGGCGAAGGCGGTCGCGACTCCCACGAGCGTCACATGGGCCGCCGCGTCGCCCACGAGCGCCCGCTTCCGCAATACGCTCAGACTGCCCACGACCCCGGCGGCACATCCCACCGCCGCCGTGCCCGCGGCCACAATCAACGTGTTGTAGGCGAGCAGGCCCGAGAGATCGATCGCGGCCAGGCACGGAAGGCAGCCGATCGCGCACGTCATGGAGTGCGGCTCCTGCGCTGCACCGCGAGGCCTACCTCGTCGAGCACGTCGATCGCCCCGGCGTAGGTGCGGCGCAGGTTGTCGGGCGTGAGCGTCTGCCGCGTCGGTCCCGCCGCCACAAGCCGCATGTCGATGAGCGCGACGGCGTCGAACCAATCGGTGACGGCACGGAGATCGTGGTGCACCACGATCACGAGCTTGCCCGCATCCCGGAGTCCTGACAGCACCGCCAGAATCTGCTCCTGTGATCGGGCATCGACGCCGGCCATCGGCTCATCCAAAAAATAGACATCCGCCTGCTGGGCCAGCGCCCGCGCCAAAAACACCCGCTGCTGCTGCCCACCGGAGAGCCGACCGATCTGCCGGTCGGCAAGATCCTCGAGTCCCACACGGGCGAGGCTCTCGCGGGCAACGGCCCGCTCGGCGGCGCCCGGCCGCCGCAGCCAGCCAACTCGGGAATAGGTACCCATCAGCACGACGTCCATGACACTGACTGGAAAATCCCAGTCGACCGTCTCCCGCTGCGGCACGTAGCCGACGCGCCGCCGCACCCTTTCGAGTGGCTGACCAAAGAGCCGCACCATGCCACCAGCCAACGGCACGAGCCCCAGTGCCGCCTTGAGCAGCGTGCTCTTGCCGGCGCCATTGGGCCCCACGATGCCAAAGAGGCACGGCTCCGAAATCGTCAGGTCGACGTTCCAAAGGACCGGTCGCCGACCGTACGCCACCGTCACGTCGTGAAATTCCACCAGGGGTGGCGAGATCGACATGCCTACCTCCCGCTGCCCTCATCACCGTCCGATTCCCTCTCCGCCACGCCAGCCAGTCCGGCAACAACGACGTCGACGTTGGCCCGGAGGGCCTCCTCGAGTGTCTCGGCACCACTCTGCGGGCCACCCAGGGCATCGGAGTAGAGCCGCCCCCCGAGCCGCACACCATGCCCTTTGGCCCGGGCTCCCTCGCGGAGCGCCGTGACGTTGCGATCGGCCACGCTCGTCTCGACGAACACGGCCGGAACTCCGCGTGACACGACAAGGTCGACAAGACGGTTGATGTCGTTGAGTCCCGCCTCGCTTTCGGTGCTCATCCCTTGAATGCCTACCACATCGAGCCCATACGCCCGGCCGAAATAACGGAAGGCATCGTGCGAGGTCACGAGCACGCGACGCTGTTGGGGAATCGTTGCGACACGCGCCCGCAACGTGTCGTCGAGGTGCTCGAGACGCTCGCGATACTGGGCCGCCGCGGTCTCGAATCGCGGCCGGCCGGCTGGCACGATCTGGCCAAGTGGTTCCACCACCGCCTCCACGCATACCGCCCACAGCGTCGGATCAAACCAGACGTGCGGATCGTAAAGGCCTTTGCCCACCTCGATCAGACGGTCCTTCGGAATCGACTCCGCAACCGACACCACCCGCTTCCGCCGGCCAAGCCGCTCCAGCAGTGCGGCGAGCTTGCCTTCGAGATGGAGGCCGGAGGCGACCACGAGATCCGCCCGAGCGAGCCGATCGGCATCCCGGGGCGTCGCCTTGAAGGAGTGGGGATCGACACCCGGCCCCATGAGACAGTCCGTTTCCACCTCGTCACCGGCCACCTGCCGGACGAGATCGGCCACGATCGTCGTGGTCACGACGACCCGCGGCATGCCAGCTCGGGGTTCCGTGGCCCAGCCCGCATGATTCGCCAGGGCCGCAACCGTCGCTCCAAGCACAAGGCTGAGGTGCACCGGACGTTTTGACGGCCCAAAATTCATTTTTTGATCCGTCAAAAGCATACGCTTTCCCGGCCCGTCTTCGCAATCGACAGGGTCGTTGAAATCACGAAAAACCGCTGCGGGAAAAAAATCACCGGCGCGTTGACCAAAAAAGAGGCCATTCTTATTGTCAGAGCAGTTTTCGAGCGCCGGAGTCTTGGGCAACGATGGAATCGACCTACTTCAAGCGGTTCCGCATGGAGGTCGATCTGCGGCGGGAATCCCCTGCCGTGGAACCGGCCGCGCTCCCGCCCGGGTATCGATTCGTACCCTGGAACGAGGCGTTGCTCGACGTGCACGCCCGCACGAAGTTTCGCTCGTTCCTCGACGAAATCGACTCGGTGGTGTTTCCCTGCCTCGGTGAACTCGATGGTTGCCGCCGGCTGATGCGCGAGATCCGCAACAAGCGAGGCTTTCTGCCCGATGCCACGTGGCTGGTGGCCTTCGGTCGCGGACCGGAGGGGCTGTTGTGGTGCGGCACGATCCAGACGGTCGTCGCCACCGGCGGCGTGGGCACGATCCAGAATATCGGCGTCGTCCCCAGCCATCGCGGCCTCGGCCTGGGCACAGCGCTGATTCGGCAGGCACTGGCTGGCCTGCGGCGGCACGCCGTTGTGCGCGGCTCGCTGGAAGTGACCGCCGATAATTCGCGGGCGGTGCGGCTCTATCAGCGGCTCGGCTTCCGGCGCTGCAAGACGGTCTACAAAACCGTTGATGGGGCAGGAGCCAAGGCAACGGCTCGCACGGCTACGGATGCGATCATCGACGGTGCCACGATCGAACTGGCCGGTGTCGGCGAGTCGGCTGTCCTCTGAGTCCGAAACGCAGGGACAGCCGATCTGCCTGATGGCGAAACAGACCTTCCATTCAGCGACGCTCGATAACGGCATCGTCCTCCTCGGTGAGGATCTGCCCGGCCTGGAGTCGGTTGCAATCGCCTTTCACGTGCCCGCCGGAGCGGTCCACGACCCTGTTGGCGGATCGGGCCTGGCCGCGCTGTCCGGCGAGATGATGCTCCGTGGCGCGGGCGACCGGAGCGGCCGACGGATCGTCGATGACCTCGAGGGGGCCGGCATCCAATGGTCGCAGGGCGTCACCACGAGCCATGCGAGCTTCTCCGGCGGGATGGTCGCGCGGCAGTTGCCGACGGCCCTGCCGATCTACGCCGACATCCTCCGACGCCCACGGCTGGACGCTGACGAACTGGAAAAGGCTCGGCAGGTGATCCTGCAAAACCTCGCCGGCATCGAAGACGATCCGTCGCACCTGGCGATTTCCACCTTGCGGCGGCTGATCTATCCGGCCCCCTGGGGAATGCCCGCCGAGGGCCAGACAGCCGACGTGGAGCGGCTCTCGATCGAAGCCGTACGGACGTTCGTGGCTGGAAACGTGCAACCACGTGGCACGATCATCGCCGTCGCGGGCCGCATCGACTGGGATGATTTCGTCCGTCGCGTCAACACGCTGCTCGGAGAGTGGGAGGGGGCCCACAGCGGCGATGTGGCGACGCATGCCCGCGGTCCGCGGGTGCAGCACGTGCCCCATGATTCCCAACAAACGCACATCGCCCTGGCCTGGTCGCTGCCGCCGTATCGCGATGACGCCTCCTACGAGGTCAACGCGGCGCTGGCAATCCTCGGCGGCGGGTCGAGTTCGCGGCTGTTCACGGAGGTTCGGGAACGCCGCGGCCTCTGCTACAGCGTGTCGGCCGGCTACCACACGCACCGCGACTTCGCGTCGGCGGTCTGTTATGCCGGCACCACCGCCGCGCGGGCCCAGGAAACACTCGACGTGATGCTCACCGAAATCGCGCGGCTTCCCGGCTCGATCGACCAGGCGGAGCTCGACCGCGTGAAGGCCCGGGCGAAAAGTGGCCTGGTGATGCAGCAGGAGTCGAGTGCCGCACGAGCCGGCGGAATCGCCCGGCAGTGGTATCACCTCGGTCGCGTCCGCTCGCTCGACGAGGAACTGCAGCGGCTCGACGCGCTTTCCGTCGACTCGATCGAGCGACGGCTCGCCGATCATCCCGTCGCCGACCTGACCGTCGTCTCGCTGGGCAGCGCGCCCCTGGAGGTGCCTGATGCAGTTTCTGCGTGAGACGCTCGACAACGGGCTCGAAGTGGTGGCCGAGTGCTCGGAGGGGGCCGTCTCCACGAGCGTCGGTTTTTTCGTGGGGGCAGGGGCACGGGATGAAACCGATGCCCTTTCCGGCGTGAGCCATTTCCTCGAGCACATGACGTTCAAGGGCACGGCCGATCTCTCGGCCGATGAGATCAACCGCCGGTTTGACCAGATGGGGGCGAGTGCCAACGCCTTCACGAGTGAGGAGGACACGGTCTATTACGCCGCGGTGCTCCCGACGCACCAGCACGACGCGGTCGACCTGCTCGGCCGGATGATGCGGCCGGCGCTCCGAGAAGAGGATTTCGACACCGAGAAGCTCGTCATCCTGGAGGAGATCCGGATGTATGACGACCAGCCGCCATTCGGTGCCGACGATCGGTGTCGCGCCGCCTTCTTCGGTGGCCACCCGTTGGCCCGCAGCGTGCTCGGCAGCGTGAAATCGATCGAGCAGCTGCCGGTCACGGCGATGCGGGACTACCACCGACAGCGGTATGCCCCGGGCAATCTCCTGCTGGCCGCCAGCGGTGCGGTCGACTTCCCCGCCCTCGTCGAGTCGGCGAAGCGGCTGTGCGGTGGATGGGAGCCGGGGACATCGGCTGACCGGCGTCAGTCGTCCGCTGGGCTGCCGGCGGCATCGACCACGGAGCGGATCGTGCGGCCGGCCGCGGCGCTCGAGTACGTGATCCGCATGTCCGCCGGACCGTCAGCCGACGACGAGGCCCGTTGGGCTGCCAAGATGCTGGCCATCGTGCTCGGCGACGATTCTGGGAGCCGCCTCTACTGGGAACTGGTCGATTCCGGTGCGGCCGAGCATGCCTCTGTGCACCACCATGACTTTCTCGATGCCGGGCTCTTCGGCACGCAGCTCTCCTGCGACGCCGAAGATGCCGAGCCGCTCATGGAACAGATTCTCGACATCTACCGCACGGCGGCGACTGGCGGCATCACCCGCGACGAATGGGAACGAGCCCGCAACAAGCTGTCCAGCCGCGTGGTGCTCGCGGGTGAGCGACCGCGGCGGCGGCTCTTCGCCGTGGGCCTGGAATGGGCCCACGAGCGGGTGTATCGGTCTGTGGCTGACGACCTGCGGATCGTGGAATCGATCACGCTCGAGGGGCTTCATGACGTACTGGTCCGCTGGCCGCTCGACGGCCCCGCGGCCACGGTATTCGCCGGCCCCGGCGAGGCTTCCATTTCGGGGTCGGCAACGCCACACTAGAGGTCTTCCAAGGTCTTTGATTCGATCGTCGCTCGAGGAACGTCGTCGTGCTTCTCATTACCCCTCTCTTTGCCAACCGCTGGCTCACCGCCCTGCCGCCGCTGTGGCTCCTGGGGGCCGGTGCCCTCGTGGCGACGCTCGTCATCCTCGCCTGCTGGGGCGTGCTTCGCTTGGTGAACCCCCGGCTGGCCGCTGAAGCCAGGGGGAGCCTCGGTGACGGTTTCCTCGGCCCCTTCGCGTGGCTCTTACTTTCGCTCTCGGCGGTGGCTGTCGCCTTCACGCCGCTGGTGCCCGTGAATTCGCTGGCCCGGTCGCTGGGCCGACTGGCTAGGGCGGGCGACGAAGTGCAAACGATCACGGTTGCCCCCCAGGCGGATTTGCAGGCGATCCCTCTCGACCTTCGGCCGCAGGAACTCGCCAGCATCGAGATGCGGAGCTCGGCGCCGCTGCTCGTCCGCACCCAACAACCGATCGAGGGCTTCGCGCTCACGAAGGTGCCCGACGTCGAGCTCAGCGCCGATGAGCCCTGGACGTGGAGCCGCTCCGCGGGGCAGACCAATCCCTTCCTCGGACAGCGTGCCCAGCTCGAGGCGACCAACACGACAGACTCTCCGGTGGAACTTTCCGTCCGCTGGCGACTGGTTCCCGAGTATCCGCAGGTAGCGCTCCTGCCATGGACGGCGGCCGTGCTGCTGATCATCGCCGCTGTCTACACCCTGTTTCGCCTGATTCCACGGCGGGTTGCGGCGATCGCGGCCGCTACCACCAAGGAAGCCATCGGCCAGCCCATCTTTGCCGTGGCCTTGGTCGCCGGGGCCGTCCTCCTCGCGGCCTTCATCGTCATTCCCTACAACACGTTCGGCGAAGACGTGAAGATGCTGAAGGACAGCGGCCTCACCCTCATCAAGGTGCTCGCCCTGCTGGTCGTCGTTTGGACGGCGAGTGTCGCCGTGGCCGACGAGATCGAAGGCCGCACGGCGATGACGGTGCTCTCCAAGCCGGTCCGGCGGTGGCAGTTCGTGATCGGAAAGTACGCCGGGCTCGTCATGGTGGCCGCGCTCGTCTTCCTCATTCTCGGCAGCATCCTCCTCTCGACCACAAGCCTCAAGGTGATCTACGACGCCCGGGAGAGTTCGAAGACCGATCCGCTCTGGAGCGACTGCGCCAACGAGATGATCACGGTCGTACCGGGCCTCGTGCTGTCATTCCTCGAAACGATCCTCCTGGCCGCCGTCAGCCTCGCCGTCTCGACCCGGCTCAGCATGGTGCCCAACCTCATCATCTGCTTCACGATCTACGCGCTTGGTCACCTCGTGCCACTGATCGTGCAATCGAGCGTGGGCAAGTTTGCGATCGTGCGGTTCGTGGGTCAGTTGTTCGCCACGCTCCTGCCGGTGCTCGAGCACTTCACGATCGAGGCGGCCGTGATCGGGGGCGTGCCGGTGCCGTGGGGCTACCTCGGCTGGGCGGCCCTCTATGCTGGCCTGTACGCGACCGTCGCCCTCCTGATCGCGCTCGTCCTCTTCCAAGACCGCGACCTCGCCTGATCAACGAGACAAGCTGGGGGGCAAGGGTAAGCCGTGCCGGTTTTGCTGATTTGGCAAGACGGCGCTGCCGATTTCTAGAGTGCGCGGAAGTTGGTTCCGCGCTTCGGAATCAAACCAGTGGCCAGGCTCATCTCGCTGTTCGGTCCGGCGATTGGTACGCGGAGATGTGGAGCCGCTGTCGCCTGGTTGGCGATGGCCACGCTCGCACCGGCTGCCGACTGGCGAGACAATGCGCAGCCGCTGGAGATCCTTGAACCCGGCGTGTCGCTGGGCGCTGTCCCGGATGCCATCGTGCCGCTCCCAGAGCCGGGCCGCTTCGATTCGGTCCATGGCCCCACGCCCCGGTCACTCGAGGAGTTTGTCGCCTTGGCCGAGCGCAGCCATCCGCGGCTGCGGCATGCGCGGGCGTTGGTCGAGGCGGCGCGGGGCAAGGCTGTGCAGGCCCGCCTCTATCCCAATCCCGTCATCGCCGGTTCGTCACCACAGATGGCCGGGGCCGACAGCCAGTGGAATGGGTATGTCGCCCAAGACATCGTCACCGCTGGCAAACTTCGGCTCGCCCAGCAGGCGGCGCTCCGCCAGGTGCAGATGGCCGAGTACGAACTGATCCGGGCGCGGTTCGACGTCCTCACTGGAGTGCGTGGCTCGTTCTATGCGTTGCTCGTATCCCAGCGACGTGCCGAGATCTTCAAGCTTCTGCTCGACATCGCCAAGCGGTCGTACGACATTGGTGCCGAGCTCGCCAAGGCGGGCGAAGTGACGAAGGCCGATGTGCTCTTCTGGAGCATCGAGAAGGATCGCGCCGAGGTGAGGCTGATCAATGCCTCGGTCTTCATCGAAACAGGCCGCCGGGAACTGGCCGCGGCGGTCGGCCTGCCGAAGGCCGACGTGGGCGGAATCGAGGCTGACCTGTTTCAGGTGCTTCCCAATTTTGATCTCAAGCAGCTTCAGGAAGCCGTGGCCTTCCGCAACGCCAAGCCGCGAGCCGCCGAGGCGGGCATCGCCCAGGCGCAATGGATGTTGGAGCGGGCCGTGGTTGAGCCGATCCCGAACGTGAACCTGATGGGCGGCTACCAACGGCAGGTCGACTACCCGCCGCAAGATCAGGGCCTCGTCCAGGTAATGGTCGAGGTGCCACTCTTTGACCGCAATCAGGGCAACATCCGGTCGGCCCGGGCCGACATCGCCACGTCGCGGGCCACGCTGAGGGAGGTGGAGATCGACCTGGCGACCCAAACAGCCCAGGTCATCAACACCTATCGGCAGGCACAGCGGCTGGTGAACTGGTACGAGGAATTCATTCTGCCCAAGGCCCGTGAGACCCTGCAGGTCACGCAGCAGCTCTACGCTCACGGCGAGGTCACCTTCCTCAACCTGCTCGAAGCCCAACGGATCCTCACGCAGACCGAACTCGCCTTCGTCGAGGCTCAGGCCGAGCGGTGGAACGGCGCCGTCCAGATCGCCGACCTGCTCCAGCTGGAAGAATTTCCACCCCGCAATGATGCCCCGGCCGCCCGCCCCGATGACCCCCGCGCCGAACTCCGCGACGAAGCCCAACGCATCGGCCGCGACCCCAACCTCCCCGCCCAACCCAACCAAGCCCCTGGCGCGTTCCAACTCCCCGCCCCTTGATCCACTCCCAAAGAACCATCAACAGAAGATTCACGCTTTCAATGGATTCAGCTCGGGGTTGCCCGTGCCACGGAGCCGGCGTTGCTGGCAAGCGAAGGCATGGATGCCGAGAGCGCAGCCAGCATCGAGAGAGCGGTGGCCAGGATGGCCGCCGCGAACGTCCGGCGATGTGACACGGGCAACCCCGAGCCGCGTCACCAGAAACTGAATGAGCAAGCAATCGACGGAGTCCAAACCATGAGACGGCTAATGATTGCCGTGCAGCATGCATCCTGGAGCATGGCAACTGCGTCACTGTTGGTGACAGCGGCCGCGCGGTGCCAAGAGCCCGACTACCGCGTCGAACCCATTCCCGCCGACCCTCTGGCTGGCTCACCAATCACCGACCCCGCGGCGACGGGCCAAAATGTCGAAACGATTTTTGCGTCACTCCTGCCGCCCCGCACCGACTCGCCACTCGACTGGATCGCCGGCCCGGAACCGCTCCACTATTGCAACGAGCCAAGGGCACTTGCACCTTGCGTGCCGCCACCGCCCTGCCACCCAGCCGACCCGCCAGCCGCGTATGACCTCATCGGAGCGAGGGGCGTGCCCAGCTGCGGCCCCATCTACGGCGGCCCCTGCCGGCCGCGGACTGGCTCCCGCGACGGCGAACGTCTGGCCTGGCTGCACTGGATTCCGGATCGGCTCTTCGACCTGTTCTATACTTCGAAGTGAATAACGGGTCGTTACCGCAAACAACCTTCCAGGAAAGCCCGCACGACATGACGCATTTGCCCGCTCGTTGCGCCAGTTCGCTGGCCAAGCTGTGGCTGGTCGGCACCGCCGTACTCACGAGCGCAGGTGGATGCGGATTCTTCTCCCGTGAGCCTGTCGACCATGAACGGCCGGCCGTGGCAGCGGTGACACCGGAGCCGACCGCTCGAGCGGCGGCGCAGCCGGGCGGACCGACCGTGGTCGAGTTTCCGCAGGAGTCCTGGCAGGCTGCCGGCATCGACATCCAGCCGGCACGGGTCGGCCGGCTGGACCAACTGGTCGCCGTGACGGGCAAAGTCATGCTCAACGAAGACCGCGTCGCCCACATCTTTCCGCTCGTGGATGGCCGCGTCAACGCGGTCAAGGTCGGCCTCGGGGACCGCGTGAAGAAGGGACAAGTAATGGCGATCATCCAAAGCCGCGAGGTGGGTGACTCGATGCTTCGCCTCGTCCAGGATCGTCTTCAACTCAGTTTTGCGCTCCGCAAGGACGAGTGGATTCAGGCAGTAGCCGCTAATAGTCGGACGCTGATCGAACTGCTCCGCGCCAACGCTCCCGTCGAACAGATCGAAACGGAAATGCGGAACAAGCCCCTGGGAGAGTACCGGGAGAAATTGATGACCGCCTACATCGCCAACGACACGGCGAGGAAGAATCTCGATCGGCTGACGCCGCTCCAGGGGCAGGGCATCGTGGCCGCGCGGCAGCTTTTTGAGGCCGAGGCGGCCTGGACCACCACGCGTGCCACGCTGAAATCCCTGCTCGAACAGATCGAGGAGGATGCCCACCAGGCGGCACTCTTGGCCGCGCAGAACGTTGAGGAGTTGCAGACACGGATTGCCGTCGACGAGACCGCCCTCAGGATCCTCGGTTTCGCCGATGCCGACATCGCCGACATCGACCCCTCACAAGGCGAGGATCTGGCCCACAGCCCGGTCCATGCCCCATTCGACGGAACCGTGGTCTCCAAGGACGTCGTGTTGCTGGAACACGTGGGGCCGAGCAACCAAATCCTCGGGATCGCGGATCTCGGCTCGGTCTGGCTCACCACCGACATCTACGAGGACCAGGTTCCGATCCTGCGCGAGATCGAAGACGCCACCGTGTCGTTTCGCAGCGCGGCGTGGCCCGACAAGACGTTCACGGCGAAGGTCTTCTACACGGGTGACATCGTCGATGCCGAGACGCGTACTGTTTCGATGAGAGCAGTCGCCGACAACGCCGCGGGATTGCTCAAGCCGGGCATGTTCGTCACCGTCGAACTGCCGGGATCGATGCAGGCCACGATCCTGCAAGTTCCCCGATCCGCGATCCTTGAGCACGAGGGCCGCTCATTCGTCTTCGTGCATTCCGGCGGCGACGTTTTTGAGTGTCGGCAGGTCACGGTGGGCCAATCCACACCGCAGGCCGCGGAGATCACGAGCGGCATCACGTCGGGCGAAAACGTCGTCATCGCCGGCGGGTTCGCCCTCAAGTCGCGCATGCTGGCCGACCTGCTCGAAGAGTAACGGCCCCTGGGGCGGAAGGATCGCATGGTTTCGCGGGTCATCGACTGGTCGCTCGACAATCGCTTCATCGTCATGCTCCTGGCGGTGGTCTTGCTCGGCGTGGGCGCCCTCTCGGTCGCCGGCCTGCCGCTCGATGCCGTACCAGACCTGACGAACGTGCAGGTGCAAGTGCTAACGACCTCCCCATCGCTCGGTCCGGTCGAGGTCGAGCAGTTCATCACGTTTCCAGTCGAGAACGCGATGAGCGGGCTTCCCAAGGTAGCCGAGATCCGCTCCATCAGTCGCTACGGGCTTTCCGCCGTCACGGTTGCTTTCCAGGAAGGCACCGACATTTATTGGGCGAGAAATCTCGTCAACGAACGGCTTCAGCAGGCCCGGGAGAACATCCCCGCGGGCATGGGCGATCCGCAGATGGGGCCCATCGCGACCGGCATGAGCGAGATCTACCAGTTCGAAGTACGGGCCAAGCCGGGCTTCGACTACAGCCTCATGGATCTGCGAACGATTCTCGATTGGCAGATCGCCTTCCAGTTGCGAAGCGTCCCGGGCGTGATCGAGGTGAATACGTTTGGTGGGGAACTGAAGACCTATGAGGTACAAGTCGACCCCAACCGCCTCCTCAACTACGGCATCTCGTTGAGCCAGGTCTTCCAGGCCCTCGAGGAGAACAATGCCAACGCCGGTGGTGGAGCCATCCGCCATGGGGCTGAACAACGGCTCATTCGGGGCGAAGGACTGATCGGATCGCTCGACGACATTCGCACGATCGTGCTCGACAGTCGTGCCGACGGCACCCCGATCCGCATTTCCGACATCGGCGACGTACGGTTCGCTCCCATGCTGCGACAGGGAGCAGTCACCCGCGACGGTAATCGCGAGGCCGTCACGGGCATGGTCATGATGATCATGGGAGGCAATTCGCGGCAGGTCGTGGCCGATGTGAAGAAAAAAATCGAGGCCATTGCCTCCACCCTTCCCGACGGCGTCTTCATCGACACGTTCTACGACCGAACCGAACTCGTCATGAAGACGATTCATACCGTCGCCGAAAACATCGGAGTCGGTGTCGGGCTCGTGATTGTCATGCTTTTCCTGCTTCTGGGTGACCTCCGCGCCGGACTGATCGTGGCCGCGGCGATTCCCCTGTCCGCGATGAGCGCCCTGATCGCCATGCGGATGGCGGGGGTCTCCGCGAACCTGATGAGCCTCGGCGCCGTCGACTTCGGCGTGATCGTCGATGGGGCGGTCGTCATGATCGAGAACGCCGTCCGTGCGGCAAGCGGCTACCAACGGTCGCACGGCGGTAAGCCAGTGCCGCTGGGCATCTTCAAGGAGTCGTCACGGGAGGTCGGAACGCCGATCCTGTTCGCCGGGCTGATCGTGATCATCGTCTTTATCCCAATCCTCAGCCTCGAGGGGGTTGAAGGAAAGATGTTCAGGCCGATGGCCTTCACATTCATGTCGGCTCTCACCGCCGCACTCGTGCTTTCCGTGACAGTCATGCCGGTGATGGCATCGCTCTTTCTCGCCCGGCGGGTGACCGCCGGCGACACACTCCTCGTCCGGTGGATCAAGCAGGCCTATCGCCCTCTCCTTACCTGGTCGATGGCTCATCCCGTCATGATGCTTGCCACGTCGGCGGTCGTTTTCGCAACGAGCGTCATCGTCGCCGCGGGTTTCGGCCTGGAATTCGTCCCCAAGCTCGACGAAGGCGACCTCGCCATCCAGGCGGTACGGTTGCCAAGCGTGTCACTCGAGTCGTCGGTGGAGATGACGAAGGCGATGGAACGCACGCTGTTGGCGTTTCCCGAAGTTGAAAGCGTCATTTCCAAGACAGGCCGCCCCGAGATAGCCAACGACCCGATGGGAGTTCATCAGACCGACCTTCTCGTCCGACTGAAATCCGCCCACGGCGGCGGGGCCATCCACGACAAGGAGAAACTCGTCGCGGAGATGCAGGCCGCGCTCGAACGCAACGTGCCGGGAAATTCCTACGGGTTCACCCAGCCGATCGAATTGCGAGTCCAGGAACTCGTCGCCGGCGTGCGATCCGACGTAGGCCTGAGCCTGTATGGCGACGACCTCGAGACGCTCAAGGCTCAGGGAGACAAGATCGTCCGCGTCCTCAACAAGGTGCCAGGCGCCGCCGACGTGCAGGCCCAGCAGATTGCCGGCCTCCCCTATGTGCGAGTGATCGTCCGTCGTGATTCGATTGCCAGATACGGGGTCAATGCGAGCGACGTTCTCGATGCCGTGAGTGTGATCGGTGGCCGGGTGGTCGGCGAGGTGTTCGAAGGGCAGCGACGGTTCCCCTTGCAGGTACGGGTGGGGCCGAACTGGCGACAGGATGTCGAGACGATCAAGCGATTGAAGATCGATGATCCTCAAGGGAGGCAGATCCCGATCACGCAACTTGCCGACGTCATCGTCGAGGATGGCCCATCGGAGATCAGCCGCGACGCGATCAGGAGGCGGCTCCTCATCCAGTGCAACGTTCGCGGCCGCGATCTCGCGGGCTTCGTCGCCGACGCCCAGCGGGCGGTGGCCGCACAGGTGACACTGCCGCCCGGCTACTCATTGGAGTGGGGTGGGCAGTTCGAAAACCTGCAGCGCGCCACCCAGCGGCTCATGATCGCGGTGCCGATCGCCTTGTTTCTCATCTTCTCGATCCTCTATGTCACGTTCGGATCGGTGAACCTGACGATGCTGATCTTTCTCAACGTCCCGATCGCAGCGACTGGCGGAATTTTCGCGCTTTGGCTACGCGGCATGCCCTTCTCGATCTCGGCTGGAGTGGGTTTCATCGCCCTCTTCGGCATTGCCGTGATGAACGGGGTGGTGCTCATCGAGCATGTGCGCCACCTGCGACACTCGGGTCGCGATCAAGGATCGGCCGTCACGGAGGGGTCTTTGGATCGACTCCGCCCCGTGCTGATGACGGCGACATGCGGAGCCCTCGGCTTCGTGCCGATGGCCGTGTCGGTAAGTGCCGGCGCCGAGGTGCAGAGGCCGCTGGCCACCGTGGTGATCGGTGGCCTCGTCACGTGCACGATCCTCACACTTCTCGTGCTCCCGGCTATCTACCGCTGGTTCGAACCGCAAGACGATCCGTCGCACGCACCGCCGCCCTGACCGGTCGCTACCGTTCATC
>CAZODJ010000024.1:0-3214 GCA_964578555.1 uncultured Candidatus Kuenenia sp.
CCCGCGGAGAGAATCCTCGCTATGCCGACCCGTGGGGTCAGCGGGGTTCATATCCCATGAAAGGGCAACATTCGATGGCAGACAAGAAGATCGTCATGCGGACGGGTGAGGCACTGGTCGAGGCCGACCAGGCCTGGAGCGCGGCGGAGCCGGAGGTGGTGATCGGTGAACTCGACGGCCCGGTCGGCTACGCGATCGCCAACCTGATCGGTGACCAGGTGAAGGGGCATACCCGCGTCTGGGCGATCCTCAACAGCGACGTGCAGGTCCGCCCCGCCACGTTGATGGTGAGCAAGTACACAGCGCCCAATGCCCGCTACACGAACGTGCTCATGGGAACGGTGCAGGCGGCCGTGGCCAACGCCGTGCTCGATGCCGTTCGCGAGGGGCACATCCCGAAGAAGAAGGTCAACGACATCGGGATCATCGTGGCGGTGTGGCTCGACCCGTCAGCCGGTGACGCCAAGACCAAGATCGACCACGAAGTGCTCTTCAAGACGCACCGGGAGGCGACGTTCAACGCGATCCGCAAGGCGATGACCAACGAGCCCTCGATCGACTGGCTCTTGAAGAACCAGAAGAAGGTCGGCCACTACTTCCACGAACTGGGCGTGAAGGGGGAACTGTAGGCTTATCCGAAAACGTGCGGCTGGCCGGTCGCCTCCAGCACCGCGAGCCACAGGTCGCCGTCCGGGGAGACCTGGTTGCGGCGGCTCACGGCCAGCGGCATCGGAATGTGCACGTAGCGGCCATGCCAGCGGCCGATCACCATCTCGGTGCGGCCCGCCATCGCCGCATGCACGGCGTTTTGCGCCAGCCGCAGGCAATAGACGCTGTCGTAGGGGTTTGCCGGCACGCTCCGGATCATGTAGCTGGGATCGACGTATTTCATGTTGAGCTCAACGCCTGCCGCCGCGAAGTGATCGGCGATCCGCTGCCGCAGATAGCTGCCGATGTCGGCGAGTTTCTGGTTGCCCGAGGCGTCGACGCCCGCGGCCGCACCATCGCCCCGCACCGCGAGGAGGTCCTGCCCGGCCCCCTCGGCGACCACGATCAGGGCATGGCCGCGGGTCTTCACCCGCTTGAGCAAATGGTCGAGCAGGCCGTCGGGGCCCTCCAGGAGGAAGGGCACCTCGGGGATCAGCACGTAGTTGGCATCCGGCTCGGCGAGCGACGCGTAGCAGGCGATGAAGCCGGAGTGGCGGCCCATGAGCTTCACGAGCCCCACGCCGTTGGGCGCCGCCTTGGCCTCCACGTGGGCGGCCTGAATCGACCGCGTCGCCTCGGCGAAGGCGGTCTGGAAGCCGAAGCTCTGGTCGATGTAGGGGATGTCGTTGTCGATCGTCTTGGGGATACCGACGACGGCGATCTTCTGGCCACGCTCGGCGACCGCCGCGGCGATCGCCATCGCGCCCCGGATCGTGCCATCGCCGCCGATGACGAACAGGGCATTGATGTTCATCCGTTCGAGACAGTCGACGATCTCGTGGGGATCCTGGCTGCCACGCGACGTGCCGAGGATCGTGCCGCCGTCCTCGTCGATGTTGCTCACGCCGGCGGGGGTGAGGTCGAACACGTCGTGACCATACTTCGGGATGAAGCCCTGGTAGCCATTGCGAAAGCCGTAGATCCGCTGCACGCCGTAGTGGTGGGAAAGCTCCATCACGATGCCGCGGATGACATCGTTGAGGCCGGGGCAGAGCCCGCCGCAGGTGACGATGCCCACCCGCGTCTTTGCCGGGTCGAAGAAGATGCACCGGCGCGGCCCAGCCGGCTCGAAGCCGGGAAGATCCTCGACGGCACATCCCGTGGAGATTGCGAGCCGGGCTGTGTCGTGAAAGAAGACCCGATCATCCTCGGCCACGTAGTACTCGCTCGTATGCCGCGACTCGATGAGCGGCTTGAGCGGCGAGTCGATCCGGCAGGTGCCGAGCGTTTTCACGGCAAGGTCGGCGGCGGTGATCATGACGTGGCTCCTGCGTGGCGGGGCGGCACAGACCGAGGCCGGTCTATCCTGTCGTGCGCATTCCCGAAGCGATTCCCTGCACGCACAGCCGGAGCAGGTCGCGGAGTGATTCGTTCGGCGGGGCGTCGGGCGGCGTTGCCGCACGGCGGCGCATGAACTCGATCTGGATCAGGTTCAGCGGGTCGATCGATGGGTTGCGGGCCTCGATTGAACGCTGAAACCAAGGCGTGGCGGCGAGCAGTTCGCTCCCGCCGACGATGTCGAGAATCGCCTGCCGGGTCCGGTCCCGCTCGGCCGCGATCCGCTGCCAGATGCGGCGGCGGACGTCGGCATCGGGAGCCAGTTCGGCATACCGCTGGGCGATGTACATGTCGGCCTTGGCCAGCGCCAGCGACGCATTGTCGATCGTGGCCTGAAAGAACGGCCACTGGCGATACATCTCACAGATCGTTTGCCAGCCATGCCGGTCGTCGTACTTCACGTCGACCAGGGCGGTGCCCAGACCGTACCACGCGGGGATCATGCACCGGCTCTGGGTCCAGGCGAATACCCAGGGAATCGCCCGCAGGTCGTCGAGCGTGCGTTGGCCGCGGCGGCGGGCCGGGCGGGACGCGATCGGCAGGTTTTCGATGTCGTCGATCGGTGTCGTCTGCGAGAAGTAGTCGATGAAGCCGGGCTCGTCGACGAGTGCTCGGTAGGCTGCGTGTGACCGGGCGGCCATGCGCTCGATGAGGCCAAGCCAGGCGGCATCCGGGTCGGGCCGTCGGCTCCGGGTGGCCATCAGGGTGGCCCACGACACCTGCTCGAGGTGGCGGCAGGCGATCTCGGTGTCGTCGTACCGCTCGGCGAGCACCTCGCCCTGCTCGGTGAGCCGCAGCGACCCGTCGAGTGTTTCGGCCGGCAGCGACAGGATGCCGCGGGCAGCCGGACCACCACCGCGGCCGAGCGATCCGCCGCGGCCGTGGAAGAATGTCACGGCCACTCCCCGAGAAGCGGCAGCCTCGTGGAGACGGCTCTGCGCCGCCTGCAGCCCCCAGCAGGCCGCCAGGTAGCCGCCGTCTTTCGTACTGTCGGAGTAGCCGACCATCACGACCTGGCGGCTGCCGCGGCTGGCCAAATGCTCCCGGTAGGCGGGCGTGTCGAGGATCGCTCCGAGCGTCTCGTGACCATGCTGGAGATCGTGGATCTTCTCGAAGAGCGGCATGATTGCGATGTCGTGGCGGGCGACCGGTTCACCCTGATCGGCCG
>CAZODJ010000024.1:3314-10424 GCA_964578555.1 uncultured Candidatus Kuenenia sp.
AAGAGCGGCATGATTGCGATGTCGTGGCGGGCGACCGGTTCACCCTGATCGGCCGCCTGCTTCTGGGCCCACCGCCACAGCCACAACACGCAGAGCACGTCGGCCGGCGACCGCGTGAGGCTCACGATTGCGCCGCCGAGGCAGTCAGGCCCGAACCGCGCGCTGGCCCGCTGAAGAAGTGCGAAGAGCCGCAGCGTATCCAAAGACAGCGGCTGGAGCGTGTCCATCGGGATCGCACCGATGGTGCCGAGTGTGGAGGTGAGCAGCCCGACCCGTGCGGCCTCGTCGCCCCCGCGAAACGACTCGGCGCCGGCGATTCCGGCCGCCGTGAAGATGTCGGCCATGATCTCCTCATAGGCACGGGCGTCCTGCCGGACATCGAGCCGCGTCATGTGGAGGCCGAACGTGCGGACGAGATCGAGCCAGCGACGAACGGGTGAGTCGGTAGCAAGACCGCGGTCGTGGTCGAGACACTCCACGAGCGTTGCGACGTCGGCGGAGAGCTGGGCGGCTGAGGGATAAGCGGCGGCCGCCGCCGGCTCGTCGAGGCTGGTGGCCCGCGATGCCTTCAGGCGAAACTCGATCATCCGCAGCCAGCGACGGTAGGCCTCGTGGGGCGGCACCTTTTCCAGCGATGCGGCCAACTCCGGCCACTCGGCGACGGCCGCCTGCAACCGCTCTTCGAGCGGCTGCGAGCCGCTCGCCTCGTGGAGCGAGATCGTGAGCATGTCGTAGAGCTGCTTGCACCAGGCAAGGTGGGCCTTGATGGCAGTCGAGCGCAGGCGGAGAAGCGTGGTCTCGGTGACGTCGGCTGTGACGAACGGGTTGCCGTCGCGGTCGCCGCCCATCCAGGACCCAAAGGTGAGGAAGGCCGGGATCTCGAACGACTCACCAGGATAAGCCGCTGCCAGACCGCGACGCAGCGATTCATGCACCTGCGGCACCGCCTCCCAGAGCCGTGGCATCAGCGACAAACCGCGGTCGACCTCATCGAGGACGGTCGGCCGGGCCGGCTTGAGAAACTCGGTCTCCCACAGGATGACCAGTTCGGTCTGGATATCACTTTCCAGTTCGGCCCGCTCGCGGGGCAGGAGGTCGTCGCGGTCGAGCGCCTGCAGGCTCCGCCTCATTCGGCGCAGCTTGGCCCGGATGCTGCGTCGCTTTGCTTCGCTCGGATGCGCCGTGAAGACGAGTTCGATCGACAGGCTGTCGAGGGCGGCCTGCATCTCCACCGCCGTGATGCCGGCGGCGGCGAGTTCTCCGATCGCGGCAGCCAGTGATTCACCGAGCGGCTGCGGGTGACGCAACCGCTCGCGGTCGCGGAGCACGCGAACCCGCTGCCGATCCTCGGCGATGTTCGCGAGATCAAAAAAAATTGAGAGGGCCCGGGCGACCACCCGCGCCTGGGCCACGTCGAGTTCTTCGATCTTGCCGGCCAGCAAGGGTTCAGCTTCGTGTTTGCCGAGGCGGCGGTCGCGGGCGAGTCGGCGGATGTCGGCCACCAGGGCCGAGGCTTCCGGGCCGGCCTGTTCGACGATGACCGCATCGAGCTTGCCGTCGAGGAGGCGGATGTCGCGCCGCAGGAGGTCGTCGTTGACCACGGGCTCAGGGTTCCGGAGGCAGGATGCGATCGGGCAGCACGCTCAAGCATACGGGCTGCAAAAACCGCGCCAACCGTGGTCGAGAGCCCCAGGTCGCACGAGATGATCCGATGAAAGCCGCATGAATCGCGGTATGATCCGGGCATGAGCAACGCTGATCTTCCCCTGGTTCGCCGCCCGTCCCTGTGGCACTGGTGCCTCACGGTTGGGCTGGCCGTGATCGTCGCCGCGGGACCAGCGACCCGTGCTGAAGATCCGGTGCGGTCGATGCAGATCGAGGCCGAGATCTCCGGCGCCGCCCCGTGGGGCCACTGGGGCGACCAGCCGGAGCGGTATGTGTCGTGGTCGAATCACTCCAATCGGCTGATTCCGGTCTACACGTTTGGGCTGGGCCTGGATGGCCTGCGGGGCGTGAACAGCCGCTATCGCAGCGAGGATCGCCTCCGCGCACTCTATGGCCAGTTGCCGGAGGAGACGCTCAATCCCGAGGCCGACTACTTCGACCAGACCGATCTCCATCGACTGCAGTTGATGGCTGCTGATGCCGGCAAGAAACGGATCGTGCTCGTCGTGTTCGACGGCCTCGACTGGCACACCACGCGGGCGGCGGCGATTGCCACCCGCGGCGCGGTGACCTACGACGAGGGCCGTGGCAATGTCTTCGGCTTTCAGACCTATCAAGGAGCCAGCACCGACTTTGGCTGCTGCGTGACCAGCCCCGCCAACGACGGCACGAAATTCGATGTGGATGCGCAGGCCCTGCGGAATCCCGGTGGGACGACGCCGGGTGGCTATGACCCGCGTCGCGGCGGCGCGACGCCCTGGGAGCGGCGGGCGAGTTCGCGGTATCTGATGGGCCGCGACCGGGACCGGCCTCACGCCGTCACCGACTCGGCCGCCTCGGCCACCGCCTTGTGCGCCGGTCGCAAAACCTACAACGATGCGATCAATGTGGGGCCTGCCGGAGAACCCCTCGAACCGATCGGCGTCACGTTGCAAAACCGCGGCTACGCAGTGGGCGTGGTGACGAGCGTGCCGATCTCCCACGCCACGCCGGCCTGTGCCTACGCCAACAACGTCACCCGCGACGACTACCAGGACCTATCCCGCGACCTGCTCGGCCAGCCCTCGATCGCGCGCCGGACCGAAACCAGGGCTGGCCTCGACGTGCTGCTTGGGGCGGGGCACGGGGTGGATGCCGACGCCGACGCGCAGCAGGGGCTCAACTTCGAGGCAGGCAACAAATACCTCGCCGGCTCGACCCTCCGTGCGATCGACGCCGCGAACGGCGGTCGCTACCACGTCGTGCAGCGGACGGCAGGTCGGCAGGGCGATCAACTCCTCGCCGAAGCTGCGGCAGTTGCGATCGCCGCCGGTCGGCCTCTGTTCGGTTTTTTCGGAGTGGCCGACGGGCATCTGCCGTTTCAGACGACCTGCGGTGATTTCAACCCGATTGGGTCGCGGATCGAGGCTGGTGAGCCCGAGCCGCTCCGCAAGAAGTACGCCCCGATTCGTCCCTACACGGCGGCCGACATCGACGAGAATCCGACGCTCGCCGACATGACCCGCACGGCGCTCGACGTGCTTGCCTCGCGCGGGCCGTTCTGGCTGATGGTGGAAGCGGGGGATGTCGACTGGGCGTCGCACGCCAACAACATCGATACGGCGATCGGTGCCGTGAAGAGTGGTGATGCCGCCTTCTGGGCGGTCGTGAAGTGGGTGGAACGCAACGGCGGCTGGGACGACACGGCTGTGATCGTCACGGCTGACCACGGCCACATGTTCGTGCTCGACGATGCGGAGCTCTTTGCCCGGCTGGCGACCAGCGAGCCGCCGGCGCTGCTCCAGCCCCCGGGCTCGCGCCCGGGGCTGAGTGGAGAATGACAGCACCTGCCTGGAGGGCGGGCCTCCAAGAGCGACCGGATGGTCGCCAAGAAACCCGAGGCCAGGATGCTAGCCGCAGGGCGCAAGCCCGCGGGCTGACGCACCAGCCGGCGTTGCCGCAGCCACAGGGCTTGCGCCCTGTGCTGAGTGGATGATCGCCCCGGCCAGCCGCCAGGCGCAAGCCGGCGGGCTTTCTGTCAACAGACGAGCGACTTCATCTCCCGTACCGCCTGCGTGAAGCCCACCAAGACGGCCCGCGAGACAATCGAGTGACCGATGTTGAGTTCGTGCATCCCGTCCAGCCGGGCGACCGGAACGACGTTGCGATAGGTGAGCCCATGGCCCGCGTTGAGCACGAGCTTCACCTCCCGAACAAGCGCGGCCGCCCGTGCGAGCCGGACGAGCTCGTCATGGCGGGCCGTGTCGGTGACGGCATTGGCATATTCGCCCGTGTGCAACTCGACCGCCGCGACAGCCAGGTCGGCTGCCATCTCGATCTGGCGCGGATCGGGGTCGATGAAGAGTGAGACCACGATGCCGGCCTCGTGCAGCCGGGCCACGGCAGCGGCCGTGGCCTCCCGATGGCTCACCACGTCGAGGCCGCCCTCGGTGGTGACTTCCTCGCGTCGCTCCGGCACGAGCGTGACCTGGTCGGGCCGAACACGGCAGGCGATGTCGACCATCGCCGGGGCGATGGCTGCCTCCAGATTGAGCTTCACCTGCACCGTGCGACGGAGCACTTCGAGATCGCGGTCTTGAATGTGCCGCCGATCCTCGCGGAGGTGAACCGTGATGCCGTCGGCACCGCCGAGTTCGGCGAGCGCTGCTGCCCAGACCGGGTCAGGCTCCACCGTGCGGCGGGCCTGTCGGATCGTGGCGACGTGGTCGATGTTGACGCCAAGCAGGGCCATCAAAGGCCCTTCTTGAGGAGTACCACCGCATTGCCTCGCGGTGTGCGAACCTGCAGGACGACACCCGCGTCGGGCGACTCCTTCTCGAGCGCCGCCGCGAACTCGGCAATCGTCGCCACCGGGGTACGGCCCACCTTGCGGATCAGTACGTTCGGGCCGAGGCCCGCCTCGGCCGCTACCCCGTCCGGATCGACACGATCCACAAGCACACCGTCGAAGTCGGCGTAGGCGTCATCGCCCACCGACCCCTTATCGCGGACGGCTAGTCCGAAGGCCTGCGAATAGTAGCTCTCTTTGCTCGGTGGGGCGGCCCGCGGGCCGGGGCCTTCGCCACGGCGGGCGAGCTGGTCCGGCAGCGGTTTGACCGAGATCGACAGCGTCTGCGGCTTGCCGTCGCGGACGACCGTGATCGAGTGGGTCTTGCCGATCGCTGCCCGCTCGACCACCTCCTGCAGGCTCCGCGGGCCGTCGACGGCCTGATCATCAAAACTGGTGATCACGTCGAGTTCCTGCACACCCGCCTCGGCAGCCGGCGTATCGGGCATCACCTCCGTGACGAGCACTCCCTTGGTGTCCGCCACTCCCAACTTGGCGGCCATCTCCCGGGAGACCGGGCCGATCGAGACGCCGAGATAGCCACGCTCCACCGCTCCCTTGGCGATGAGCTGTTCGCTCACCCACTTGGCAAGGTTGATGGGGATGGCGAAACCGATTCCCTGGTACCCGCCGCTGTTGGAAGCGATCGCCGTGTTGATGCCGATCACCTCGCCTTCGAGGTTTACCAGCGGCCCACCGGAGTTGCCCGGGTTGATCGCGGCATCGGTCTGAAGAAACTTCGCCCGCCGGATGCCGCCCAGTTCGCGGCCCTTGCCGCTGATGATGCCGGCGCTCACGGTCGTCTCCAGTTCGAAGGGATTGCCGATGGCGATCACCCAGTCGCCCGTGTCGAGCTGGTCGGAATCGCCGAGGCGGGCGGTGGGAAGATCCTTGGCTCCTTCGAGTCGGATCACGGCCAGGTCGCTGTCGGGGTCGGTCTTGATTTCGCGGGCCTTGAACTCGCGGCCATCGGAAAGCTCAACGGTCACCTCGTCGGCTCCCTCGACGACGTGGTTATTCGTGAGCACGATACCTGAGGCATCAACGATCACGCCTGAGCCGACGCCGGAGCGGGGCATTCCGCCCCGCGGACCGGGGCCGAATTCAAAGCCCTCGGGAAGGCCGTCGCGGAAAAAGTCCTCAAACGGCGTGCCCTCGAAGGGGTTGGGGCCGCCCCGCTGCGGGCCTCGGGGCCGTTGCTCAGGCCGCGGCTTCGCCTCGCTGCGAACGACGACCACGCTTGGTGTGGCTTTTTCGGCAGCGTGACGGAAGGCTCGCGACAGTGCGTTGGCATGCGTGAGAGGGCTCGCGGGCTCCTCGGCGCGGAGGGCGGGGAACACCGTCCCGGACGCAGCCGCGAGGATTAGGGCGTTCGCAAATAAGGAGCGAAAAGCGTTCTTCGATCGAGTCATGGAAACGGCACCTCTTTCAATGGAATGGTGGTGACCAGAGGCCACCGGACTAATGATAGCGGGAATGGTTCAAGGAGCGGCGTGAGGCAGCCCGCCGGCTTGCGCCTGGCGGCTGAGTGCGGGGCCTCCACACAGGAAGCCCCGGGCGCAAGCCCAGGCAGCGGCGCTGATCGCCACGACAGCCTGGCGGCTGAGTGTGGGGCCTCCACCCAAAAAGCCCCGGGCGCGAGCCCGGGGGCGGCAGCGACGTTGATTCATTCATGGGCACTTCCAGCCTTTACGCGGCTGGTTGGCCAGGTGTTCGGTCGCCGATCGGGCTGTCGTTGACTGGCCAGCGAGCGGGCCGTATTTTTCCGGCGGGCGGATGAGGCATGATCGGGAAGGAAGTGGTTTCGGTGCAGGAGTTTACGGTCGATATCGTGGAGTGCCAGCGGCGGCTGGAGTACGAGTTTCGCGACCCGTCCCTGCTCCTGGCGGCGCTGACCCACGCTTCGGGGGCCCAACATCGCCTGGCCTCGAACGAGCGGCTGGAGTTTTTGGGCGACGCGATCCTCGGGTTCATCGTGTGTGAGACGCTTTTTCGCCTCTTCCCGGACTCACTCGAGGGGGATCTGACGCGGATCAAGTCGGTGGTCGTCAGCCGGGAAACCTGCAGCCGGATCAGTGACCAACTCCAACTCATCGACTTCCTGATCGTGGGTAAGGGCCTGTCTGTCAGCCAGGCGATGCCGTCATCCGTGCTGTCGGATCTCTTCGAATCGCTCGTGGCGGCGGTTTATCTCGACGGTGGCCTGGATCCCGTGCGGCGGCTCGTGGGCCGGTTCATCGAGCCGGAGATCATTAAGGTGGCATCGGGTGAGCAGGGCTCCAATCACAAGTCGCTGCTGCAGCAGGTAGCGCAGCGTGATTTCGGCGTCACGCCGACGTATGAGGTGATCGAGGAAGCCGGGCCGGACCACAGTAAGAGTTTTCACGTCGCGGCCCAGATCGCCGGCCGGAGCTACTCCCCCGCCTGGGGCCGCAATAAGAAGGAGGCCGAACAACGCGCGGCCTGCAACGCCCTGTCGGAGATCCAGACGGAAGGCTAGCTGTACGCGGCGCTCGCCATCCTGGCCTCGCTTCGCTTGCGCGACTCCGTCGCGCGGTAACCCGGGCCTCCAGCCCTGCGCTCACTTTTCGCGGCGCTCGCCATCCACACTCGGCCCC
>CAZODJ010000024.1:10524-23831 GCA_964578555.1 uncultured Candidatus Kuenenia sp.
GGGCTCGCGCCCGGGGCTTTCTGGTGCGGACGCAGCCAGCCGTCACTCGCTCTCCGCGACGGCGCGGACAATATCCATCGACGACAGAATCCCCAGAAACTGATCCCGCCGCTCCGTGACCACGAGGTGATGCACGTCGCTTTCGATCATGCGTTTGGCCGCCTGGACGAGTGAGGCCTCGGGGGCCACGTCAAATGGCAGGGGGGTCATGAGGTCGTCGACGAGCGTGTCGGAGAAATCGACGTTCCCGAAATGCTCCAGCAGCAACTCCCGCTCGATACCCTCAGTGATGCTCATCCGCTCGATGTCAGCGCCCCGCTCCTCGGCGAGCGTGAGGATATCGGAGGCCGACAGCATGCCGAGGCAGCGGTTGGCATCGTCAACGACGGGCAGCGACGCGACGCGGTTGTCGTTCATGACCTCCAGGGCATGGGTCACGGTATCGCCGGGTGATACGAAGACCGCATGGAAGGTCATCACATCGCGGACGTGGCGGGTTGCGAGGTCGAGGCGTGGCATGGCGTCGCTCCAAGAAGGGTTGGGAAACGGCGTGCCTGCCTGTGGTGTCGATTATTCACCGGCAGATTGCCGCAGGCCACTCACCGCACAGACTGGCGGGTAGGCTCGGAGTTCTGGTAGGACATTCCGACCATGATCAAGCGTTTTGTGAGTCGTGCAGGCATCTGGATCGGTATCGCCGGGCTGCTCTGCGGAGAGCCTGCGCGGGCTGCGGAGGCACGGCCCCATGACCTCGTCATCTACGGACCGACCAGCGCGGGCATCGCTGCCGCGGTACAGGCCACGCGGATGAATCTCAGCGTCATCGTGGTCGGCCCTGACAAGCACCTCGGCGGGCTGTCCGCGGGCGGTCTCGGCTGGACCGACAGCGGCAACAAGGCCGTCATCGGTGGTGTCGCGCTCGAGTTCTACAAGCGGGTGTATGACGTCTATGACAGTCCCGAGGCCTGGAGGTGGCAAGACCGTGCCGCCTATGGGAACCGCGGGCAGGGCACACCAGCCATGGACGGGAAGGGGCGGGCCATGTGGGTTTTCGAGCCGCACGTTGCCGAGCGGGTCTTCGAGGAGATGGTCCGCGACGCCGGGATCACGGTGCATCGTGATGAATGGCTTGATCGCTCGGGTGGCGGCGTGGCCATGCAGGACGGCCGCATCACGTCGATCGCGATGCTTTCAGGCAAGGTCTACGCGGGCAGGATGTTTATCGACGCCACCTACGAGGGCGATTTGATGGCCGCGGCGGGCGTGAGGTACGCGGTCGGCCGTGAGGCGAACAGTACGTATGGGGAGACGCTCAACGGCGTGCAGATCACCAACGCTCGCTCGCACCAGTTCAAGAGCGACATCAGCGGCTACAAGGTTCCAGGGGATCCGAGCAGCGGCCTGCTGCCCCGTGTCCATGACGGCGACCCGGGCGAGCAGGGTGCCGGCGACCACCGCGTGCAGGCCTACAACTTTCGGATGTGTCTCACCCGCGTCGAGGAAAACCGCGTACCATTCCCGAAGCCGCCGGGTTACGACCCTGCGCAGTATGAGGTGTTGCTCCGGGATCTGCTTGCCGGATCGCGACACATCAACGGCAAGTTTGACATGCTGCCGAACCTCAAGACCGACACCAATAATCACGGGTCATTCTCGACCGACAACATCGGCATGAACTACGACTACCCCGATGCCAGCTACGAGCGGCGTCGGGAGATCATCGCTGAGCACCGCTCGTACCAGCAGGGCTACTGCTACTTTCTCGCCAATGATCCGCGGGTGCCGGAGGACGTACGGGCGTGGTACGGCGCCTGGGGGCTGGCGAAGGATGAATTTCTCGACAACGGGCATTGGCCGCACCAGATCTATGTCCGCGAGGCGCGCCGGATGGTCGGAGATCTCGTAGTCACGGAGAACCACCTCCGCCGGAAGGTTCCGACGAAGCGATCGATCGGCATGGGCTCCTACACCATGGACTCCCACAACACGCAGCGCTACGTCGATGCTCGTGGCTTCGTCCGCAATGAGGGCGACGTGCAGGTCGATCCGGGCGGGCCATATCCCATCGACTACGGCGCGATTCTCCCCAGGAAAGACGAGTGCGCGAATCTCCTGGTCGTCTGCGCCGTGTCGAGTTCTCATATCGCATACGGGTCGATCCGCATGGAGCCGGTGTTCATGATCCTCGGCCAGAGCGCGACGACCGCCGCCGCGCAGGCCCTGGAGGCCGGCGTTGCCGTGCAGGACGTCGCCTACGACACGCTCGCCGCTCGTCTCGTGGCCGATGGACAGGTGCTGGAGTACGCGATAGACGATCGGTAAGCCCAACGCGTGCGTGCGGTGCTGCCGACCAGCGCCGTGGAAGATGACGGAAGTGGAGTCATGAGCCGAGACGACAGGCAAGCGACGTTGATCCGGAACTGGATCATCATCAGCGGAGTAGGCTTGCTCTCCGCTGGGATTCTGATCGATCGTGGCCGCCCGTCGGCGGAGCCGATCGACCGCCCCACGGCACCGCGACCGAGTCTCCATGCCGTACCTGCCGGGGATGTTGCCGCACTGAACACGGCACCCCCTCGCCGGGTGCCGAAATCACTCGAGCCGATGCTTCTGCCTGACGATCGGCCGGCGGTCGTGTTGTTTCTGAAGGCGAGCTGCGGCTGCAGCGCAGATTTCGCCCGGTGGTTCACCGCGATCGAGCCATACCTCCGCCCCGCAGCCTCGTGCATCGCTGTCATCGAAGGCGACGACAAAGAGGCCGCGTCATTTCTCGATGTCACCGCGATGAAGGTCCCGCATCTGGTCGATCCTGATGGCGGACTCGCGGCGGTTTGGGGAGTGACCAAAGCCGGCTGCATCGCGCTTGTTCGCCCTGATTGCACTGTCGAGGTAATCTGGCCCGGGATCTCGCGGCAGGGGTTCCGTGACCTCGCTGTCCGTCTCGGTGATGCACAATTGCTGCCTGACGATTCGCTGATTGTTCTTCCCGGAGCGGCCACCGCAGGGTGTCCGCTCGCATCCACGCCCTCGCCTTCGACTCCCGGAGTCTCCCGATGAACGACCCTTTTTCAGTGAAACTCGCCCGCCGTCACCTCTTCCGCTTCGGAGCCGCCGGTCTCGTGGGGGCCGGTGCCTTTGGCATGAGTCGCTTTGTGGGCGGAAAGCAAGCCGTCGCTGCGGTCGCCGATGGCACTGTGGTCGAAGACGCGCGATACGAGGGGTTGCGGGAGCGGCTCGGCCGTTCCATTCTTCTCACGCCGCAGAAACTTGGGGGCGGCACACACGCAGTGGACCTGGCAGCCCAGAAGACGCTCGCCTGGATCTCCTACTGGAACTATGGCGACAGCTGCCCGATCTCGCACCATCTGGCCGCATTTCCGGCTGACTCCGGCGATCCCTACAAGGGCTTCGAGTTCGTGAACTCGACCCAGGGGGGAGACAACGTGCTGATGTACGGTATCCGAACGCGGATCCGTGAGAATGGCATGCTCGGCCAAGCCGGACAGGGCAACCACATCTACCGCGTCGGCTACGACGGCAAGACCGGACAAATGGACCTGCTCGAGGATATTGCCGAGACCACCGGCATCGGCCTCGGGGTGCACACCGTCCCCTTTCCGGACGGCACCGGCTTCGCCGTCGGCGATGGGCAGAAGGATGTCGTGGCCTTCTTTTCGCGGGCTCGTGGCAATGAAAAGACCACGGTGCTCAACGCCTTCCGGGCCGACTGGCAGCCCAAGGCAGATGATCTCGGTTCGACGTGGATCAAAGGCGGGCGCATCGTTCTGACCCGGTTGGAGCCAAGTCTCGATCTGGGGCGGTACGACTTGGAAGGTACGAATGGCAACAAGATCAACTTCGAGATGGCCCCGATGGCTGAACTCCGCGTGGAGCGGGGGCAGATTCCCGGCAGCGATCCTCGTGGACTCACCGGGCTCGACTTTTGCCTCCACGATCCCGGCAACCGCTTCTCGCTGATGGGGCTGCGGATGTGCGGTGGTGGATTTATCGTCGATCGGCGGACTTGGGAGCCTGTCTGCTTCGTCCAAGCCAACGAGGGGATCCAAGACAACTTTCCTCTCACGAAAGTGTCGGGTTCCCCCGACACCTGGGTTGTCGATCTGCCTGCCATCGGCAACCCGATCCACGAATCGGGCTTTCATCCCCACGGCAACTACCTCTGCATGATGAACAATCTGCGGGCCAACAACGTGGCTGTGTTTGACACGTCGAACGAGGATCCGCGGAAGTGGAAGCGGGTCACGTTCGTGAAGGATTCAGAGTGGCAGGGGGAGTTTCCCTCGCCGTTTCACCTCAATTACTCCATCGATGGCACCAAGTGCTTCTTCACCGTGCTGCGGCCGAAGCCGATGAAATCGGATGTGGTTGTGGTCGACACGAAGACGTGGAAGATCATCAAGAAGTTTCGCAACGTCGGGGTCGACGCCCAGACCACGTGCACGACGTACGACGGTGCGTATGCAATCGTGATTTTCTCCGGATTCCAGCGGATGGAGTCTGGGGCCTTTGTGTTCCGGCAGGACACGCTGGAGCAGGTCGGCTACATGCCGAACTTTGGTGGCCACCACGACTGCGTGATCGTGCCTGCGAAGGTGGAGGATTTAAAATACAGCCGCAGCTGCACGGTGTGACTGTGGGAAGCGGCGGCACGCACCTCCCCGTGCTCGTGAGGATGGCGGTGATCGACGTCACCCGCCGACCATGGCGACTTGGCTTTCTGGCTGCCGGGATCGCCTTTGCCGGCGCAGCGTCGTTCGGATCGCTCGTTTTTCACGCCGCAATCGGTCAATCCCTGGAGCGGAGCCTGGCGCGACTCGGGGCGGATGCCATGATCCTTCCCGCCGGAGTGACGGCCAATCTGACGCCGGTGCTGCTTACCGTCGAGCCGTCGGCGGCCGTCTTGAGGGCCGAGACCCTCGCACAGTTCGCCGCGCTCCCGGTCGTCGAGTCGCTCGCCGCGCAGCGGTCGCTCGCGGTTGCTGACGCAACTGGACATCTGCCGATCGGCATCGTCATCTTCGATCCCGCGGCCGACCTGACCGTGCTGCCCTGGGTGGAGGAGCGGCTCGAGCGGCCGTTCGGAATCGGCGATGTGGTCGTGGGCGGTCGGCGGCCCGAGGCGGTCGGCGAGCGGCTGGTGTTTCAAGGAGTCGACCTGGTGGTGTACGGACGGCTGGGGCTCACCGGTGCCGGGCCTTTCGAGCGGTCGATGTTCATGGGTTCCGATACCGCCCGGCAGCTCGGTGAGGCGAAAGTCGTCACGGCTGATGGCGATCCGTTTCCCAGTGCGCCGCTTGCGAATCCGAGCGGTGCGCTCGTGCGGCTTGCGGGAGGGAGGGGCCCAGAGGAACTTCGGTTCGCTGCGGCGACCGTGCCCGATGCGCAGCTGGTTGTCGGCAGCGGAAGTCGGATCGAGATTCGCCAGGCCGTGGCGGCTCTTACCGACAGTGCTCGGGTGATTCTTCTCCTGGCACTTGCCGCCCCGGCGGTGCTGGTGGGTGTGGCGTATACAGGGATGTTGGCCGAGCGGCGACGGGAGCTTGGCATGATGTTGGCACTTGGCGTTCCTCGCCGCGACATCGTGGCAACGGTTGCCGTCGAGGCCGCCGTGGCGGCTCTGACAGGTGTGCTTGCCGGCATGGTCATCGGTGCCTTGGTGATCGCCGGATTCGTCCGCACGATCGGCTTCTCACTCGCACAGCAGGCGATTCAGTTCGCACTCCCGCCATTGGGTGACCTCGCCCGCTACGCGGCCATGAGTGGTGCCTTCGTGGTGGTGGCGGCAATCATGGGGGCCGTGCTGGCTGCGTGGCTCGCCTCGAACCGGCAGCCATGGGCACTGCTTCGCGGTGACTCTGTATGACCAGTCCGCCAATCGTCGAGGCTCGGGCCGCGAGTCTCGGCTACCACACGCCCCGTGGCCGGATCCTCGCTGTCGATGAGGCGAGTCTTGCCATCCACGCGGGCGAGTGTGTCGCGATCTTGGGTCGATCGGGGTCGGGCAAGTCGACGCTGCTGGCACTCTTGGCCGGGTTGTGTGATCCGACCTCGGGCGAGGTGTTGTTCGCCGGCCGTCCGTGGCGCACCCGAACGCAGCGGGAACGCGCGGCGGCATGGGCTCGCGACATCAGCCTGCTGTTCCAGGATGCCGGTCTCCTGCCTGGTCTGCGGGCGATCGACAACGTCCTTCTGCCGGCGGTGCTGGCGGGGCGGTCTCAGGCCGAAGCCACTGCGCGGGCAGAGGAACTGCTCGGCCTGGTCGGCCTGTACGATCGGTGGGATGCCTACCCGGCCGAACTCTCGGGTGGGCAGCAACGACGGGTCGCGCTCGCACGCGCACTCGCCGCCGAGCCGGCGATGATGTGCGTCGATGAGCCCACCAGCGACCTTGACGGACTTGCCGCCCGCGAGATCGTCACAATCCTCGAACGAGTGCGCCACAGCCGAACGATGACCCTCGTCATCGTAACCCACGACCCGACGCTGGCGTCGATCGCCGATCGCCGAGTCTGGATCGAACAGGGCCGCTGCACCGAACTCGCTCCAGAAGCGGAATCTTTGATCTCCTCGCCGACGCTGCTGTCCGACGCGGTCGGCGATGGTCGCGATGCAGTTTTCGAGGCTCCGCCTGCAGACCTTATGCCGCTGCGGCCAGCGAGTGGCGTGCGGTGGCTTTTTCACTCGTGGCTTCCCTTTCTGGCCGGGGTCGTGCTCTCGGCGGCGGGCTTGGCTTTCATCGATGGGCTCGTGGCCCGCAGACAGGACGCAGTCGTTCAAACCGCGCAGGCCAATCGCCGACTCGCGGAGGAGATGGCGATGCAAGATCTCCGCGCCGATGTGGATGATGTGGTCATGCAAGCGGAGGCTCAGGCGACCGTGACGGTCTTTCTGCAGAACTACCGCCCGGAGCGGCCGCTGCATGTGCTCGGGCCGGCGTTCGAAATAGGCATCCAGCGGGATGGCCGCTGGGACAACGTCCCGATCGATGGAGAGACTCCTAGCAACGGCATCCGTACCGTCGGCCGGGAGAAGACGCTGATCCCCCTGAGATTCACGGTGCCGGAGGGGCGGTATGACGAGTTGCTGCGCGGCTACCTCCATGTGCGGATTGGGGCAGCGATGGTCGTGAGCGACAGGGAGGATGGTTCTGGCGACCTCTTCGAACGCCAGGATGCGTACTACGTGTACCTGCGGGATCCCCGACAGACCGAGGACCAGGTCCGTCGGGCCAATGCCTGGGGGGAAAAAGCAACTGTTCCTCTCTGGATAGCCATGCCTGCACACTGAAGGAAGGGGGGGAGCCTAACGCTCGCCTTGGCCACCAAAACTCACCGGGCTATCATTCCATTATCGTTCCTCGGCGACGGCTGGGGAGATAACAGCCCGGCGGCGACCTCGCAGTGGTCGTGACGGCTGGGATTCCTCGTGCGAAAGGAGGTGGTCTCGTGCCGCAAGACTGTACCGGAGGGCTGCGCCGATAATGGCCAGTCGACGGGCTAGCCGTTGATGCAGCCCACCAAATGAGTTCCTACGGCTGCCGCCCCTTCGGGGGCGGCAGCTTTTTTTTGGCCCGAATGCCACTGTTTCCAAGCAGCACTGTGCAGTTCAGACGAGCCGAGACAGCCTGGGCACGACGAGTCTCACGACCCCGCTTGGCGTCGGCAGCAGGTCAACAGTCACGAGCCCGGCGAGACGTAGCCGCAGCGCGATCCCATTCCGCTTGAGCAGGCGGAGCACAGGAACAAGAGAATCGGCCGTCCGCCTGGCTGCCCACGCTGATCGGAGCGCCGGGAAACTCACGAGAAGGCCGGCGTCGCCTGCTTCAATGACGACCGGGCGACCATCCAGCGTTCCCGTGAGCCGCCCGGCCAGAATCAGTTTGGGGACGTACCCGTGTCTCTCGTCCGGATTTTCATGGTGCCGTGCAGTACCCACTCGGCGTGCTCGGCTGAAGGACCAGTGCCGCTGGGAATCTTGATGTGCATGTCGTCGAACTCGTACGTGATCTCCGCCCGACGACCAGTGAGGTTGTCGTAGAGGCCGATCAATAGATCGGGCCAGTTGTTTGTCTGATGGTCTGCCACAGCTGAAACTCCAAGGGTAAATCGGACCTCCTACTATAGGCACCTCGTCCAATGAAGGTGTCGCGAAAAAACGAGGGGGCATGGGCAGCGGATCGCCATGGTCGGCCTGAAGCTGAAAAGGCGACCGGCTCACGCTTCAGGAACCGCCGCCGTCACGACCATCTCGACTTTGCAGGATTTCCCGAGGCCCGCCTGAACCATTGCCCGGACAGGGGGATGGGCGGCGGAGACCCACGCATCCCAGAGCTCATTCAGCACGTCGGCGTCCGTCAACACCGCGATAAAGATGAGCACCTGCAACAGCCGTGTCCGGTCGCTCCGGATCATTGCCAGCGTTGCGTCGATCTGGGCGAGCACCTGTGCGATCTGGCCATGAGCATCGAGCGACGTGTCTTCGGCGACCTCGACCCAATGGGCGACTCCTCTGTGCACCGCAACGTCTGCCCAGCGTTGTGAGCTGCCGTATCGCCGGATCTCGTTCATTTCAGTGTCGTCCTTCCACGGCCCGCAACAGTCTCTCGAGCGGCTCCTCGGCTCGCACGGTACAGGAAATCCGGCTCGGTCAGAAACCCCTGCGCTGCACCAGGTTCATTATGAACTCATCCGAATCATCGTTGTGCCGTCATTGGGGCACTTCTTCGAGCCCATGGTGCCGTACTCCTGAATGAGTTTGCACTTCGGGCACCGGTACTTGTAGGTCTTCTTCTGGCTGGCCGATGCAGTCTTCGCCAAAACAAGGGCGAGCGAAGACGCCGCAAGAGACAGCAGTGCAAAAAAAGCTCGCCGCCGGATGGGATTGCTCATGGGGACTCCGTGATGTGGACGGACGAATACGAGACCCCGGCAGCCTACATCCCCTCGCGCTAGGTAGGCAATCGCCCGAGGTGCGAAGCGGGCTGCGGCAGGAGGCCGCATGGAAAACCGCCGGCACGAGGAGACGGAGCGGATGCAACTGCGGGTCAATGGCCGCCAAGATCGTCGGAGTGTTATGCTCTTCCGTTACCGCTGGTGATCTGCCCACGCACGAGTCGGATGCACCAGCCGATGGCGGTCGCATTGAGGACGGCGAACAGAAGAAACACCGGCAGGCCGCCGATGCCGAGGGCGGTCTTGTGGAGCTCCCCGCCGGTCGCCAGATCGACCGCTGTGAGCCGGATCGTTTCCCGCACCAAGGCGATGCCCAGAAGTGCCGCCACCCACGCGGCTGTCATCACGATCAGCGCGATATACGACAGCCGGTCGGAAAAAAGCGCGACGCTCCAGGCCGCAATTTGTATGAGAAGGCCCACCACCGCCACAGTCAGCCAGGGGCCGGCCGGCGGTCCGATGATCGCCTCGCGGGCCGCAACGGGGATGGCCGGCCAATAGGCAGCGGCAGCCAACAGCGTGCCCGCCCACCCAGACAGGGACGTGACGGCCAGCCGCCGCACGGGGGAGAGCCCCGTCACACGAGTGTCGGCCACGGTCGGCTCGTCAAGGCGGTCTCCCAGGAGCCTTCCCTGCCAGGCGAGTTCGATCGCCAGGCTGGGAAAGGCCAGGAAGCACCAGACCGCCAGTCGCGGCAGCACGGCGGCCGACTCGTACCTGAGCGAACCGGTGGCATAAATGCCCGGCCAGGCTGCTCTGTCCAGCATGAGGAGGTGGTTTTCGGTCCAACTCCAGGCGATAAAGATGAACCCGGCGCAAGCGATCGCCGCGACCGCGGGTCGCCAGACCCAGACCTGGCGGGCGATCCACGCCGACTTCTGCAAATAGAGCAGGTAGAAGCAGACGATCAGCACCGGCAGGATCGCCATCCAGCGGTGGGACAGCAGCAGATTGGCTGTGGCAAATTCCCGACCATAGAGGATCTGCACGAACAAGAGCGGCCCCACGCCAGCCGTGATCGCCAGGCCCGTGGCGAATGGAAGCCAGTCGATGAGGATCGATTGCCAGCGGCACGCCTGACACCGGGCCCTGCCCATCAGCCGGCCGAACGCCAGATAGATCGACCCTGCCAGCACATAGTGCATGAACATCAGATGCACCACGAGCGTGGCCAAATAGAGGCAGAGGTAGAAGGCCGTGGCTGGGGGAAGACCGAGCGGAAGCGGCGTGTTCATGGCAGCCTCGCTCCGACGGCGAGCCGCGCATCCCCAGGGCCTGTCCCGGCCTCGTCGAGCCACCGCTCGATCTGGGCGAGCACGGCGGGGTCGTCCGAGACGGCCCAGTCCGCTGGCCGGCCGGCATGCCGCCAGCCGATAAGTTGTACGATTGCCTCAACCTCGGCCGGAGTGCCGGCGAAGGGTGGCATGAAGGGCTTCGTCCGCTGGAGCTGCGCGATGTTGAGCCGCCGCTGGTCGATCGACCAGGTAGCGGCGAGTTCGGTGACGGCGTTCATGCCGTCGAGTGTGTGGCAGACCGAGCACTGGGCCCGAAACACCTTCGCCCCCAACACGAGCTGCTCGCTGGGATAGTCGGCCTGGTCTCGCAGCGGATAGGGATCATCGGCGGTGCTGCCCCGTCGCCGCAGGTCGGCCACGCCGTCGCGGGCGATCGAATTCGAGTAGAGATACTCACGGATCGTGAACGGCTTGCGAACTCCTTCCCGCACGAACTCGCCCCCGGCCGTGGCGACGAACGCGAGCGCCAGGAGCAGCGACGCCGTGGCTCCGTTGACGAACAGACGCTGACGGAGAATCGCCAGAACGGCGTACAGACCGATCAGCGTGGAGCTGCCCACTGCCATCGTGAGAAACAGCGTCATCGGCACGCTGCCCCCCGTTGCCCAGCCTCGGCTGTCGGCGGGCATCGTGCCCAAATACCAGGCCCCGACCAGCGGCATCGCGAGCATGAAGGCCAGCGGACGGGCGCAGATGGCCACGAGGCTCTGCCGCTCCTCCCGCGTAAACCCGGGCACTGCATTGACGAGAGTGCAGGCGGCCAGCGCAGCGATCGCAACGGCCGAGATCGTGCGAAAAATCAGCGACGGCAGAAAGCCAGGATTGAAGAATCCGGCCCATACGTTGCGGGTCTCGAGCCAGGCTCCTGGGGTGAGCTGCCAAGACAGAATGCCATTGATCCAGAACAGACTCATCCAGGAGGCAAACGAGTAGAGCACGAGCAACTGGAGCCGCGCGCGATCGGGCAGTCGTGGGCCGTATCGGTAGAAGAGATACCCCGCTACGACCTCCAGGCAGAAAAAGGTCCACTCCGTCGCCCAGACCCAGTGAAACTCATGCACCATCGTGCCGATCGTCCGCGGACTGATTTGGATGCTCGTAAACCACATCGCGACGCCCGTGACCGCCCCGAGCACGAAACTCACGAGCACAAGCAGCTTGAAGTAGTCGTCGGTGAACCGGCGGGCCAGCCGACAGACGCCCCGCATGTGCCGCCACTGCAGGTAGCAGAGGAGCATGCCGCCGCCGATCGCGAACTGGGCCAGGAAGACGTGAAAGATTCCCAGCCCGCCGATCACGAGGCCCTTCATCAGAGGGCCCAGATCAATCGCCGGATAATGATCAAGTGGAGTCATGAGAGGATAAGCGGGATTTTACACAAGGGACATCCGACACCGGGAGCCGAGCCCGGCTGCGCCGCTGCCGGAGGCGAGCGAGCTTACATCAACGCGGTGGGTTCAAAGTGACCGGCATTCCGAGGGAGGCTTCGGTGGCCGAGAAGGTCACCTTAATGTCCGGCTCAGCCTGCTGCACATCGATTGCTAGCTGCCCTTCCGTGAAGTTCTCGTTTCCAATCAAAGACCCCGTCCTTTAGGGTGAGTTCAAAGGTTGAAACCTACCATCCGGGAGGGATCAAAAGGGGGGAGACCGTCACCCTGAAACCAAGAAACATGACCGCCGCACTCATCATTGTCGACGTCCAGAATGACTTCTGCTCCGGTGGCCGCCTTGCCGTGCCGGATGCCGACGCGGTGATTCCTGTGATCAATGATTTGATGCGTGGATTTCGCCAAGTGTTTCTGACGCAGGATTGGCACCCCTGCGGCCATATTTCCTTCGCGTCCAGTCACCCGGGGTATGCGCCGTTCAGTCGCATGACGCTTCCCTCTGGCGAGCAGGTGCTGTGGCCCGATCACTGCGTCGAGAATACGCCCGGGGCAGAGTTTCACCCGGCACTTGAGATTCCTTGGGGCTCAACGGTGGTTCGCAAGGGAACCCGCCGCGACATCGACAGTTACTCGGCCTTTCTGGAAAACGACCGCAAGACCCCTGTTGGCCTCGATGCCCTGCTGCGTGAGGCTGGTGTTGGCGAAATCATGCTGGCGGGTCTGGCAACGGACTTCTGTGTACTGCATACGGCCCTCGATGCCCGCACGCTTGGATATGACGTGACCGTGGTCGAGGCTGCATGCCGTGGGATCGATACAGACGGCTCTCTGGCAGCGGCGTGGAAGCAGATGGCCGATGGTGGCGTGCGACGCGCGTGAGTGTGGCGTCAGCAGGCCCCGAAAGAGTCACTCGCTTTTTGTCAGCGGCTCATCAAGGGCGTCGGAGACCACGTCGGAATACTCCGTCGCGAACCATGCCCTGAAGAGATCGACGTCATTGAAATCCGGATCCTGCTCCGAGTCCAGATGCCACGCCGACACCTCCTCATAGAAGTTCGCCGCACCATTCCTACCGCGGCTGCCCAAGACGAGCCCGATCAGCCTCGACGTCTCTGATGAGCCACGTCCCGTCTTTCTTGTGAAGCAGCACCCTGAACTCGGCCAGAATGTCTCCGGGCGCACCGGCTTCGATCGTATTGCCGGCCACTCGAACCACGACATCTGCCGTGGCTTGGGGCGGGCTCTCGGCTGATTCGACGGCAACATCCAGATACGTGATGAGAATCCTTGTAGGCTTCACTCGCTTCAGGACCTGCTCGGCTTCCTGACGGAGCGGATGCAACTCCGGATCGACGGCCGCCACGATCGCCGGAATGTCCTGCTGTTCCGCCGCCTCTGCCAACCTTGGAAACAAGTCCTGCAGATACTCGCGATCAGTGACCACGAGCCTATCCGTGATCCAGAGGCCGATCGCTGCCAGAAAGCACGCGACAGCGATAGCCAGCAGCGGCATCGTCTGGTTGCGTGTCCAGACATACGCAGCGATCAGGCCACACATCACAGAAGCGATGACAAGCGGCAATGAAGACTCGAAGGGCATGTCAGTAGCGTAGCCCGGTTGGGGTGCAGCCGCTCGGGATCGATTCGCTGCC
>CAZODJ010000025.1:0-23571 GCA_964578555.1 uncultured Candidatus Kuenenia sp.
GTGCTGCAGTATGTCGGCGTGTCGCACCTGGCCGAGGAACGCCTGGGGGCGACGATCCGCGTGCTCTCCTCGTGGAGCAATCGGCTGGAGGCCGTCGGCCTGTGGTACGACCAACTGCTCTCCGAGAGCCTTGGCAAGCAGGAGAAGGGGGCCACGCCGCTTACGACCGTCACCACCCGCGACCTCCATTCGCGAGGGCAGCAGCACCAGGAGGGGCGTCGCGACAAGCTGATCACGAACCTGCTCGTGGGCGAGCCGCGTCGCGATCGGCTCTCGCTGCCAAAGCTCGGGCCCTACGGCCACGACGAGGACAAGCTCGACGATCTTGTCGGCACCGCCTGGCCCGACATGCTCGCCGCCGCGGCCGCCGGCACCAACGAGGCCTACGCGCAGGACAAGCGGCCCACGGCCGACATTCTGCTCCCACGGATCGACGAGCACACCGTCGGCCAGCTCCTGCAAATGCTCATGCTCGCGACCGTCGTCGAAGGCCGACTCGTCGGAACCAATCCGTATGGCCAGCCCGGCGTGGAGGCCTACAAACATTTCATGATGCGGCGGCTACGGCCGTAGGAGACTCCCGATGCCTGTCACGCTCACCTGGATTGGCCACGCCACCTGGCTCATCGACACCGGCAGCGGTGTGCTTCTCGTCGATCCATTTCTCGATGAGTGCCCGACGGCGTCGATGAAGGCCAAAGACGTGCACTGCGATGCGATCCTCATCACCCACGCCCATGCCGACCACGTGGCCGACACCGTGGCGATCGCCAGGCGGCTCGACGTGCCGGTGCTATGCAATTTTGAGATTGCCAACTGGCTCGGGAAGCATGGCGTGAAGACGGCGCAGCCGATGAACTACGGCGGCCGGCTGACCGTTCCCGGCGGCACGGCAAAGATGGAGATCGCCCATCACTCGTCGAGCTTCGCCGACGGCACCTACGGCGGAAACCCTGCCGGCTGGCTGCTCGACGTCGGTGGGAAGCGGATCTACATCGCCGGTGACACTTCGGTCTTCCTCGACATGGAACGGATCGGCCGGCCCGACCGCGCTGGCCGCGGTCTCGACGTGGCGATCCTGCCGATCGGCGACGTGTTTACGATGGGGCCCGAAGACTCGCTCGATGCCCTCGCGATGCTGAAAGCCAAGGCCGTGCTCCCGAGCCACTACGACACCTGGCCCCCGATCGCCCAGGATGCCGCCGCCTGGGCCCGCGCGGTCGCCGCCGCCAACCTCGCCGAGCCACACGTGCTCAAGCCGGGCGAATCGGTCACCATCGAGTAGCGTAGGGCATGGAGGGCATCGCAGGTTGCACATCCCTTTTTGGTGACGCGGCGAGGGGTCGCCCGTGCCATATCGCCGGACGTTCGCTACGGGCATCCTGCCCTTCGCTCACTCGATGCCAGCTTCGCTCTCGGCATCCATGCCTTCGCTCGCTGCCAACGCCGGCTCCATGGCACGGGCAACCCCTCGCGAAATCCTCAGGAATTCTGAGGAATCTCGACTGGCCGCTGCGGGGGCACGCGGACTTCGACCGTGCCATCCACCACGCGGGTCTCGAACACGTCGACCGTGAGCTTGGGATTGTCGCACCAGGCGCCGTCGCAGAGACGGAACCGCCACGCATGCCAGGGGCAGGTGACCATCCCGTCGACCATCGGTCCCGATCCGAGCGAGGCGCCCATGTGCGGGCAGAGGTCATCGATCGCGGAGTAGGCCGAGCCGTCGAAGAAGACCGCCACGAGCCGGCCGGCCACCTCGAAGGTGCGGCCCTCACCGGCCGGAATGCCGCCGACGGGCGTGACGGGCGTGAAGGGAATTTCCGCGGGGGCTTCGCTCATGCCTTCCCTGTACCATACAGGTCATGAACGTCCAACCCGTGGAACCGCCGTCGCCCGGTGAGCCTGCCAGTTTGCCGCGGCGGGACCGCGGCCTCAGCATGCCGATCCGGCTCCTCGTGCTCGATGTTGACGGCACGGTTACCAACAGCCGCCACGAAGTGACCGATGCGACCGTCGCCGCGGTTGCGCGGGTGCGGGCGGCGGGCATTCGTGTGATGCTTGCCACCGGCCGCCGCTACCGTGATGTGCTTGCGATCGCTGAGCAGCTCGGCATCGAAGAGCCGCTCGTGACGGCCTCGGGGGCGCTGGTGAAACACCCGGCCGATCATGCCACGCGGTTTCGGGCGGCCTTCGCGCCAGGCGTGCTCGAGGGCGTGCTCGAGATGGTCGTGGCGCGTGGCCACGAACCGGTGCTCTACACCGACAGCTTCGCCGAGGGCTTCGACTTTCACTGCCGCAGCCTCGAACCAGCCGTGCCGGGCGTCGGGCCGGGGCAGGGCTTTCAGGAATACCTGCAGCGCAACCGGGCACTTGCCCGTGTGACTCCCGACCTGCACCGCACGCCGCCAGGAGGAGTGTTCGCGGGCTTCGCGATGGGATCGCAACGCGATATGCTCGCGCTCGAGGCCGCCATTCGCGGGGCTTGGCCGGAGGCGGTGTCGCTGCACACGATCCGCAGTCCGCGGTATCGCGATTATCTGTGCGAGATCGCCCCGGCCCGGGTGACGAAGTGGTCGGCCGTGCTGGAGATGGCACGGGCCTGGCAGATTCCTCCGCAGGCCATCTGCGCTGTCGGAGACGACCTCAACGACGTGCCGATGGTGGCCGGGGCCGGGTTGGGGATCGCCATGGGGAACGCGGCTGCCGAGGTTTCCGCGGTGGCACATCGCATCGTCGGCCGGCATGACGACGACGGCCTCGTCGACGTGGCAAACCTGCTGCTCGCCATGCTGGCCTAGAGTGCATCCAGCCTCGGTGAATCACCGGCTCGGGGGCGGCAAAAGTCTTCTCGCCGGGCGAGGATACGCCCAAGGCTCGTCGAGCGTTCGCCGACCCCCTCGCCTACCTTTCTCAGTTTGTCACATCGTCGCTCCAGCTATCCGGAACGCGGTCGAGCCTGCGTGGCTTGCGGAAAGTGCCCGTTGCCGTGGCCGCGGGCGATCCGTATCGTCCTGCCCCATGGATCTGAAACTGCAGCGACCGAGAGGAGTCTGCGCCCGCACTGGCCGCCCGTTGTCGGCCGGAGAGCCGATGGTCTCGGCGCTGGTGCGCGATGCAGGCGCGCTCGAGAGAATCGACTGTGTGGCCGAGGCCTGGGAAGGCCCGCCCGTCGGCACGCTCGCCTGGTGGCGGTCGCTCTATTCCCCGTCTGCGGCGGTTGGGCCGACGCTTGCTCCCGTCGACGTGCTGCTCGATGTGCTGGAGGAATTGGAGGCGCGGCCCGAGGAAGCGGTGCTGCGGTATCTCATCGCCTTGCAACTCGTCCGCCGCAAGGTGCTGCGAATCGTCGAGCGGGCCGCCGAACCATCGACCGCCCGCGACGACCATGAGGTACTCACGCTGGCCTGCAGAAAGCGGCGGAGCGAATACCGGGTGGCCGTGGTGCCGGCGGAGGAGGCTGTGGCGGAGGGCGTGGAGCAACGACTCCAGGCACTGCTCTGGTCGGGAGGTGAGGCATGAACGCCGCGCCGTTGCCGAGGCTTGTCGCCGTGATGATCGTCGTGACGGCCATTGCGTCGAGCGGTGCGACCTGCCCGAGCGTGCTGCGCGGCTACCAGGTGGGCACGATGCCGCTGCCGCGGGTGTTGCCAGCACAGCCGTCGCTCGACCAGATCATCGGGGCGATCCATGACAACTCGCAGCGGGTCCGCAACTACATGGCCCCGCAGGCCGTCATCTCCGTCCCGGGCGTGCCGCGGCTCTCGGCGCAGGTGGCCTGTGAGCCGCCGCGACGATTCCGGCTTCGCGCCCAGACCGCTGTCAGTGGGAACGAGCTCGATCTCGGGAGCAACGACGACCTCTTCTGGCTGTGGATTCGCCGGCACGAGCCCCCGGTGATGCTCTTCTGCCGACACGACCAGTATGCCCAGTCGTCGGCCCGCCGGCTGCTGCCGATCCGTGCCGATTGGATGCCGGAACTCCTCGGCCTCATCTCGTTCGATCCGAACGACAGCCACGAAGGGCCGTTTCCACTGTCGGACGGGCGGCTCGAGATCCGCAGCCGCCTCACGTCACCCGACGGCGAGTTGCTCAAGTCGACGCTGGTCGACGGCACGACCGGGCTCGTGCTCGAACAGCACCTCTTCACGCCGACGGGTGAGCGGTTGGCGAGCGTGCGGACGACGCAGCACCGCGTCGACCCGACGTCGGGGGCCGCGTTGCCCCGGAAGGTCGACGTCTCGTGGCCGGCATCGGACGTCAACTTCACGCTGGAACTCAAGGCCGTGACCACCAACATGCCGGCCAGCGATCCCGGTCAGCTCTGGCAGATGCCGGCCTACGAGGGCTACGAGCCAGTCGATCTCGCCGACCCGTCGGTCGTCATTGGGCCCAAGCAATAGGCCCGCATCTGCTGGCGGGCTTGGGAGAGCGCCGGTCCGATGGAGCCCAAGGGCATGCCCGTCATGCGGCTGATCTCACCGTAACTGCGGCCTTCGAGGTGGTGTAGTCGCACGAGACGGGCCGCCTGAGGATCGAGCCGTTGCAGCAACATTCCGATCTCTTCTTGATTGGCGATAGCAGCCGCATGATCCTCCCGATCATCGGGCAGGGAGGCTCCGTCGGTCGTTGCTGCCCGCGCCTTTTTCTCGCGGAGAAGTGATCGCACGCAGACGCGACGGGCAACAACCGTAAGAAATGTTGGCAGGCTGGCACGGCCGACGAATCCCCGCAGGACCGCGGCGTCGTTCCGCAGGAACTCCACCATGACCTCGGCGATGAGGTCATCCCGGTCGGCTGTCGTCAGCGAAATTCCCCGCTGAGCCGCGGAGCGGCTGGCAACGAACGCCAGCAGTCCGGAGAACCGCTCCAGGAATGCCTCCCAGGCGCCGGGAGCGCCAGCGAGACAAAGTCTCAACAGGTCTCGGTCTTGAGCCGTGAACAGGTCATGGCGTGGTTCTTGTTGGTGAGGCGCGACGGCAGCCACGAGAAGCACCTGATTCCTGTTCGCCGCGAAATGGGCTCCCTTTGCCCCATCCCGCAGGAATGGCGGCTCATGAGAAGCGTTGTCCCTGAACCATCCTCATCATAGAGGGGGGCGACGGTGGGCACCAAGGCTATTCCGGCCGAACGGCGGACGCAGTTGTGATTCATGAATCCGACCGTCGGATGCCGATGGCTGGATCGTTGACAGGACCCTGACTGACACCTAGGATTCCGCGCCGTCAGGCTGAGTATCGCCTGACGCCGCCATCTGAACGGCTGTTTATTCCGGAGACAAGGAGAGAAAATTCCATGACTCACGTCGTCGCCGAACCGTGTTTTGCCTGCAAGTACACCGACTGCGTCGTGGTCTGCCCGGTGGAGTGTTTCTACGAGGGCGATCAGATGGTCTACATCCACCCCGATGAGTGCATCGACTGCGAGGCGTGCGTTCCGGAGTGCCCGGTCGAGGCGATCTTCCACGAAGACAACCTGCCGGCTGAGTGGAAGGACTTCACGGCCCTCAACGCCGAGATGTCCAAGGAACTTCCGGTGATCACCGAGAAGAAAGACCCGCTGTGCTAGGTACACGCCTGCGGGGCCATCCATGGCCCCCGCAGGCTTGGGCCTTCGCGACCACAGGTCGCTGCGGCCGAGGGGCCCGCCCTCCCGGCGGGCCTTGGGTAAGCCGGAGCAGGCCCGACAGGGATGCGACGGCGCGATAGCTAGCGCCATCCCTGGCCCCCTGACTTCACGAAACCCTCGCCATCCTGGCCTCGGGTTTCTTGGCGAACATCCGTTCGCTCGCGTAAGTCCGCCCTCCGGGCGGGCAGTGCAGGGTAGCGCGGTAGTCCACTCCACTTAGCCCCGGGCGCGAGCCCGGGGGCTGCGGCGGAGTGCACGCTACCGGAGGTCGACGGTCCAGTAGGCAGCGTCGACAAAGTTCTTCCAACTCGCGTACTTGGGGTTGCCGAGTTTGATCGACAACAGTGGGCTGCGCTTCGGCTTCACCGGCTGCTTGATGAGGTGCATGTGGGCTTCATGTGGCGTGCGGCCGCCCTTGCGAACGTTGCAGGAGACGCAGGCACAAACGATATTTTCCCAACTCGTCAGCCCACCGCGGCTCCGCGGCACGACGTGATCGAGCGAGAGTTCACTCGTGGGGAAGTGCTTGCCACAGTACTGGCAGCGGTTTCCATCCCGGGCAAACACGTTGCGACGATTAAATCGCAGCCCATGCCGGGGAGTGCGATCACAGGAGACCAGCCGGATCACGCGGGGCGCCTGCAGTTCGTAGCCTACACCTCGGATCCAGTCCTGGTCGGGGGTGCGAAACTCCGCCTGCAAGACCGACAATTCCCGCCATGAATCGATCGAATAGGCTGTGTACTGGCCCTCTTCGATGTGCACGACCTCGGCGATGTGCCGGTAGAGCAGGGCGATCGCCCGTCGCACGCTCGTAATGTGAACGGCCGCGAACGAACGGTTGAGCACCAGCACGCTGAGGCCCAACGTGCCGCCTCCACCGAGGGGCATCATCGCCGAAGCAATCGCCGTGCCGGACATCACATCACCTCGTTGGTTCTGCGGAAAAGCCAGCTCAATCCGATCGGATCCCCAGTGTAGCCACCCAAGCGCAAGCCTGCCAAATCCCCGCAGCCTGCCGGCCCGCGTGCTGGCAGGAGAAAGGCCGCACACGCTACTTGCCTTCGCCGCAACTTGCGGGCAGACTCAGCGTCGTGGGACGTGCGTGCTCGAAAGCACCTACGAAACAATGAAACGCCGCGCCCCCGGCCACCGCTTCGCGGAGATGATCATGCTTCACTACTCGTGCGACGTTTGCAAACGCCCGATTGATACGCAGGCGGACGTGCGACATGTGGTTAAGATCGAGGTTTTCGCTGCGGTGGAGGATGAGGGGGAATCGTGCCAAGGGTGTTGCAGCGGTGATCGCAGCGACGAGGCCGACCATCTCGAGGAGATGCAAGAACTGCTCGAGCGACTCGATGATCATGACTGTGCAGAGCTGCTCGACGAAGGCACCGTGAGTATGCGTTTCGATCTCTGTGACGCCTGCCGCCAGCGGTTCCTTCGCAATCCGCTCGGCGCGAAGACAGCCAAGCATTTCAACTTCAGTCAAAATTGACTTCCCCAACCCCCGCCATTCTGGCCGCGGGTTTCTTGGCGAACGTTGTTTCGCTTTCGTACGGGAGCCCGCCGGCTCGCGCCGGCGGCTGAGTGTGGGATGGCTCGCGCCGGCGGCTGAGTGTGGGAATGGCTTCCGCTGCCGGCTGGGGGTGGACCACTTCGCAGCGGCGGCCCGCCATGCCCTCCACCAGCAAGCCCCGGGCGCGAGCCCGGGGGCTGCAGCGGGATCGACCATCGCGTCAGCCCACCGCTGCACGGGCCGCTAGCGGAGGCTGTTTTGCCCGGTAGACTGCGAGTCTCACGCTACTGAAATGCCCGCGAGGAGTCTGTTGCAACGATGGCTGGAAAGACCTTGAAGATTGCGTCGATTCCCGGAGACGGGACCGGGCCAGAAGTGACCGCCGAAGCCATGAAGGTTCTGAAGGCTGTCGCCTCGTTGGAGAACTTCACGTACGACGTGGAGCCTCTCGACTGGGGTGGCGCCCGATACCTGAAGACCGGCGAAATCATTCCGGAAGGTGGCCTCGACCTGCTCCGTTCGAAAGACGCCATCTTTCTCGGCGCGATCGGCCATCCCGACGTCGCCCCGGGCATTCTCGAGAAGGGGCTGCTGCTCGATCTCCGCTTCAAACTCGACCAATACATCAACCTCCGGCCGGTGAAGCTTCTCCCCGGTGTCGAGACTCCCTTGGCCGGCCGCGGGCCTGCCGACATCGACTTCGTCGTCGTCCGGGAGAACACCGAAGACCTGTATTGCGGTGTCGGCGGCTACTTGAAGAAGGGCACGCCCGACGAAGTGGCCGTCCAGCAGGCCGTCTACACGCGGAAAGGATGTGAGCGGTGCATCCGCTGGGCGTTCGAGTACACCCAGAAGCGAAACAGCCCCAAGAAGATGCTCACCCTCGTGGCGAAAACCAATGTGCTCACCTACGGCCACGATCTGTGGTGGCGGACGTTTCAGGAGGTGGCGAAGGACTATCCCGACGTGAAGACCGACTACAACCACGTCGATGCCTGCTGCATGTGGATGGTGAAAAACCCCGACTTCTACGATGTGATCGTGACGACGAACATGTTCGGCGACATCATCACGGATCTCGGCGGCATCCTGCAGGGAGGCATGGGCGTCGCCGCCGGCGGTAATCTCAATCCCGATGTCGGCGGCGTGAGCATGTTCGAGCCGATGGGGGGCAGTGCTCCGAAGTACACCGGCCAAAACGTCATCAACCCGATCGCTGCCATCAACGCGATGGCGATGCTGCTGGAACACAGTGGCTATCCTGCGGCGGGCAAACGCATCGACAAGGCCGTCGCCCAGGTCACTGGCACGAAGATGAAGAGCCAGGCGGCCGGCAAGATGGGGTACGGCACGAAGGAAGTTGGCGACCTCGTCGTCGCGGCACTGTCCTAACGCTGGTCGAGCCGCACGCGTCTTCCTTCGGCCTGGCTTTGGGTGGCGGCGTGCACGACGTCCATCGCCGCGAGGGCGTCGTCGAGGCCGCTTGTCGGCCGCACGAGGCTCGTCACTTTCCGATGAAATTGCAGGAGCATGCATTCCTCGACGGGCCGCTCACTGTCGAGCGACTCCTGGTGGCGGCCCGCGGTGTCGAACCAGACAAGACTCGACGGCAGGTCGATAAAAGCGATGCCGCGTTGGCACACGACCTGGAGCGCCGGCGGGGGACGAAACCCGACTGCCTCCTCCCATTCCTGCGGCATGTAGTAGCCACAGCTGATTTGGGCCAGGACACCGTCGCCCGGGGGCGCCTCGCGGGTGAAGTCGAGGCTGAGCATCTGGTAGTCCTCGATGGCAGAGCCGGGCGACTCGGCGTGCCGCACCCCGACCACGCTCGTGGCGTCGGTACCGACGACATAGCGGCACCAGTCGACGAGTTCCATCAGGTCGCGAGCCTCGCTTGCCTCGTCACGGCTGGAGGCGGCGGCAGGGCCGGCCGCCAACGGAACGCGGCGATGACAAAAGAGCATCCGCGGCGGACCGAGCCGGGTGGCGATCAGTTCCTTGAGGCGAACAGTCGCCGGAGCGTGCCGCCTTGGAAACTCAGTCATGAAGGCGATGCCTGATTCCTCGACACGAGATCGCAGCAGCGCCGCCTCCTCGGGGGCAACGGGGAGCGAGATCGCCGAGTAGACCGCCTTCCCGTGCTCGCAGGCCGCGAGGATCGGAGTGGCGCCGTACCACTGGTCGGCGAGGTACAGGATCGCGTCGACATCATCGCGGGCGGCGAGCGACCGAAACCCGTCGACGGCGGTGGCATTGAGAGCCTTCGCGGCCCGGGCCGCAAGGTGGGCCACCTGTTCGCAGATGCCCCGCACCTCGAACCTGTCGGCGAGTGATCGCAGGGCGGGAAGGTAGCGTGATTCCCACTGGCTGCCGAGTCCGACGATGCCGACACGGAGCCTCATCCGCCGATCTCCGGCTGCGGTGCACTGGTTGCGACGGCAGCCGCCGCCGCGGTGCGACGCTCGTGGTCAAACGCTTTGTCGGAGATGTCCTTGCGGCACCAGCCGCCCGGCCAACGAATCTCCTTGACGGCCGAATAGGCACGCAGCTTGGCCTTGGCGAGCGACTCGCCCCGGCCTGTGACGGCAAGCACTCGGCCGCCATCGGTCACGATTCCGTCGGGCGTCTGGCGGGAGGCGGCGTGAAAGACGACGACGTCATCGATCGCAGCGGCTGCATCGAGACCACGAATCAGGCGGCCTTTTTCAACGGCGCCGGGATAGCCTTCCGCGGCCATCACCACCGTCACGCTCGCCGCCTCGCTCCAGCGTGGCGGGGCGACGTCGTCGAGTCGTCGGTCGACCGCGGCGTCGAACAATTCCAGCAGGCTCGAGTCGAGTCGCACCATGAGTGCTTGGCATTCGGGGTCGCCAAACCGCGCGTTGTATTCAAGCACCTTGGGGCCCTGTGCCGTGAGCATCAGTCCGGCGTAGAGGACGCCTTGGAAGGGCACCTTTGACCGCCGCAGCGCGTGCACGGTGGGCACGAGAATACGTTCCTCGATCTCGGCCATGAGATCGGAGTTGACGAAAGGCGTGGGGCAGTAGGCCCCCATGCCACCGGTGTTGGGGCCGGTATCGCCGTCGTAGGCAGCCTTGTGATCCTGCAGTGGCGGAAGCGTGACGATCGTGCGGCCGTCGGTGATCGCCATCACGCTCACTTCCATCCCGTCGAGTCGCTCCTCGATCAGGATGCCGGAGGCTGCTTTGGCCAACTGCGGGTCGCGGCCGAGCGTGTCCACCGCGGCGAGCGCCTCGTCGCGGGAGTCGCACACAAACACACCCTTGCCGGCCGCCAGACCATCTGCCTTGATGACCACGGGCACGTCTTCGCGGGCCTCAAGAAATTCGCGGGCCCGGGCGACGGAACGAAATTCCTGGAACATGGCGGTGGGCACGTCGCCGCGATGCAGGATTTGCTTGCAGAAGATCTTGCTGCCCTCGAGTTGTGCCGCCTTTGCGGTGGGGCCGAAAATGCGGAGCCCGGCGGCTGTGAAGGCATCGACAACGCCCGCGACGAGCGGCGCTTCGGGGCCGATGACCGTGAGGTCCACGCTCCGGTCGCGGGCCAACTGCACGAGACCGCTGATGTCGTCGGCGCGGACTGCGACATTTTCAGCGGTCGAAGCCGTGCCTGCATTGCCCGGGGCAACGAGCACCTCGGCACCGTCACGGGCGAGCTTCCAGGCGAGGGCGTGCTCGCGGCCGCCGCCTCCCACCACAAGCACTCGGCGGGAATGTGGCACGGGGCGAGATCCTCTCAAAACGGGGTCGGGAGTCGGGGTGGGGCGGCGCGGCGTGAGACCGGCATCCTGGGAGCAGAGCCGTCGCACGAGGCCAACTCCAGCGAATTGTGCCGCGGATCGGCGTTTCGGTTCAAGCCACAGACTGGCCCATGCGCGACCAATCACCTCAGGACGTTCCCTCATTGGCGGGGTGCTTTCCGGCCACGTGAGCCGGTGCGATTTAGGACGGTCCAATGAGCCTTCTGTCTGCCCCCGTCCCGCCGACGTTGACACTGTCTGCGGTGGCGATACAGTTAGGGGTAGAGTTCGTGAAAAAAATCACGAAGCCTCTCAAACACGGACGAAACGGCTTTTGCAGGGCTCCGAGGCACGCTGCCAGGACGAGGCGATGGCTGAAAAAAAGAAGATGTCGGTCGCAGAGATCCTTGCTGCTGCGCGAGCCGAAAAGGGTTCTGCTGCGCCGCCAAAGGCAGAGGACACGGCCGCGAGTGAATCTGCCGGTGAATCGCCAGCAGGCGGCGAATCACCAGAGCCAAAGGCCCAGAAGAAGCCTGCGGCAGCTAAGGCGGCCGGTGGTGGGCGGCCGAGCGTGTCGGACATCCTTGCCATGGCCAGGCAGAAGGGCGGGGCGGATGGAACCGCTGCGGCAGCGAAGCCAGCGGCCCCCAAGCCTGCTCCCGCTGCCAAGCCGGCGGCAGCCAAGTCTGACAAGCCGGCGGCGACCGGGGGCAAGGCCGGCGTGCAGCGGGATACCGCGAGCATTCTGGCTGCGGCACGGGCGGGAGCAAAACCCGGTCCGGTGACCAAGGCGGAGGCGGTGCCGAGGCCTGTGAAGCCGAAACCTGCGGCCGCCAAGGAGGCAGCTGCTCCGGCGCGGGTGGTGCCACCAATGCCCAGCCGGCCCAAGCTAACGGCAAAGCCCGAGGTCGATGACCGGCGGTCGTTTCTCTCATATGCCGTCGGGTCGTTCATGGCTGTCGGGTTCACTGCATTGTCGGTGACCGGTGGATTGTTCTCGCTCGGCCTCGCGAGATTTTTGTTCCCCAACGTGCTGGCCGAACCGCCGAGTCGATTCAAGGTCGGCTTCAAAGATGGGTTTCCCTCTGGAAAGGTTGAGACCAAGTTCGTCGCCCAGTACGGCGTCTGGGTGGTGAACGGCGACTTCCAGGGCGAGCAGCAGATCTATGCCCTCAAGACGGTTTGCACGCACCTTGGCTGCACGCCCAACTGGCTCGAGGCTGAGCAAAAGTTCAAGTGCCCCTGCCACGGCAGCGGTTTTTACAAGGACGGCATCAACTTCGAGGGGCCGGCCCCTCGGCCGCTGGAGCGGTATGCCATCCGGATTGCTGACGATGGCCAGCTCGAGGTCGATAAGAGCCGTGCCTTCCAGGAGGAGCTCGGCCAGTGGGCCGATCCTTCTTCGTTCATTCCCGCCTGACCCCCGCCCTCCCTGGTTGACGTTCCATGGCCATTGGCGAAACCATTCGCAACTCGCAGATTTGGAAGAGCATCTTCCGTCATCCGATGCCGCTCGACAGGCGGAATCGGATCGTGGTGATGCTCACCAACTTCTTCCTCCACCTCCATCCGGTGTCGATCAAGAAGCAGGGCATCGCTCTCTCCTTCACGTGGTGCATGGGGGGGGTGACGTTCTTTCTCTTTCTTGTCGAGACCGTCACCGGCGTGCTGCTGATGTTCTATTACCGGCCGACGCTTGAATGGGCCTACAACGACATCCTTGCCCTTCGTGACGTGACGAGTCTTGGCATTTTGCGGGAGCTTCACCGGTGGGGTGCTCACGCGATGGTGATCACCACGTGGCTCCACATGTATCGTGTGTTTCTCACCGGCAGCTACAAGCCGCCTCGTGAGTTCAATTGGGTGGTCGGTGTGATCCTCCTTCTCCTCACGCTTCTGCTCTCGTTCACCGGCTACCTGCTGCCGTGGGATCAGTTGGCCATCTGGGCCATCACTGTGGGTTCCAACATGGCCCGTGCCACGCCCATCCTGGGCTACGAAGGCCCCGGTCAGCAGCTCCTCACGATCGGTGGCATCGACCTCATTACCGACGGTTCCGACGCCCGCTTCGGTCTCCTTGGCGCGCGGTTTGTCGGCGAGGAAACGCTCAATCGGTTTTATGTGTTGCACTGCATCGCGATTCCGCTGGCGGTCGCTCTGCTGCTGGCCATCCACTTCTGGCGTGTGAGAAAGGACGGCGGCATCAGCGGCCCGCTGTGAGTCGACCACCATGCATTCAAGCGGCTTTTTCCTCAAAGATGTTGCCGGGTTCCTGGGCGGCTATTACGCCTTCATGGCCGTCATGAACGGCGTGGCGGCGTTGCTGCTGTGGCAAAAAAAGCGAAATGCCTGGGCGGTCACGTGGGCCGTCTTCGCCGGGGCCATGATGGTCCTGGCGAGCCTCGCCCTCTCGGCTTCTCCGGCCCTCGTGCCGGCGCTGCCGTCGGCCGCGCGGTCGCTCGTCAACTCCCTCTCTGGCCCGGTGCTCTACACGCTCGGCACCACCGTGCTGCTCGTGGTGCTGTTCGTCTTTCGCAAGTTCTTCGTACAGCCGATGGTCGCTTGGACCATCCTCAACGTGATGCTTCTGCTGATGGGGCTGTCGATGGCCGACGAGAATTTTGCGGCGATCGTCATGAAGCCCGATAACGTGCCGATCGTGGGGCTCGTGTTCCTGCTGGCGTTCTTCACCTGGGTGGCGACCAAGCAGGCGGTCGTTAATGACGAGCGGATCGCCCAGGGGCTTCCGCCGATGGAGAAGGTCAATGACGAAAAGGTGCTGGTGTGGCCTGACCTCGTCTACACGGAACTGATCTGCATGGTGGGTGTGTCGGCATTTCTGCTCTTCTGGGCGATCTTCCTGCCGGCGCCGCTGGAAGAGCCTGCCTCCAGCGTGAAGACTCCTAATCCGTCGAAGGCCCCGTGGTACTTCCTTGGGTTGCAGGAGATGCTCGTCTACTTCGATCCGTGGTATGCCGGCGTCGTGCTGCCGAGTCTCGTGGTGTTCGGGCTGATGGCGATGCCGTATCTCGACTTCAACAAGAAGGGCAACGGCTATTATTCGATCGAAGAGCGGAAGTTCAGCTACCTCGTCTACCAGTTCGGGTTTTTCGAGCTCTGGATCACGCTCATCATCCTGGGCACGTTCCTCCGCGGGCCCAACTGGAACTTTTTTGGTCCGTTTGAGTACTGGACTCCCTACAAGGTGGAAGTGCTTAACAACGTCGATCTTCCGCAGATGTTCTGGGTGAATCTGCTTGATCGGCCGTTGCCGCGTGCACCGCAGGGGGCAGGGGTGCTCACGCAGATTGGCTTTGTCCTGCTTCGCGAGGCGCCCGGTTTAGTGCTCTTGGGCGCCTACTTGGTGCTCCTGCCGCCGTTGTTGGCCGTCACCGTGTTCCGCGGGTTCTTCGCGAAGATGGGATTCATTCGCTACATGGTCATGGTGTCGCTGATGCTGCTGATGCTCACGTTGCCGATCAAGATGATTCTGCGGTGGACGTTCAATCTGAGATATCTGGTGAGTATTCCTGAGTTCTCGCTCAATTTTTAGTCATCGGCTCTTGCCCCGTTACCGGATTTTCATCCATGCCTGCAACCGAACAGACCTGGCGAAGCCTGAAACTGCTCCATGTGGTGTTTGCGGTATCGGCGGTGGTCTTGCTCATTGCCACCGTCATGATGCTCGCGGGCGATCACAATCGGCCGTGGAAGAAGTATCAGCGAGAGTTTCGTGACCTCGAGACCTGGTCGGCGGCGGCCCGCGTCGATGAACAGGCGTCGCAGGCCTATCAAGAAAAGGCTCGGGAACTGGAGGCGTCGCTGGCGGCGACCCGGCGGGCTGACGTCGATGCGACCTTGGTCGAGTCGTTCGTGGCCCAGGTGCAAGCTGAGCCTGCCGACGCTCAGGCTGCTGATCGTGTCCGGCTCGACGCCGACCAGCTTCGCACGCAGACCGACGCCGATGAGCGTCTGGTGTTGCGGGGTGATCTGCTGCAGCGCTGCCGTGACATCGTCGCGCGGGCGAAGTTCCGCGAGGATGGTCTGGCTGGGGCGCTCAAGCTCCGCAAGGCCGAGCTCGACAAGAATCGCGCCGACTATGAACTGGCCATTGCCGACGAGGCCCCGGCGGAAAAGCTGGCGACCCTCCTGGCCCGTGCCGACGCAAAGCGGGCCGAGGTGGGGGAGGCCACGCTTGCGGTACAGACGGCCAACACATATCGCACGGGCCTCGAATCGACGTTGCGCAAGTTGACCGCCGAAGAGGATGCCGCCGCGAAGGTGTTGGCTGACCACCGCCAGAAGGTTGCGCTTCTCACGAAAACGCTGACAGACAAGGCTCCCAACGTCGGAAAGAGCCTGTTGGAACTGCCGGTTCTCGACGCATTTAACGGTCCGCTGCGAATCGATCAGATCTGGCTGCCGCAGCTCACGCTCAACAACAATTTCCGCGATGTGGCTCGCTTTGATCGCTGCACAACCTGCCACCAGGGCATGGCGAAGGCAGTGCCGGGTGGTCCATTCGATCCGGCCTATCCGCAGCAGGAAGAGGTCACGCTCACTCTGTCCACGCCCGAAGCGGCTCCGCAGCCGGCGGTCGTGTCTGGTGACGCAAACGAGCAGTTGCAGGCGATGTATGGCTTTCAGCTCGCGCCGCGCGGGCTGTTTGATCACGACGATCCGACCGTGAGTGTCGTGGTGCCGGAGTCGCCGGCGGCCATCGCCGGGCTGCGTACCGGTGATGTGATCGAGCAGATCGCCGGTGGGCCGATCGGTTCCCGGAGCATCGCGGCGACCGCACTCGTGGAGATGCCGTCGTGGGGACAGCCATTGTCGTTGGTGGTGAACAGGGGCGTCCCGCAGCCGTACTCATCGCATCCACGGCTCGACTTGTTCGTCAGCGATTCCAGCCCTCACTCCATGAAGACGTTCGGCTGCACGGTCTGCCATCAGGGGCAGGGCAGTTCCACAAGTTTCAAGTGGGCCTCCCACACGCCGAACTCGCCCAAGGAAGCCCACCAGTGGCATGACGATCATGGCTGGTTCAACAATCATCATTGGATCTTGCCGATGCTGCCGGAGCGGTTCGAGGAATCGAGCTGCCTGAAGTGCCATCACCAGGTGGTCGACCTCGAGCCGAGCGAGCGGTTCCCCGATCCGCCGGCACCGAAGCTGGTCGAGGGGTATCACCTGATTCGCCAATACGGCTGCTATGGGTGCCATGAGATCAATGGCTGGGCCGGGCCGGACAAGCGGATCGGGCCGGACATGCGGCTCGCCCCGAACTACCACGAGGTGGCTGCCGCGATCGGTGACGATCCCGCCCTGGCAGAACTCGGTTCGACGATTGGCCGCTGGGTGAGTGACGTGCGGAGCAGTCCGGATGGTCGCGAGGCCCGCATGCGGCTACGCGATGCGATCGACCGGGATGCGGCTGCTGGTGCCGATGCGAAGCTGTCGGCGCGGTCGCACGAACTGGCGGCATTCCTGAAGGATCCCGAAACTCCCGGCACGCTCCCCAAGGTGGGCCCGAGCCTGCGGCATGTGGCGAGCAAGGCGGGATTTGACTGGCTCTACTCCTGGCTCCGCAATCCGCAGGACTTCCGGCCATCGACGAAGATGCCCCGGTTCTTCGGGCTGTGGGAGCACCTCGAGGGCAAGGGGCTCGAAGAGTCGATGCGGTACGAGCCGCTCGAAATTCGTTCGATGATCCACTACATGCTCGCGTCGAGTCAGCCGTTCGAGTATGTGAAGCCGTACGACGGGATCACGGCGGCTGCCGATCTTGAGCGGGGCAAGAAGGTGTTTCAGGTGCGGGGCTGCCTCGCCTGTCATCAGCACGCTGATTTCCCTGATGCCGAGAGCACTCATGGTCCCGAGTTGTCGCGGATAGGCGCTAAGGCGGCCTCTCATCCAAACGGCGCGGCGTGGCTCTACAGCTGGCTGCGCGAGCCAGCCCGGTACCACCCGAAGACCATCATGCCGAACGTGCTGCTCGAGCCGGTGCCGCTTGCGGATGGCACGCTCAGCGACCCGGCCGCCGACGCCACGGCGTACCTGATGCAGTCGACCCAGGAGTGGCGGCCGGTCGACGTTCCCGGAGAGTCGCTGACCTCTGCAGAACGCGAAGCACTCGATGAGTTGGCACTCATGTACCTCGCGGAGAGGTTCCCGGCGGCCCGTGCGGCAGACGTGCTGAAAAATGGCATCCCGGCTGGGCAAGCATCGATCCGGGGCGATGAGCAGATGCTCGTCGGCCTGTCGGATGACAGCCGCGATGCCACGTTGCTTGGGTATGTCGGCAAGAAGACGATCGCCAAGCTTGCGTGCTACTCGTGTCATGACATTCCAGGTTTTGAAGATGCGAAGCCAGCGGGAGCGGCGTTGGCCGATTGGGGCCGCAAGGATCCGTCGCGGATCGCGTTTGAGCAGGTTTCGCATTTTGTGATGCACCAACTCGCTGGCCACGGTCATGGTGGGCCGAATGGTCATGGGCACCACGGTGATCATGGTGCTCACGAATCGGATCAAGGCGGCACGTCCACCGACGATCTCAGCAAGACCGAGTTGGCGTACGGCCTGCCCGAGCACGAGGGGGGGCATGTCGATCCGGAATCGGTTGATCCAGACACTGGCTTCTTCCTCCAAAAACTGCTCGGCCACGAGCGGGAAGGCTTCCTGTGGCAGAAACTGCGGCAGCCACGGAGTTACGACTACAAGAAGGCTGAAAACAAGACGTACAACGAGCGGTATCGCATGCCGCAGTTCCCCTTCAGCGACGAGCAGCGGGAGGCGGTGATGACGTTTGTGCTCGGGCTGGTGGCAGAGCCGCCGGCGCCGCAGTTCGTTCATACGCCATCACCGCGTGAGCAGGCGCGGCTCGACGGGCTCGTGGTCGCCGAACAGTACAACTGCGGCGGGTGCCATGCGCTCGAGATGGACCGCTGGGACGTCCGGTACAAGCCAGGGTCGCTTGGTGAGACCGCCGAGGCGGACGATTACCCGTTCCTGGCGGCGCACTTTACGCCGCAGCAGGTGGAGAAGTCGCTCCAGACCGACCGGCAGGGGCGCCGGAGTGCCACGCTCATCGGCATGCCGATCCTTGACCCCGAGACGGGCCGTTCGCAATTTGTCGACGAAGACGGCGTGCCGGTGGAAGCCGATGACGAAGAAGCAGTTCTTCACCGCCCGATCATGCCTTGGCGAGACCTCCTGATCGACGGCGAGCCTCGGCTCGTGGGCGGGCAAAACCTGATCGTGCCAGAAGAGGCCATTCAGGCCGGCAGGCATTATCCGGCCCGCGGTGGCGATCTCGCCAAACTGCTGTTCCCCGTCGTCATCGCGGACGAGATGGAGATCAACCCCAACGTCAAGCCTGACGATGCATGGGGCTGGCTGCCGCCACCGCTGGTCGGCGAGGGGAAGAAGGTCCAGTCAAACTGGCTGCATAGGTTCCTGCTCAATCCGCATACGATCCGGCCGTCGGCGGTATTGCGGATGCCGCGGTTCAACTTCCAGTCGTCCGAGGCCGCCAAACTGGTCGACTACTTCGCGGCCGTGGACGGCGCCGATTATCCGTATGGGTATGATCCGCGGCTCGATGAGAGCACTTTGGCCGAGAAGGAGCGGTCCTATCCCGGTCATCTCGTGGGCGCGATGCGGATCGTGACCAACAACAACTACTGCGTGAAATGTCATCTGGTAGGAAGCTACTCTCCTCCCGGCAATCCGAAGGCACTCGCGCCCCAGCTGGAGCGGGTCCATGAGCGGCTGCGGCCCGACTATGTGCACGACTGGATCGCCAATCCGAAGCGATTCCTGCCCTATACGGGCATGCCGGTCAACATCCCGTTCAACGCACCAGTGAGTCAGGAACTCTATCGGGGCACGAGCGAGCAACAGGTCGATGCCCTCACCGACCTGCTCATGCATTTCGACGCCTTTGCCAAGCGGAGCCTCCCGCTGGAGGCCTACCTTGGGCCTTTGGCCGCCCCGCAGCAACCGGCGCAGCCGACCGCCCCGGCTGCCGGCCAGCCCCCCGCCCAGACTGCTGTTCCGCCCACGAATCCGCCGTCGGCAGCGGTCCCGCCTCCAAAAAGCTCCCGTGTTCAGGGAGTGGCGCTAAACTAACAACAGCCGCGGTTGCCGCGTCGTCTTTCGTGCCCGTGTTTTGTTTGTCCCGTTTTCGGAGAACTGTCATGATCGTCGCCCTCCGCTTTGTCTGCCTTTCCGCCGTTGCGTGGTGCCTGCTCGTCTCGGCGGCTGCGGCTGAGGAGTGGGGCACGCTGAAGGGCCGTTTCGTGTATTCGGGCGATGCGCCATCGCCTGTTGAGTTGAAGGCTGACAAGGATGTGGAGGTGTGCGGCAAGCACAAGCTCGTCAACGAAGAGCTGCTGGTCGCGGCCGATAAGGGTGTGGCCAACGTCGTTGTCTTCGTTCGGGACAAGAGCGTGAAGGTGCACCCGGATGCGGCCGCAGCTGCCACGTCGGCGAAGGTCGTGCTTGACAACAAGGACTGCCGCTTCGAGCCGCACGTCGCCTTCGTGCAGGCCGGCCAGAATCTCGTCGTCAAGAACTCCGATCCGGTGGGCCACAACAGCAACATTGCGACGCTGAAGAATTCCCCCTCCAACAATCTCATCCCGGCCGGCGGTGAGGCGACGCTGACCTTCAAGGCGGCCGAGGCGATTCCCGCCCAGGTAACCTGCAACATTCACCCGTGGATGAAGGCGTGGCTCGTCGTTCGTGACAACCCCTACGCCGCCGTGAGTGGTCCTGATGGCTCATTCGAGATTGCCAACCTGCCTGTCGGTGAGATCGAACTGCAGCTGTGGCACGAAAAGGCCGGCTACATCGGCGAGATCACCGTGGGGGGCAAGGCCGAAAAGACTGCCAAGGGCCGAAAGAAAGTCAAAGTTGCCGCTGCCGGCACCGATCTCGGCGAGATGGTTCTCAACGCATCCCTGTTTTCAAAGTGAGGCCGATGGTCCGTTTGCTCCTCGTCATCGTTGGTGGAAGTCTGGTTGCCGCATCCGGCTGTGGTGCGTCGCGGGTTGATGCTGCCCGGGCGGATACGTCGGCAGCGGTGACGCTTCGGGAAACCCTCCTGACCGCTTCCGATGGAGCGGCGGCCACTGACGCCGGCCCCGCCGGCACGGGCTGGGCCACGCTTACAGGCATGTTCACATTTGAGGGCGCTCCCCCTGCGGCAAAGCAACTCGTGGTCGACAAGGACACCGAGGTGTGTTCGAAGGGCGGCATGAAGTTGTTCGACCGTTCCATGCTCGTGGACGGGTCCAACAAGGGGCTGGCGAACGTGGTCGTTTTCGTGCGGAAATCAAGCCGCGTGAAGAATCCCGTGTCGGCCGATCAGCTCGTCTTCGATCAGAAGAACTGCGAGTTTCTTGCGCCGGTGTTCGCGGCTCGCGTGGGACAGCCGGTCGACGTGCGGAACAGCGATCCCGTCGGCCACAACACGAACATTTCTGGGACAAGCTTCAATCAGCTGATCCCGGCAGGCCAAGGAACGGTCTACACTCCAAATAAGGAGACAGGCATGCCGGTCATGGTGACCTGCAACATCCATCCGTGGATGAAGGCCTACGCCGTGTTTCGGCAGGATGGCTACGTGGCGGTGTCAGGGGCCGACGGCTCCTTCACAATCCCTGACCTGCCGGCCGGTGAGCCGTTGGAATTTCAGGTCTGGCATGAGCGGGCAAGCGGTCCCAATGGCGCACTCGCCCTGGCGGTGCCGGAGCTCAACTGGTCAGACAAGGGTCGATTCAAGCTCACACTCGATGCCGACCAAGTGCGGAATCTGGGTACCCTCGTGGTGCCAGCCAGCGCACTCGGCATGTAACACGCGGTCTATGGCTTCAAGGCATTTGATCCCTGGAGAGGTTTTCCGACGATGAGATCAGGAACATCACGCTTCCGACTCAACGCCTTTGACGGCGGCACTGTGCTGGCCGCCTGCGTCATGGTGCTCGTGGCTGCGACCGGTTGCGGCCGCACGCCGCCGGCCTCGTTTCGTCTCAACATGGTGGAGGCGACCAAGCAACGGCTCACCTCCGATCAAGAGCAGCAGGTCGCGACGATCCTGCTGGCGATGTTCGGCACGCCGGACGAGCCGGTCTGTATCCCGGAGGCCGGGCTCGACGAGGCGAAGCTGCGGCTTGCAGCGGGTCCGGTGCGAAGCGATATCGCGGGTCGCAAGAACGGCCTCTACCGAGAGCACTGCGGCCATTGTCACGGAGTGACGGGTGACGGTCTTGGCCCCACCGCAGCGTTCCTCAATCCCTATCCGCGTGATTACCGCCCCGGTGTTTTCAAGTTCAAGAGCACCGAGCGGGCCGACAAACCCACGCACGACGATCTGGTCAGAATTCTCCACAACGGCATCGTCGGCACGTCGATGCCGTCGTTCGCCCTCCTGAGTGACCTCGAGATCGACGCCTTGGCGGAGTATGTGAAATACCTCAGCATCCGCGGCGAGACCGAGATCGAACTGATGCGGGCTTTCTTCGAACTCGATGAAGAAGACGCGGGTAAGCTGCCTGAGACCCGCGAGTTTCTCGTTGGGGAAATGCTCACGCCGGTTGCCGAAAAGTGGCAGTCGGCCGCAGATGCGGTGATCGCCGTGCCGGAGATGCCGGCCGACATCGATCTTGTGGCGTCGATTGCGAAGGGGAAGGAGCTTTTCTACGGCGACAAGGCTAACTGTGTGAAGTGTCACGGCGTGACAGGGCTCGGCGACGGACAGGCCAACGACTACGACGATTGGAACAAGGTGATCGTGCAGTGGAGCCAGGAGGTGGCCGGCGATCAGGATGCGGCCTGGGTGGCTCGGGCCAGCCACGTCCTGGCCGGCGATGCCTTGCGGCCGCGGACGATCCCACCGCGGAACCTCCGTCAGGGCCTCTACCGCGGCGGACGGCGGCCGCTCGACCTCTACTACCGGATCCATGCTGGCATCAACGGCGCGCCGATGCCTGCCGCTGCGGGTACCGTGGCCCCCGAGGACATCTGGCACATCGTCAACTACATCCGGTCGCTTCCCTACGACCTTGACGGGGAACTCGGCGTCGACCGGCCGATGATCGCCAAAGGCGACTGACAACGAGGAGAACACCGTGGGCAAGCGACTGGCAGGAATGTTCTGGGCTCTTTTGTTTTTGGCCGTCCCCGTGCTTGGGGTGGCGGTTTTTGCGATCGCTCCTTCGATCAACGTGTGGCTCCCCAAGGATGTGTCTGAGCACGGGGCCTCGATCGACGGCCTCTTCTATTTCATCCTGGCGCTTACTGGCGTCGTCTTCATTGCCACGGAACTGCTGCTCTTCTGGTTCATGTGGAAGTACGACGCCGCGAAAAACACCGGTCCTGCCGCCTACATCCACGGCAGTCACACTCTGGAAGTGGTCTGGACCATCATTCCCGCCGCCACGCTCCTTTTCTTGGCGATCTACCAGATGAATGCCTGGGCCGACGTGAAAATGCGGCGGCCCCAGATGCAGCCGACGGTCGAGGTGGTCGCCCGACAGTTCGAATGGCGGCTGCGGTATCCCGGTCGCGACGGGGCGCTCGGCACCCCCGATGACCTGCATCTGGTCAACGATCTCCATCTGCCCATCGACGAGGACATCCTCGTGCAGCTCAAGAGCATGGACGTGCTTCACAGCTTCTTTCTGCCGCACGTGCGGATCAAGCAGGATGCCGTGCCGGGCATGAAGATCCCGGTCTGGTTCAAGGCGACCGAAACGGGCGCCTTCGACATTGTCTGCGCCGAACTGTGTGGCTGGGGGCATTACAAGATGAAGGGGCGGGTTACGTTCGTGACGCGTCCTGAGTTTGATTCCTGGCTCGAGCGGAAGTACGCCGAGCAGGAGGCGACCCAGCCGGGCCCCGAAACGGTCACCGTGAAGTAAGAGGAGAGCCATGAGCACCATCACTACCCCAGCAACGACTGCCCCGGCGCCGCTGCCGACGAAGAAGTCCCGGCCGGTCGCCGAGTTTCTCTCCACCTACGTGTTCTCCAAAGATCACAAGGTGATCGGGCTGCAGTTCCTGTTCTCCACGCTGCTCTGGTTTCTGATCGGCGGCCTGCTGGCTCTCGCCGTCCGCTGGCAGATCGCCTGGCCGTGGTCCGACGTGCCGGTGCTTGGCAAGCTCTTCGCGCAGCAGGGCGGTCAGATGAGCCCCGAGTTCTACACCATGCTCTTTACGATGCACGCGACGGTGATGATTTTCCTCGTCATCATCCCGATCCTGGCCGGGGCGTTCGGGAACTTTCTGATCCCGCTGATGATCGGTGCCGACGACATGGCCTTTCCGACCCTCAACATGCTGTCGTACTGGTTCATGTGGCCGGCCTTCTTTGCGTTTGGCGCGAGCTTCTTCGTCGAAGGAGGCGCAGCTTCAGGCGGTTGGACGAGCTATCCGCCACTGTCGACCAACGTCGCCTCCTCACCGGGCAGCGGCTGGGGGCAGACCCTCTGGCTGCTCGGCCTCACGTTCGTCGGCGTGTCATCGATGCTCGGCAGTGTCAATTACATGACGACGATCATTCTCATGCGGGCCCCCGGCATGACGATGTTTCGCCTGCCGATGACGATCTGGGCCATGTTCATCACGGCCGTGCTGCAGGCCTTCGCCCTGC
>CAZODJ010000026.1:0-23471 GCA_964578555.1 uncultured Candidatus Kuenenia sp.
TGGACAAGTGGTTCGGCGAGGTGATCGTGCCCAAGGAGCAGGTCACCGAGTTCAAAAGTGGCAAAAAACGCGTGGTTTGGCGAAAGCTCTACCCTGGCTACATCCTTGTGAACATGATCTTGAATGACGAAACGTGGTACCTCGTCCGGGAGACCGGCGGCATCGGTGATTTCACCGGCTCCGCTGGCCGCCCCAGCCCGATGCTGCCGCAGGACGTCGCCAAACTGCTCAACAAGACAGAGGAGAAGGCAGACGAGGCGCCCCGATTGAAAATTGCGTTCAAGAAGGGTGACCGCGTCAAGATCAACGAGGGCACGTTCGAGAATTTCGAGGGAGAGGTCGAGGCGATCGATGAGGCCAATGGCCGCGTGACGGTCATGCTCAGCATCTTCGGCCGTTCCACGCCCGTCGACATCGAGTACTGGCAGATCGAGACCGTTTGAGCACGAATCCGAAGGAACACGACGATGGCAAAGCAGATGGTAGGACAGGCGAAGTTTCAGGTGCCGGGCGGGCAGGCAACACCCGCGCCGCCAGTGGGTACATCACTGGGCCGATTCGGCATCAACCTCGGCCAGTTCGTGCAGCAGTTCAACGACCGCACCCGCGAGGCCGCCGGCATGGCGATTCCGGTGGTCGTGACCGTGTACAACGACCGCTCATTTGAATTCATCACCAAGAGTCCTCCGGCGGCCGCCCTGCTCAAGAAGCTCGTCGGACTGGCAAAAGGCTCGGGCGTGCCCAACAAAGACAAGGTTGGCACCGTGACGAAAGCCCAGCTCGACGAGATTGTCAGACTCAAGGGAGCCGACCTGAACGCCCGAGATGCCGACCATGCCCGGCGAATGATCGAGGGCACCGCCCGCAGCATGGGGATTACCGTCGAAGGCTGATCTCCCCGTTTCCAACTTTCAGTATCCCACGTTCCGCCACTTCCCGAGGATCCTAGCCGTGCCCCTCACCAAGCGCATGAAGGCCGCCACCGCCGTCAAGCCGCAGTCTGATATCCCGCTCCCGATCGCAGAGGCGGTCGCGATGTTGAGAAAGTTTCCGCCCACCAAGTTCGACCAGAGTGTCGAGATCCACATGCGACTGGGCATCGACCCGAAGCAGGCCGACCAGATCGTTCGTGGTTCACTTTCGCTGCCGCACGGCATCGGCAAGTCGAAGCGGGTCGTGGTGTTTGCCAAGGGCAACCTCGCCGACGATGCCAAGGCGGCCGGCGCGGAGGAGGTTGGGGCGGAGGAACTCGCCAAGAAAATCAAGGACGGCTGGACCGACTTCGACGTCTGCATCGCCGCCCCCGACATGATGGGCTTGGTGGGGCCGCTCGGAAAGGTGCTCGGCCCCCGAGGCCTGATGCCAAGCCCCCGCGCGGGCACGGTGACCGCCGACGTTGGCAAGACCGTGGCGGAATACAAGGCGGGCAAGGTCGAGTTTCGCAATGACCCGACCGGGATCGTCCATGGCGTGGTCGGCAAGTTGAGTTTCGACGACGCCAAACTGACCGATAACATCCGCGCTTTCATCGACCACATCAATTCGCTGCAGCCCTCGAGCGTCCGTGGGCAATACGTGAAGAGCATTTCGATCTCGGCGACGATGTCGCCTGGCGTGATGGTCGCCGCCTAGTCCCGAGCCTGTCCCTTTCCTTCAACCCGTAGCCAACCATGAGCAAGCTGATCAAGAACATGCTGACCGACGACCTGAAGACCCGTTTGGCCGACGTCGGAGAGGCAATCGTTGTCAGTCTCGGCACCCTCGATGCCCAGCGGACCACCGAACTGCGTCAGGCCCTGCGAAAGAAAAAGATCCATCTCAAGATGGTCAAGAACAGCCTGGCGCGGCGGGCCACTGCAGGCACACCCCTGGCGCCTGCCTTCGAGACGACTGAGGGAATGCTTGCGGTTGCCTGGGGCGGTGAGGACGTGGTCGATCTGGCCAAGGAACTTGACCGCCTCTCCGGGGTGAAGGAATTCCAAGGGTTCGAATGCCGTGGCGGCGCCTTGGACGGGGCTCGGTTGGACGCCAACGACGTCAAGCAGGTGGCCAAGTGGCCTACCCGGGCGGAGCAACTCTCCATTCTTTCCGGACAGATTATTTCCCTGGCCTCCACGCTGGCCGGACAGATCGTTTCCGCCGGCGGCACCCTGGCAGGGCAGATTGCCTCCCGCGTCGAGGACCTTGAGAAGGGGGGCGGCGACGCGGCCCCGGCTGCGTAACGGGTTCGGGGGCGTTTGGCAACGGGAATTTTTTGTCCCCCCTTCACTCGCCGCCGGATCGTGGTAAGACATAAGGCTCTCTCCGCAACGCATTCGACTTTCAACCAGACTCCAACTCACCTGGCTGACTGCCCCCCGCAGTCGACCGTTTTTTCGAAGGAAAGGGATCCCGAGCGATGGCAACGGCTGAAGCAACACGTGAATTCTCAAGCGAAACCAAGGATCTCGGCGACAAGATCGTCGGGCTCACGCTGAAGGCTGCGAAAGAGCTTTCCGACTACCTCGACGAGGTGCATGGCATTAAGCCGGCTGCTGGTGGCGCGGTCATGATGGCCGCTCCGGGGGCTGGCGGTGCCGCGGCTGGCGGCGCCGAGGCCGCTGCCGAGAAAACCGAATTCGATGTCGTGCTCGAAGCATTCGGCGACAACAAGATCGGTGTGATCAAGGTGGTGCGCGCTGCGACTGGCCTGGGTCTCAAAGAGGCCAAGGACATGGTCGAGGGTGCTCCCTCCAAGGTGAAGGAAGGGATCTCGAAGGCCGACGCCGAGAAGCTCAAAAAGGAGCTCGAGGAGTCCGGCGCGAAGGTCTCGCTCAAGTAAATTTGGCGAAAACACCGGCAGGCAGCCGGGACCTTGGCGTCCTGGCTGCCTGTTTGGTATAGTTTTTGCGTGCGCGCCTCTCCTTCTCTGTCTGCTTTTCCTGCCCGTGCTGTTCGCCCCCCGTGCCTTCCGTTCGGCGCCGGCCCTCGCGGTTCGTTCTGCGTCTGTCGCTGATTCTCAAACCTTTCTCGAGGAGTGTCCCGTCAATGGCAACTCGCGCCGTTCGCCGACTCCAGCCCACCGAAGTCCGTCAGTTTGGAAGCCGCCGCGCCAGTCACGTCATTCCTGACCTCACCGAGATTCAAACCCGCTTCTTCGAAGCGTTTCTCCAGTACGACGTCGCTCCGAGCAAGCGGAAGGATCAGGGCATCGAAGGTGTGCTGCGGGAGATCTTCCCGATCGAGAGTTACGACAAGACCGTCAAGCTCGAGTACCTTCGCTACGATCTCGGCAAGCCGCGGTATACGCCGGACGAATGCCGGCAGTTGCGGCTCACCTATGGCCGGCCACTTCGCGTCTGGCTGCGGCTCACCCGTGAGCAGCCGATCGAAGAGGAGGTGTACCTCGGCGACATCCCGATCATGCTCGGTGGTGGTGAGTTCATCATCAACGGTGCCGAACGAGTCGTCGTCAGCCAGCTCCATCGCTCGCCGGGCATCGATTTCGTGGCCGATACTGAGTCGGCTGACCGCAAGACGCACAATTGTCGCATCATCCCGGAGCGGGGCAGCTGGATCGAGATCAATGTCTCGAAAAAGGACACGCTCCAGGTGCGGATCGACCAGAGTGGCAAGTTTTCGGCGCTCACGCTTCTGCGAGCGATGGATCCGCGATACAGCCGAGACTCTGAGATCCTCAAGCTCTTCTACAAGACGTCGGTCGAAAAGGTGGCGGGTGGCCGCAGTGTAAGCAAGCTCGAGGGCAAGATCGCCGTCGACGACATCGTCTATCCGAAGGGGAGCGAGCGGGCCGGCGAAATCATCGTCGATGCCGGCAATACGATTACGCACGACCAGGCAGAACTGATCTGCACCTCGGGGCTCAAGGCGGTCGAGGTGATGCAGGAGCAGAAGGTGCCCCTGATCATGAACAGTCTCCGCGAAGATGCCGACGAGGCGCGGCGTCGCACCGGTGTCGCGCCGAGCCATCAAGATGCGCTCATCCGCATCTACCAACGGCTCCGCCCTGGCAATCCGCCGGCGCTCGACAAGGCAGTCACGCTGTTCGACGAGAAGTTCAAGGATACCAACCGCTACCGGCTCGGCCGTGTGGGGCGATTTCGTATCAACCGCAAGCTGGATCTCAATGTGCCCGAAACGGAGATGACCCTCCGCGCCGAGGACCTCATCGCCGCCATCCAGTACATGCTGCAGCTGAGTGAAGGCGAGGGGGAGGTGGAGGTGGACGACATCGATCACCTCGGCAACCGCCGCCTCCGGACCATTGATGAATTGGCCAGCGATGAACTGCGGAAGGGGTTCCTCAAGCTCCGCCGCACGGTGCAGGAGCGCATGAGCCTCAAAGACGTCACCGAGATGTCACCGCGGACGCTCATCAATCCGAAGAGCATCTCGGCGGCCATCGAGTATTTCTTCGGTCGGGGTGAGCTTTCGCAGGTGGTCGACCAGACCAACCCGCTCTCGATGCTGACACATGAGCGGCGGCTCTCGGCCCTCGGCCCCGGTGGTCTGAACCGAAAGCGCGCCGGCTTCGAGGTTCGTGACGTGCACATTTCGCACTACGGGCGGATCTGTCCTATCGAGACGCCGGAAGGCACGAACATCGGCCTCATCTCCAGCCTCGCGATCTACTCCGGTGTCGACTCGTATGGCTTTCTTGTCACGCCCTACCGCAAGGTGGCGAAGAGCAAGCTCACCGACGACGTGGTCTGGTTGCGAGCCGACGAGGAGCACGAGGCCTGCCTCGCCCCGGCTGATGCCCTCGTGATCGATGGAAAGCTCCAGGGCGACACGATCGTCGCACGCCAGCGCGGCGACTTCGTGCTCGTGCCCGCCGAGAAGGTCGAATACATCGACGTTGCACCAAGTCAGATGGTGGGTGTCTCGGCCGGTTTGATTCCCTTCCTCGAGCATGACGACGCCAACCGCGCCCTCATGGGATCGAACATGCAGCGGCAGGCGGTGCCGCTCCTCGTCACCGAACCACCTGTGGTTGCCACCGGCATGGAGCGGGACGTCGCTACCAACTCCGGTTTGCTCGTTCGGGCGGCCAAGAAGGGCACGGTGACCTATGTCGACGCCGAGTCGATCGAGGTCACGCCCGCCTCGGGAATGCCCGATGTCTACCCCTTGCGGAAATACGTCGGCCTCAACGAACGCACCTGCCAAAACCAAAAGCCGATCGTCATGCTCGGCCAGAAGGTCGAGAAGGGCGACGTGATCGCGGACGGAGCGGCTACCTACAAGGGCGAACTCGCGCTTGGTCGCAACGTCCTCGTGGGCTTCATGGCCTGGGACGGCTTTAATTTTGAAGACGCGATCATCATCAGCGAGGAACTCGTTGAGGACGACGTCTACACCTCGATCCATATCGAGGAATACGACATCGAGATCCGCGACACCAAACTTGGCCGCGAGGAGTTCACCCGCGACATCCCCAACGTGGGCGAGCGGGCGTTGAAGAACCTCGATGAAGGGGGCATCGTCAAGATCGGCACCTACGTGCGGCCCGGAGACATTCTCGTCGGCAAGGTGTCGCCCAAGAGCAAGACGGAACTCACTCCTGAGGAAAAGCTCCTCCATGCCATCTTCGGCCGGGCCGGCGAGGACGTGAAGAACGACTCGCTGGAGGTGCCCTCGGGTGTGGAAGGCATCGTGATCGCCACCGAGAAGTTCTCGCGGCAAATGAGCCTGTCGGAGGAGGAACGGCGGGAGTTCCAAAAGCAGGTGAAGGAGGTCGAGAGCCAAGGCAACCTGAGTATCGCCGAGGCCTTCGGCACAATGGTCTCCGAGTTCGAGAAGATTCTTCAGAAGCCGCTCACGGCAGCCGATGGCAGCCCGTTGGTGCGGAACCAGGACCACAAGGTTGTGGCTGAACGAGCCCAGTCATTCAGCCTCGACGCGCTCGACATCCGCTCGCCCCAGCGGAAGGCCGACATCGACAAGCTCCACAAGACGATGTGGCCGGCGGTGGAAAACGCCATCGACGCCAAGGAGCGGACGCTCAACAGCATGAAACGCGGCGACGAGCTTCGCCCCGGCGTGCTCCAGATGGTGAAGGTCTATGTCGCAGCCAAGCGGGTGATTTCCGTAGGCGACAAGATGGCCGGCCGCCACGGAAACAAGGGGGTGATCGCCAAGATCCTCCCGAAGGAAGACATGCCCTTCCTCGCCGACGGGACACCGGTGCAGATCCTGCTCAACCCTCTCGGCGTACCGAGCCGAATGAACGTCGGACAGATTCTCGAGACGCACCTTGGCTGGGCTGGCAAGGTACTCGGCTTCCAGGCCATCACGCCCGTTTTCGACGGTGCCAGCGAGGATGACATCAATGCCGTGTTGGCCGATGCCGGCCTGCCCAAGCATGGCAAGGCACAACTCTTCGACGGCCGCACCGGCGAGCCGCTCGAGCAGGAAACGACTGTCGGCTACATCTACATGCTCAAGCTCCATCACCTTGTCGACGACAAGGTGCACGCCCGGTCCACGGGCCCCTACTCCCTCATCACCCAACAGCCTCTTGGCGGCAAGGCCCGCTTCGGCGGCCAGCGATTCGGTGAAATGGAAGTCTGGGCGCTGGAAGCCTATGGCGCCGCCTACATCCTCCAGGAGTTGCTCACTGTCAAGAGCGACGACGTCGAAGGGCGGACGAAGATCTATGAGAGCATGGTGAAGGGTGAAAATACGCTCGAGGCCGGCACGCCCGCCAGCTTCGACGTGCTGACCAACGAGATCCGTGGTCTGGGTCTGAACATGCAACTCGAAAAAAGAAGGATCTAGCTTCAAGGGGGCGAAGCCTTCGTGGCCTTCGCCCACGTGCGAGACCTGCGGAGCCGGCGGCTCGAAGGGGTTCGTGACGAAGCCAGATCTCCCGTCTGCCAGTACATGGTTGATCACAAGTCGGAAGTACATCAGGAGACAAACACGTGAGCATCGGTGAAGCCACCTACGATCGCGTCAATGACTATTCGGCCGTCAAGATCAGCCTGGCTCGGCCACACGACATTCGCAGCTGGTCGTTCGGCGAGGTCAAGAAGCCTGAGACGATCAACTACCGCACCTACCGTCCCGAAAAAGACGGCCTGATGTGCGAGAAGATCTTCGGACCTGAGAAGGACTGGGAGTGTTCGTGCGGCAAGTACCGCGGCATGAAGTACAAGGGCATGATCTGCGACCGTTGCGGTGTGAAGGTCACCCACTCGCGGGTTCGTCGCAAGCGGATGGGCCATATCGAACTGGCCGCGCCGATCGTGCATATCTGGTTCTTCAAGGCAATGCCCAGCCGTCTGGGCGCGCTGCTCGACATGAAGACCTCGAGCCTGGAGAAGGTGATTTATTTCCAGGACTACGTCGTGCTCGACCCCAAAGACACTCCCCTCAAGAAGCAGCAACTGCTCTCCGAAGACGAGTTCCGCGAGGCCCGGGCCAACTACGGCGACGATGGCTTCGAGGCCGAAATGGGGGCCGAGGCGATTCGCAAGCTCCTCTTGAGCCTCGATCTGGTCTCGCTATCGAAGCAGCTTCGCGAGGAACTGGCCACTACCAATTCGAAGCAGAAGAAGAAGGACCTCGTCAACCGGCTGAAGATCGTCGAGGCGATCCGTGACAGCGAGAACAAGCCGGAGTGGATGGTCCTCGACGTCATTCCGGTGATCCCCCCTGATCTCCGTCCGCTGGTCATGCTCGACAGTGGCAACTTCGCGACCAGCGACTTGAACGATCTGTACCGCCGGATCATCAACCGCAACAACCGCCTCAAGAAGCTGGTCGACCTCAACGCGCCCGAGGTCATCATTCGCAATGAAAAGCGGATGCTGCAACAGTCGGTCGACGCCCTGTTCGACAACAACCGCTGCAAGCGGCCCGTGCTCGCGTCGAGCAATCGGCCACTCAAGAGCCTCACCGACATGATCAAGGGCAAGCAGGGTCGGTTCCGCGAGAACCTGCTCGGCAAGCGAGTCGACTACTCGGCTCGATCCGTGATCGTCGTCGGCCCGACGCTGCGCCTGCACCAGTGCGGCCTCCCCAAGAAGATCGCCCTTGAGCTCTATCAGCCGTTCATCATCCGCCGGCTCAAGGAGCTCGGCCATGCGGACACGATCAAGAGCGCCAAGAAGATGCTCGAGCGGAAGGACGCCGAGGTCTGGGACATCCTCGAGGAGGTGATTCGCAACCACCCGGTACTCCTCAACCGGGCGCCCACGCTGCACCGCATGGGCATCCAGGCGTTTGAGCCGGTGCTCGTCGAGGGCAACGCGATCAAGCTCCACCCGCTCGTGTGCAAGGGGTTCAATGCCGACTTCGACGGTGACCAGATGGCCGTGCATCTCCCGCTGTCGATCGAGGCGCAGGTGGAGGCCCACACACTGATGTTGGCAACCAACAACATCTTCAGCCCCGCCAACGGCGCCCCGATCATCTCGCCGTCACAGGACGTGGTGATGGGATGCTATTACCTCACGATGGCCCTTCCGGGCCGTGGCGGCGAAGGGATGGTATTTCGCGGGTTTGCCGAAGTAGAACTGGCTCATTCGCTCGGCAAGGTCGACACGCACGCCAAAATCAGGGTCAAGCTGCCGGCCAACCGCAGCCTGAAGATCGAGGGAGAGGCTCCCGGTGCGCCCGGGGCGGTGGTCGAGACAACGGCCGGCCGTGTGCTGTTCAACTCGATCCTTCCGGAAGGGATGCTCTTCTACAACCTGCCGATGCGGTCGAGCGAACTGGCCCGCGTTATCTCCGACTGCTACCAGGCGCTGGGCCGGCGAAAGACGATCGACCTGCTCGACGACATGAACCGCGTCGGCTTCAGCTGGAGCACCAAGAGTGGCCTTTCATTCGCGACTGACGATCTGATCACGCCGGAAACGAAGGTGAAGATCATCGGCGACGCCGAAAAGAATGTGCTCAAGATCATGAAGCTCTACCAGCGGGGCGTGATCACCGACGGGGAGCGATACAACCAGGTCCTCGACGCCTGGACGCATGCCCGTGAGCAGATCACGAAGGAGATGATGGCGGAGCTGGAGCAGGACACCGATGCCAAACCGAATCGTCGCGGCGGCTACGTCAACCCGATTCATTTGATGGCCCACTCCGGGGCTCGTGGTGGCGTCGAACAGATCCGGCAGCTGGCCGGCATGCGCGGCCTCATGGCCAAACCGTCGGGCAAGATCATCGAGACGCCGATCAAGGCGAATTTTCGCGAGGGGCTCACGGTGCTCGAGTACTTCAGCTCGACCCACGGCGCCCGCAAGGGGCTGGCCGACACCGCCCTGAAGACGGCCGATTCAGGCTACCTCACCCGCAAGCTGGCGGACGTGGCCCAAAACGTCGTTGTGACGATGCACGACTGCGGCACGACGCAGGGCATCACCAAGGGCGTGATGTATCGCGGCGAGAAGGTGGAGGTAAGCCTCGCCGATAGTATCCGCGGCCGTGTCAGTCTCTCCGACATCCGTAACTCCAAGACCGACGAGATCGTGGTTCGGGAGAACGAGTTGATCACGGTGCCGATCGCCAGGCAGATCGAGTCGCTCGGGCTGGAGAAAATTCAGGTGCGAAGCCCACTCACGTGCGAGGCCCCACTGGGCGTGTGCCGGCTCTGCTACGGGATGGATCTCTCAACCGGCTCGCTCGTCGAAGAGGGCATGGCGGTGGGCATCATTGCCGCCCAGAGCATCGGCGAACCAGGCACCCAGCTGACGATGCGGACGTTCCACATCGGCGGCGTGGGCCAGCGAGCGATCGAAGAAAACGAGAGCCGCGCCAAGAAGTCAGGCACCGTTCGCTTCACGCGGCTCCGCACCGTGACGAGCGAGGAAGGAGACCAGATCGTTCTCGCTCGCAACGGTGAGATCGCCATCATCGATGACAAGGGCAACGAACTGGAGAAGTTCGACATCCCCGCCGGTGCCATCCTGAAGGTCAAGGAAAATGATGAGGTGAAGCCGGGCGCTGTGCTCGTGCAATGGGATCCGCACTCGATTCCGATTCTGTCGGAAGTGGCCGGTCGCGTCCGCTATGAGGAAGTGATCGAAGGCGAGACGGTCCGCCTGGAAAAAGACCCCAGCGGTCACATGCGTCGCATGATCATGGAACACAAGGGGGTGTATCACCCGCAGGTTGTGCTGGAGGACGAGTCGGGCAAGATCCTCGAGTTCTACTACCTGCCTGAAAAAGCCTATATCGAGGTGGTCGAGGGCGAGTTCGTCAAGGCCGGACACGTTCTGGCCAAGACACCCCGCGAGGCTGCCGGTACGCAGGACATCACCGGTGGCCTGCCCCGCGTGACCGAGATTTTCGAGGCTCGTAAGCCAAAGGATCCGGCGATCATGGCCGAGATCGACGGCAAGGTCGAACTGCTCGGCGAGAAGCGTCGCGGCAAGCGAACGATCATCGTCAAGAACGAAAGCGGAATGGAGCGGGAGCACCTCATTACCCACGGCAAGCACCTGCGGGTGCATGCCGGCGACATCGTTCGGGCTGGCGAAGCGCTTGTCGACGGCCCGTTGGTGCCCCACGACATCCTGCGGATCTCCGGCGAGGAAGAGGTGCAGAAGTACCTCGTCCGCGAGATTCAAAATGTGTACCGCAGCCAGCGGGTGGAGATCGACGACAAGCACATCGAGATCATCGTTTCGCAGATGCTGCGAAAGGTGAAGATCGAAACCGTTGGCGACACTGACCTCTTGCCCGGCAGCGTGCTCGACAAGTTCGAGTTTCGCAAGGCCAACGATCGCATCGGTACGTCCTTGAAGATCACGGATAAGGGCGACAGCGAATTTGCCGAGGGCAGCATCGTCCCCAAGGACACGCTTGCCGAAACGAACGCTACGGTCGAAGCGCTCGGCGGCGCACCGGCCAAGGGCACGAAGCCAAAACCCGCCACGGCAAGCACGCAGTTGTTGGGCATCACCAAGGCCAGCGTGCAGAGTTCGAGTTTCATCTCGGCGGCAAGTTTCCAAGAGACCACGAAGGTGCTTACCGAAGCGGCTCTGGCCGGCAAGGTCGACAACCTCGTAGGTCTCAAGGAGAACGTCATCCTTGGCCATCTCATTCCGGCCGGAACGGGTTTCAACACGTTCCAGTCGGCGGAGGTCCGCGTCCGGCCCGAGGCCCTGGAATCGCTGCGACTCGACGGTCGTAATGAACTGACCCGCTCGTTCCCGCTGCTGGAGGCTCCAGCCCCCGGCGAAGAGGCCGCCCTGGCCACTGAAGGTGGCGAAGTCGCGATCCTGGAAGAGCCGTCGGAAGATACGGACGGCGAGTAGCTCTCGTCCTGCCTCCGCGAGGGGTTGCCCAAGTCGCGCAAGCACGCGACTCAGGCGATTTTTTTGAACTGGCCTCATCCGCGAAGTAGTGTCGATAGATCTGGGAAGTCCAGATGAGCTTCGACCCACCACCTTCCGGAGATGCGCCCGATGCGTCGCTGCCACACCCTCCCCCGTGGTCTCACCATGACGCTGGCAGCCTTGCTGCTCTTCAGCGGGTCTCAGCGCGTGATGGCTCAGGGCTATGGCCCCGCCGCGCCTCCTCCCCCGCCCATCGCCGAGGACGGCACGATCCACTGGGGCACGTTCTTCAAGTCGGCCTCAGTCCAGCAGGCATATGAGCGGCTCTGGAACCTAGGAGCCTGCCGGGGCACGAACAAGCGGATCACAATCCCGGTCGAGAACAACAAGATGCAGATTGACAGTCTGCCGGAGGCCGAGTTCCAGGGCACCGTGCAGGCGGCTGCCGGAACGGTGGCCGGCGGGCTGATCGCGTTCACGGAGTCTGGCGCCGTCGGAGACAGCTCCTCGACGTTCGTGGCGCAGCTGCATCCGGCCGGCGTGTCGGGCCTCCAGGTGAGTGGTCCAGCATCGGCCGCCGCGTTGGCAGCTGGGATGACCGTGCGACTCCATGCGATGATCGACCCGAAGGGTCGTGGCATGGACGACGTGGAAACCATCGAGATCGTCACCCCGCCACGCGATTTTGAGCCAGCTCCGCTCGAGCCAGGGAGCCGCCACGAGATCGTCGGCCGCGTCACTGGCGTTCGTGGGGGAGCGATGACGATTCAGGTACCGACGCCGGCCGGCGGAATGCGTCGGCTCTTTCTGCCGCTTTCGGAGGACGTGGTGGTCCGCTTCGATGCCGCCCAGGTCGAGTATGTGGCAGCGGGTGACCGCATCTCGCTGACCGGTCGCCTCTGGACGGGTGAGGGCTCGATGGCCGCGGGCACGATCTTCGCGTCGGATGTCGTGGTTACGAAACAGCAGTGACCCCGCTCCCCACGGACCAGGCTTGATTCGACTGAAGTGCCCGTTCCGGTGGCGGTTGGGCTGAATCTGCCGGTTGGCCACGGCGGCTGGCAGCCCCCCTCGCGACGACGATAGACTGCGGCTTCCGCAGGATCTGGACTCATGAAATCAAACAAGTGGATCGTCAGCGATGCCGGTACGACTCCGGTCGTCACGGTTGCTGACCGGACACTTCGCAAGCGACTGCTCGCGGTATGGACGATCCTGCCGCGGGCCTGCGAGCCTGCCGACGACCCTGAGCAGGTTCACCAGTTACGGGTGGCGACACGCCGAGCGCTCGCAGCCCTCAAAGCCTTCGACAACCTGCTGCCATCCAAGCGACGCGCATGGTTTGAGAAGCAACTTCGGCGGCTGCGGCGGGCTGCCGGCGAGGCCCGCGATCTTGACGTGCTCACCACGCGCCTTGCCCACGATCTGCAACGCGGTGCCGCGCAGGCATCTCGCAGCATGACATCCTCGGCAGGTGGCCGAACCGCTCGTGGGCGCCTCGTGGCGATGCTGTCGCGGCAGCGTGTCGTGTCGCGACAGCCCATCCGCGAGCGCTACGAGCAACTCCTCGAGGCCGGCTGGGCAAAGCGGACCGAACGCCTCTTGGAAGGAATGGACCGCGGCGCGAGCCGCAAGCACGGCACGTTCGCGGTCTATGCTCGCCGCCGCTTTCGACCGATCGTCGGCCATTTCTTTACCGCCGCCGATCGCCGGATGCAAACCGCCGCGGAACTCCACGCCTTTCGCATCGAAGGCAAAAAAATCCGCTACATCCTCGAGATTTTCGCAACGGTGTTTCCTGAACGGGTCCGAACCCGCTGCCATGCGGCGTTGGAGGAACTGCAGGAGACGCTGGGCGACTTCACCGACCATGCGGCGGCAGCTGACCGATTTCGTCGCTGGTCGCGCGAGGACGATGCATCCGCCCACCGTGATGTGCTGGAGCGGCTTCGACGACAGGAGCAGCGGCTGGCCAATCGGGCCCGGAAGGATTTTGCAAAGTGGTGGGATGGCGATCGCCGCCTGTCGCTCCGCCGCACGTTCGATCGCACGCTCCGCCGTCGCTCCGCCTGACCTTGGCTCGCTCCATGCCTCGCCGCCTGACCGCCTGCCGTTGCTGGCTCGCCTGTTTGGTTGTCATCGTGCCTACCGGTTGCTGGCGGGCGACCGATCCGTCCGGTGAACCGCTGCCGACTGGCGCCGCCCCGCCCGGCATGGTGTGGGTTCCCGGTGGCGGCTTCGACATGGGCTGCGAGGATCCGCGGAGCCTGCCTCACGGCGGCCCCGATCCAATGAATGACGCGCGCCCCATCCACCCGGTGCACGTAGACGGCTTCTGGATCGATGCCACGGAGGTCACCAACACGGAGTTCGCCGCCTTCGTCACCGCGACCGGCTACGTCACGGTTGCCGAGAGGACACCCTCGGCTGCCGACTTTCCGGGCGCACCGCCGGAAAACCTCGTGGCCGGCTCGATCGTCTTTACGCCACCGCAGGAGGCCGTGCCGCTCCGGGACGAAACGGGGGCCGCCCATCTCCGCTGGTGGAACTACGTGCCTGGCGCCAACTGGCGGCACCCGCTCGGGCCAGGCAGTTCGCTCGAGGGGCATGAGAACGACCCGGTGGTGCAGGTCGCCTACGAGGATGCTCTCGCCTACGCGGCGTGGGCGGGCAAGCGGCTGCCGACTGAGGCTGAGTGGGAGCGGGCCGCTCGCGGTGGTATGGAAGGAGCGACCTATCCATGGGGCGACGAGTTCCGGCCCGACGGCCGCTGGATGGCCAACACCTGGCAGGGCCACTTTCCCGACGAAAACACGGCCGCGGACGGTTTTGCAGGCATTGCGCCGGTCGGCTCCTATCCTCCCAACGCGTACGGCCTCCATGACGTGTCGGGCAACGTGTGGGAATGGTGCAGCGACTGGTATCGCCCCGACACGTATGTCACACAGATCCGCCGTGCCCGCGATGGCATCCGCAATCCCCAGGGCCCCCCTGACAGCCTCGACCCCCAGGAGCCGGGCCAGCCCAAGCGAGTCCAGCGGGGCGGATCCTTCCTCTGTTCAGACCAGTACTGCGCCCGCTACATCGTCGGCACACGCGGCAAAGGTGAAATCTCGAGCGCCACCAACCACATCGGGTTTCGGTGCGTGAAGTCACCGTAGCCCGCATCACATCACCGTATTCGCCCACCCCGGCTCAAGGCCGCCCACGCCCTCTCGCTGGACGTTCGCCTCGGCCCTCCCGGCCTCGGCTCTCTGCATGTCCGCTTCGCTTCGCCATCCCGGCTTCGCTCGCTCCCATAGCTCGCTCGAGGGCATGGACAGCCCTGAGCCTTCGTCAACTGAATCGATGTGGGTGAGGCTTCGGGCTACCGCTACCCCGGGAGCCGGCGTTGGCAGCAAGCGAAGGCATGGATGCCGGGAGCGAAGCTGGCAGCGAGCGAACGAAGGGCACGATGCCCGTAGTGAGCGTCCGGCGAAGGGGTAGCGGTAGCTCGAAGCCGGGATCAGCACAAACGACACCGTGCTCACAAGTTTCCCCGTTTGATCAACTTCTTCAGCTGAGCCAGGGAGCGGGTGTTGGCGATGTCTTCCTTCTCCAAGCCGGCCCGCCTCGCCTGCAAGACGCCGCACCGCATCACGTCGAGACCACGGGTGGAATGGGCGTCGGTCGAGATCACCAGCTTCACGCCCGCCTTCTTCGCCGCTGCGGCATGCGGCACATTGAGGTCGAGCCGCCACGGGTTGGCGTTGATCTCGAGAAACGTGCCGGCCTTGGCAGCCGCCTCGATCACCGCCTCCATGTCGACTTCGTAGGCCGGACGGCGATTGATGAGCCGGCCAGTGGGATGACCGATCACACTCACGCAGGGGTTCTCGATGGCCTCGATGATCCGTTTTGTGATCCTGTCGCGAGGCTGATTCTGTCCGTAATGGAGACTCGCCACGACCCAGTCGGCCTGCTCGAGCACAGCGTCGGGCAGATCGAGCCCTCCCTTCTCGAGGATGTCGACCTCGATCCCCTTGAGCACCACGATCGGGGGCCGCCCATCCTCGGCGAGCGAGTCATTGAGTCGATCGATCTCGCCCCATTGTTTCTGGAGCCGCTTGGCGTCGAGCCCGTGGGCCATCGTGACGCGCTGCCCGTGGTCGGTGATCGCGATGTAGGAAAGCCCGCGCTCGATCGCGGCCCGCACCATCTCCCCCAGCGTCGCCTCGCCGTCAGTGGCAGTGGTGTGCATGTGGAGGTCGCCGCGGATGTCGTCGATCGTGACGAGCGTCGGGAGCTCGTCCCGTTCGGCCAGCCCGATCTCGTCCCCCCCCTCACGGATCTCGGGCGGAATCCAGGGCAGTCCGACGGCTCGGTAGACATCCTGCTCGGTACGGCCGGCAACGGCTGCACCCTTCACCGGCTTGGCATCGGCGTCGGCACCGGCAACGAGACGAAACACGCCGTATTCATTGATCGTGAGCTGCCGCTCACGGGCCCGCGACCGCAGCCGCACGTTGTGATCCTTGGAGCCGGTGAAGTATTGCCACGCCGATCCAAACGAGTCGTGCTCCACCACACGGAGATCGATCTGCACGCCCCGCGGCCCCCGCACGCTCGTCTTCGTATCGCCACGCAGGAGTAGATCGCCGCACTCCCCCCAGGCCTGGAGGTGATCCATCACGGCGGCAGCGTCGTCACTGTCGACGAGAATGTCGATGTCACCCACCGTCTCCTGGCCCCGCCGCCAGCTGCCCGCACCCTCGGCCTGCCGTACGGCCGTGCACTCCCGCATCCATGCCAGGAGCGACTGCACGATCGCATCCGCTTCCTCCCACAACAGGCGGTCGTGCTCCGGGCTCTTCGCAAAGCCGATATTTTCCAGGATGGCCGCCTGCGTCTTTTCGCCAAATCCCTTCACGTCGCGAACGCGACCCTCTCGGCAGGCCTGCTCCAAGGCATCAAGGGAATCGACCCGCAGTTCATCGACGAGGGCTTTCACTTTCTTCGGGCCCAGGCCCGGTACCCGCATCAGCTTGAACACGACGGCCGGAACCTTCGCCTCCAGATCGTCGAGCAACGGCAGCCGCCCCGTATCGAGCAATGTCTCGATCTTGCCGGCCAGGTCGGCCCCAATCCCATCAATGTCGGTGAGCTTCCGGTCCGGATCGGACCGTACGCTCGCCAGCGACTCGACCATCACGGAAATCGTGCGGGCAGCATTCCGGTAGGCCCGCACACGAAACACGTTGCCCCCCTGGTATTCCAGGAGGTCGGCCACGTGGTCGAAGACGGTGCTAATGTCGCTGTTGGTCACGGTGCCCGGCTTTCAGATGCGGCCGCCACTGGTCGGCGTACCGCTGGACACCGCTGCCGGTCAAAAAAACCCGTTACTGCTGGGAACGGATCGGCAGGGCGGCCGTCGGGTAGCCGCCAGACGTACGGCCCGAAGCATACGCGGCAGGCTCGGGCGAGGAAACCATGGGCTGCCAAGACATGGCTGTCGCCTGGCTCGGATGCCAGGCGGAAGTCGGCTGGACCATCGGCTGCGCCTGCGTGGTATGGCCCGTCGGCTCGAGCAGTTTGGGGAAGGCTCCCGTGGCAGGTCCCGGACCGGCACCCGGCACCACGGGCATGCGGTTGCCACTATTCACGCCCCCCTGAGCCGGTGCGGCTGACGGCCAAACAGGCGACAGGGACGGCGCGGCGGAAGACTGCGACTGCGGAGTTCCGGTAGCAGGCGACTGGCCGTTGCCAGGGACACCGGCGCCATTGACGCCGTTGAACGAGTTTGCCCCTCCATTGACACCGTTCTGCGGTGCCGTCCGCGGCAGCTCCGGTATCGGCCGCAGCGAGGGAGTCGGCGTAAGCGTCGGCGGGGCAGTGGGCTGTGGCTGGGTCTGCTGCGGCGCGGGTGCCGCGAATGTGCCGCTCTGCGGAACCACCTGCTGGAAAGTCGACTGCGGTGCGGTCTGGGGCGGCAGAGAGGGAGCCGCAAAGCTCGACTGCCCAGGCACGAATTGCTGGGGCACATCGGCACCGGCCGCGCCCCACGCCTGCGGCGAGGTCTGCACCGGCGCGGCGAACGGACTTGCTCCGGGCGGAGCGGCCGGGTACTGGGTCGGGTAGGCGGTCGGGGCCGCGTAGCCCGGCTGCATCTGGACGTACTTCGTCGAGTAGACGGCCCGATACTGCGTGACCGGCACGCTCACCGGCTGCTGCTGGTAGCTCGTGATCGGCTGCATGCATTCGACTGTGCAGCCGGTGCATGGATCGATCTCACACGACGGCTTGTACGTTGTCACGGGAACGCATTGATACTTGGTCTGGTAGGTCGTCTCCGGCACGTAACTCACCTGCTGCACCGGCACCATCACCGGTGGGGGCGGGGCGGGCACAGGAGCCGGCACAGGCGCAAAGGCCGGAGCGACGGCATAGGCCGGTGGAGCCTTCCGGAAGCAGGATTGGCAGCCGGCGAAGAGGCCCGACATACAGCACTGTGCACTGCAAGGCCGCGCTCCTCCGACCACTGCACCGCCGGCCAGCAGCACAACCATCATCACACGCCGGGTCACCATCGCTCACTCCTCGAAAGGTGTTTCGGTGGCCCGCCCCGATCGGGCGGATCCACGACACCCAAGACTAGGTTGCGCAGCGGTGCGCACGCCGAAAAAAATCGGGGCGGACTTTCGTGAATTCGCTTTTCCGTCCCGGCACAACCGTCGCGGAACGCACGATCGTCACGATCGTGACGTCTGTCGCTCTGATCGCCGCTCCTCGAAGAGGTCGTAGAGATGAAACAAGGCCTCACGAAGATTCGGCGCATGCCGCGCAAAGGCGTCACGAATGTCGTCGTCACCGATGATAGAGCCCAGCCAGACGGTGGCCTCCGGCAGCTGCCGCACAATCGCCGCGAGCATCTCGGCGGTGGGGTCGCAGCGAAGAAGCACCGGGAGCCCGGCCGGGCCGTGGCTCGTCACCAGGAGCCGCCCCCCCCGTTGCCGGGCCGCCAGTCGGGTCGCCCAGCCGGCAACCCGACCGAGTCGCTCCCAGCTGTCAACACAGACCAGACTCGCCGGCGAAGCCCCGATGACCGACACGACCGACGCGGCGGCGTCCCGCCAGGGGCCGACGCCGAGCCTGCGGAGCACCGACAACCGCCCATGGGCAGCCGCCTCCTCATGGAGTCGGGCCAGCAGTGTCGACTTGCCGCTGCCGTGTGCCCCTTCGATCGCGGCCCGCCCCCCCAACTCGTCGAGGCGAGCAAGCAGGGCGGCGAGATCGACCGGCCGCCCCGCGGCGTCGAGCGGCACGATCCGTCCCGGTCGTGTAAACCGCGTGGCAAACGGGTTGACCGCCGCCATCAGGCCTCCGCGTCGGCCGCGGTTCGGGCGGCGAGCCGTTGGGCCGGCGGAATCGTTCCCACGTCGAAGACGTGCTCCGACACAAAGTCGCGGCCGCCGGCAAAGAAGATCCTCACTCTGACACACCAGCGCACCTTCACGATCACGCCCTCGTACGAAAGCGGACTGGCGGGCAGATCGGTGCCAAACGATCCCTCCATCGTAGCGGGTGGGATCAATGCCTCGCCGGTGATCCGCTGGAAGTGATGGACACCGAGATCCTCCTCCCCCTTGCCCTCGGTGTACCAGGCGACGGAGTGTTCGACGGCCCGCACCTGATCCTGCCCGAGGCCGGAGATCTCGTAGCGCACCGCCAGGCGGTCCCGCGGCTGATACCTCCGATCGGCGTGGTCAAAGAGAACGTCTACCTGTGGCTGGCTGCGAACTCGGTCGGGACCGCGCGTCATCGTGCCGCCTCCCTGACGACCGTCCGCATGGCCGGCGATGCGGACGTGGCGGGAAACACAACCACAGGAAAAACGCGGCAGAACGACGGCCACCGCTCAGGCTCCCCGCGTACGACAAACCGCCAACTCACCACGTTGTGCTCCGAATGAAAGGAATGCATGGCTCGGTCAGGCAGACGAATCGTCGTCTCAGCCTCGAACCGCGACGCCGGGGAGAGTTCGACATCGCGCCACTGCTTGACCGGCTGGCTCCAGACCACCACCCGCTCGGTTCGTGTATCGGTGCCCTGCCGAAAGGTGGCCTGCTCCTCCAATTCCAAAAACAGTTCCAGCGTGCGCAGCATGCCGCTGCCGCCCTGGGCAACGAGCACCTCGTACGAACGTCCCGGATGCAGCGGGTGGTCTGAAACTTCAACCTGCGTCGGCCCCACCGCCGTGGCCAGCACCAGCCCGCGGATGAACAGCACGACCCCGCCGATGCCCACCATCGCAAACGGCACGATCAGGCCGAAGAGCAGCCAATCGATCCGCCCGCCCATGAGGTCCAGTCCCGCGCCGACGGCCAGCACCACGAGCACCGCATTCCACACCAGAGCGAACAGGCCAAACCCCAGCAGGGCCCAGCTTTCCGGGCTCTCAATCGGCAGGCGATAGCTCAGGATCGTTCCTGGTGAATTGACGAGGTTGTCACAGGCCGGTACTCCCGGAAAGCCCGGCGCCTCAGCAGGCGACTGACCCATGGGCGCGAGTTTTTCGGGCAGACCGGCGGCGACCGCCCGATGCTCCTCTGACTTGCCCCAGGCACGCACGGCCCGCAGCAGGCCGCTACCACCGAAGGCCACCAACGCGCCCGGCAGCAGGAGCGTCAGCAGCCACATCGCCCAGTTGTAGCCCCGCTTGAGAATGACGGTGCGGGGGGCATCGGGGTCGTACCAGCACGGGGTTTCAGTGCCAATGCCCGGCAAAGACTGAAGTCGCGCGAGCGCCGTTTCTCGATCGGGCGTCACGGCCGTGGCCAGCGGCTGGCTCCAGGCATCGCGTGCCACGCCCTCGACCGAGAATCGCAGCCGCAACACCGGTGCCCACGTCGTATGCACGACGCCGGGCGGGTCCGCGACGGAGCGCCGCTGCAGGCCCTTGCCAAGCACGACGCCGCGGGTGGGAAGAAAGTCGTGATTGATCCGCCACTCGGGAACAGCGACTCCCGAAACGAGAAGCCCGCCGAACACCAGTCCGGCGACCAGGAGCGCCGCATAGAAGGCAGCCTCGCCCACCGAGGCCCAGACTTGGGACCCGGTGCGCCGCTCACCCCGTTTTTTCTCGAAGAACCGCGGCAGCCGCACCAACTTCCTCCCGCCGGCTTCTTCCCGGCGCGTGGCTACGAGGCGTGGCCGGCCGTTTCCTGCAGTGGCTCCCCTGCATCTGACGGCCGGTTGGCCCGAAAGAAACCAATCTTTTCCAAGGCCTTGAACACCTCCTCCAGTGTCTTCTCTCCGAAGTTGGAAATCGAGAGGAGGTCGGCGCGTGTGCAATTGAGCAGATCGTGGACGGTGAAAATCCCTTTCTCCTCGAGGCAGTTGGTGGTTCGCACCGACAGCCCGATCTCGGCCGTGCTCATCTCGAGCTTCTCGGCCATCTCGTCGCTTTGGGTCAGATTTTTATATGGAACGCGTGGCATGGGGTCCCTCCCGTGCGGATTGAAATGTGGGTGTGAAAGAAAAACGATTGTTTCGCGGCTTCGGCAGACAAACACATCTGGAACGGAGCCCGCGCGAATATACTCAACATCGTCGGATTTCGACTACCGGGGACACTCGGCGGATTCCCGGCCGCCTCCCGATCTTCCCCGTTTCTTTCCCCTGCCAACGCCATGGATGCCATGGTTTCGCTCTCGCTCGATTCGCTCAATCCGGCACAGCGGCAGGCGGCCACGCACGTCGAGGGACCGCTGTTGGTGCTAGCAGGGCCGGGGAGTGGGAAAACCCGGGTGGTCACCCATCGGATCGCCCACCTGATCTCCGTAGGCGTGCCGGCCCACCAGATCGTCGCCCTGTCGTTCACCAACAAGGCGGCCGACGAGATGCGCCGCCGGGTCACTGACCTGGTCGGCCCGCAGCCGGTGGAGATGGGCACCTTCCACCGCTTTGCTGCCCGACTTCTCCGGCGACACGCGGGCTTCGTGGGGCTCACCAGCGACTACTCGATCCTTGACCCTGACGACGCGACCAGCCTCCTCAAGCGGGCCGCCAAGCGGCTGGGCCTCGCCCTTACGCACACTCCGATCGGTCGCATCGCCGGCGTGATCAGCCGAGCAAAAAATGATCTCGTCACGCCCGAGACCTTCGATCCCCGCTGGGGGCGGCCGGTCGACGAGATCGCCAAGAAACTCTGGCCCGTCTATCAGGAGATGCTTCGCGACAGCAACTCGGTCGACTTCGACGACCTCCTGGTGCACGTGGCGAAGCTGCTCGTCGACAACCCCGACCTGCGGAGGCTCCTCGACGCCCGCCACCGCTGGATTCTCGTCGACGAATATCAGGACACCAACGCCGTCCAATACTGCATCCTCCGTGGCCTCTCCCTCGACCATCCCAACCTCGCCGTCACCGGCGACCCCGATCAGGCGATCTACGGCTGGCGGGGAGCGAGCATCCGCAACATCCTCGAGTTTGAGCGCGACTATCCGACCGCGGCGGTCGTCAAGCTGGAGCACAACTACCGCAGTACGGCCAACATTCTCGGCACGGCCGATCGGCTCATCGCCCACAACTCGAAGCGAAAGCCGAAGCAGCTCATTACCGACGCCGACGCCGGCAGCCCGGTGCGGATCGTGCTCGACTCCACGAGCCACGACGAGGCCGATCGGATTGCCGACGAGATCGCCCAGGCGATTGACACCGGCAGCCGGCAGCCGCGTGACTTCGCGATCCTGTTTCGCACCAACGCTCTGTCGCGATCGCTGGAAGTTGCCCTGCGGTCGCGGGGCGTACCCTACCAACTCGTTCGAGGTCTCGAGTTTTTCAAGCGGCGCGAGATCCGCGACATCGTCGCCTGGCTGCGACTGCTGAAGAATCCGCGTGACGACGAGGCCCTGCTGCGGGTCGTCAACGTGCCCCCGCGGGGCATCGGCAAGCAGTCGCTCGACCATCTCGGCGCCTGGGGCGAAGAGCGACGCATGAGCCTGTTGGAGGCGGCAACGCAGGCCCCGGTGATCCCGGGAGTGTCGAAGCGGGCCGGCAAGGCGCTGGCGGCATTCGCAGCGCTCCATGGCGATCTGGAGACGATCGCGGCGGAATGCGGGGATCGTGTCGCTCCACTCATCGAGGCCGTGCTCGACCGTACCGGCTATCGCCGCATGCTCCAGGACGAGGGAGCCGACGAGGAAGAACATGGGGAAGATCGGCTGGCCAATGTCGAGGAACTGGTCACCGCCGCCCGGCAACTCGACGATTCATTCGTTCGCGGGAGTCCCGACGACGATGCCCTCGGCACGTTCCTGGAGACCACGGCCCTCGTCGCCGACACCGACGTGTGGGATGCCAATGGACAGCGGGTGGCGCTCATGACGCTCCACGCCGCGAAGGGCCTGGAGTTTCCCGTGGTGTATCTCGTCGCCATGGAAGACGGCATCCTGCCTCACGAGCGGAGCCTCGACAATCCCGATCAGCTCGAGGAGGAGCGCCGGTTGGTCTTCGTCGGCATCACTCGTGGCCAGGAGGAGGTGCATGCCAGCAGTGCGCGGATCCGCGACTATCGCGGCTCGCGACGCATCAATGCGCCGAGCCTCTTTCTGACCGAGATGACCGGCAGCGAAACGGTGGTGACCGGACCAGAGGCACCTGCCGACGGTGTGACCCTGCCGGCCTTCGAGCCCTGGGGCGATACCGTTGCCCGCGACGGTGACGATGAGTTCTCTCAAATCACCGACGAATCCGAACACCGAACAAGCCCACGTTCCCATGGTGACGGGCTCGTGCTGGAACTCGACGACGACCAGCCTCGCGGACTGTCCCGCAAGACAACTCGCCGACCACCACGTTTCCAAGCGGCGGCTGAACTGGCCGACCAACTGGCGGGGCTGACCAAACCACAGCCGAAGCTCACGGCCGGCCAGCGGGTGCGACACGAGGAGTATGGCACCGGCACGCTCTCGCGGATCAGCGGCACGGGACCGCGGTCGGTGGGCACGGTGATCTTCGACGGCCCCGCCGGCACGCGAAAATTTATCATCGGCCACGGCGCAATCACGCCGGAGTGAGACGAGCTTCACGAAACCCTCGCCATCCTGGCCTCGGGTTTCTTGGCGACCTTCCGTTCGCTCTCGTACGCCCACCGGCTACCGCACGAAACCCTCGCCATCCTGGCCTCGGGTTTCTTGGCGA
>CAZODJ010000027.1:0-21673 GCA_964578555.1 uncultured Candidatus Kuenenia sp.
GCTCGCCGAAGAGGTCGGTCTCGGTCTCCTCGGCGATCGTCGTCTCGATCACGCCCCCGCGGGTACCACCAATCCCCTTGGCGTAGGCCAGCCCGATCTTTTTGGTCGCCTCGCTGGCGCCGGGACCGAGGGCGATCAGGCAGGGCACGCCGCCCCCCTTCACGTACTCGCTGCGGACAAGGTGGCCGGGGCCCTTGGGGGCCACGAGCATGATGTCATGGCCGGCTGGCGGCTCGACCTGGTTGAAGTGGAAGTTGAAGCCGTGGCTTGCCATCAGGATGGCGCCCGGCTTGAGGTGCGGCTTGATCGACGCTTTGTAGACGTCTCCCTGGAGTTCGTCAGGCAGCAGGATGTTGATCACGTCGGCCTGCTTGACGGCATCCTCGACACTCATGGGCTCGAAGCCATGGCTCTTGGCGAGGTCGTAGTTGGGCCCGCCCGGACGCTGGGCGACGACCACCTTCAGCCCACTGTCGCGAAGGTTTTGGGCCTGAGCGTGCCCCTGACTCCCATAGCCGATGATGGCGATGGTCTTACCGTCGAGGGCTTTCAGGTCGGCGTCGTAATAGATCGTGGCGGGCAAGGGTTGGCTCCGAAAAAAGGGAAGGAACAGTTTTATCAGGACGCAAACATCAGGCGAGTGATTCGCGGACGTCGCCGGCATCGGCAGGGCGGCCGCCATCGGCGGCCTCGGTGACTTCGCGTGTGGGGGGGCTGCCGCGGACCAGCGCGATCCGGCCGGTGCGGACGAGCTCAAGGATGCCGATCGGCCGCATCAGCTCGATGAATCCCTCCACCTTCTTCTCGGTGCCGGAGACCTCGACGATCACGCTATCGGCGGCGACGTCGACGATCCGGCCACGGAAAATCTCGGCAAGCTCCTTGACGTGCGACCGCGTCGGGCCGGCCGGGGCCGCCACCTTGATGAGCATCAGGTCCCGTTCGACGTAGTTGCGGGAAGAGATGTCGTCAACGCGGACGACGGTGACGATCTTCTCCAACTGACGACGAACCTGATCGAGCATCCGGTCGTCACCGCGGAGGACGAAGGTCATCCGCGAGAAGCCGGGATCCTCGGTCTCGCCTACGGCGAGGCTGTCGATGTTGTAGCCCCTTGAGGCGAGCATGCCCGACACATGGGCCAGCACGCCCGGGACGTTTTGGACGGTGGCCGAAAGGACGTGACGCATGGTGCGGGTGGCTTGCGGGGGACGGGCGAAAAGGGGCAGTCCCGGAGTGTAGTTTGGGCCGAGACCGTGATTCAAGCCTCCGGATTGCTTCTGGCCGCAGTGGCGGACCCGTTTTTGGCCGGCTGTAACGCCTGCGGCGGGGATCCGGGGTGAGCGTTGACAGAGGCCCAAAAAAGCCGATAGTTTGCGGTGCTGCAAAGTCCGTCCCCCATTCCCTTTCACGAGCGAGAGAGTCTGCGTGTCGAACGTCCTGGCCCAAGAACTGATTGAAGCGGGTGTTCACTTTGGCCATCGTGCCAGCCGGTGGAACCCGAAGATGAAGCCGTACATCCACGGCCGCCGCAACCTGATCCACATCATCGACGTTCGGGAGACGATCCGCGGTCTGCTGCGGGCCAAGAAATACCTCAAGCAGGTGGCGGCCTCCGGCAGCCTCATCCTGTTCGTCGGCACCAAGCGGCAGGGGGCCGAGGCGGTCGCCCGCGAGGCCGCCCGCTGCGGCATGCCGTATGTGAGCGACCGCTGGCTTGGCGGCACGCTCACCAACTTTCGCACCATCCGCAATCGCCTCGCCCGTCTGGAAGAACTCGAGAAGTTGCTTCCCTCGCCGGAGTTCGACACCTACTCCAAGAAGATGCAGTCGTCGCTGCGGCGCGAGTTTCGCAAGATGGAGCGGAACCTCGGCGGCATCCGCACGCTCTCCCGCCTGCCCGAGTGCCTGGTGGTCTTCGACCCGAAGAAGGAGAAGAACGCCATCAACGAGGCTCGCAAGACAGGCATCACCACCGTGGCCCTGATCGATACCGACTGCGACCCTGACGTGGTCGACCTCCCGATCCCCGGCAACGACGACTCGATCCGTTCGATCGAACTGGTCGCGTCACGGCTCGCCGACGCGATCCTCGAGGGGAAGTCGCAGGTCGCCGCCGATGCGCAGGTGTCGGCTGAAGGTGCCGATGCCGGCGGGGCCAAGAAGCCCGCTCCGCGGGCCCGCGGCAACGTGAAGCCGGCGGCTCCGAAGCCACCGGCCGTCTCGTCGTAAGGCGGAGAGGACCATCCGGAGGCCCTTTTCGCTGGTGACCGTTTTTCCGTGCCCGTGAGCAGGGCGCGATATTCCCCCTTTTGTTCTTTGAGGAGCACGTGACATGGCCCAGATAACAGCCGCCGCAGTGATGGCCCTTCGGGAAAAGACGGGCCTTCCCATGATGGAATGCAAGAAGGCGCTGGCCGAGTGTGGCGGCAACACCGAGGAGGCCGTCGAGTGGCTGCGGAAGCAGGGCATCAAGACACAGGCCCTGCGGGCCGACCGGGAGACGACGACCGGCCGATTGGCGGTGTACACCGATCTGGCCAAGGGCGTGGGCGCGATGATCGAGCTCAAGTGTGAAAGCGCTCCGGTCGCCAATAGCCCCGACTTCAAGGATCTCTGCAACGACGTTGCCAAGACGCTGGCCCTTGGTCCCGGCGCCACGACCGCCGACGAACTGTTGGCCCAGAAGAGCACCGCTCATCCCGACAAGACGCTCGGCGATTTGAAAAACGATCTCTTCAACCGCATGCGGGAAGTCTTCGAGTTGTCGCGAATCCTCCGGATCAACGCCCCGTGTGGCGGCTACGCCCATCATGACGGCTCGAAGGCGGCGCTCGTCGAGGTGGCCGGCAACGTGACCGGCCCCGACTCGGCCGAGGCGGCCAAGGGGGTGGCGATGCACGTCGTGGCGCTCGCCCCGCAGGCCGTTTCGAAGGAGGAGCTCGATCCGGCAGTGGTCGACAAGGAACGCGAGATCCTCAGCGAGGCGGCCCGCAAGGAAGGCAAGCCGGAGAACATCATCGGCAAGATGATCGAGGGCCGGCTGCGAAACTTCTTCAGCCAGTGCGTGCTCCTCGAGCAGCCGTTCGTGAAGGACGACAAGCAGTCGGTGGGCCAATTTGCGAAAGCGGCTGGCCTCGAGGTGAAGCGGATGGAGAATTGGAAGCTGGGTTAATGCGGCGCGAGCCCTCCTGGCCTCGCTTCGCTTGCCGGCCTCCGGCCGGAAGAAAAGCGGGCCTCCAGCCCTTACGTGCATGATTCCGCATGTCGGATGGCAGACCTTATCGCCGCGTCCTTCTGAAGCTGTCCGGTGAGAGCTTTGCGCGACCCGGGGAGCGGGGCATCTCGATGCAGGAGGTGCTCCACATCGCCCAGGAGATTGCGCTGGCGGCGGTGCAGGGGGGGCAGTTGGCCGTCGTGATCGGCGGTGGCAACATTCTTCGCGGTGCGTCGTTCACGGCGGGGAATACAGGTGTGCAGGAGGCCACCGCGCATTACATGGGGATGCTCGCCACCACGATCAACGGCCTGGCGTTGCAGGATGCACTCGAGTCGCTCGGCGTGCAGACGCGGTTGATGACGGCGATTCGTATGGACGGTGTGGCCGAGCCCTACATCCGCCGCCGGGCCAAGCGGCACCTGGAGAAGGGGCGGATCGTGATCCTCGCCGCGGGCACCGGCAGCCCGTTCGTGACCACCGACACCGCGGCCGCCCAACGGGCCCTCGAGCTCGACGCCGATGTGCTCATGAAGGCGACGCGGGTCGATGGCGTCTATTCCGACGACCCCGAAAAGAATCCCCACGCCATGCTCTATCGCGACCTGACCTACCAACAAGTGCGGGAGCAGAATCTCCGCGTCATGGACGCCACCGCCATTTCCCAGTGCATGGAGCATGCGATGCCGATCCTTGTGTTCAACTATCGCAAGGACGGCGCCATTGCCCGGGCCGTGGCAGGAGAACGGATCGGCACGCGGATCGGTGCTTCGCGATCCGAAAAGCACGGCGGAGGATTGTCGGCATCATGAGTCGGCCGCCGAATCCGTCTCGTGGAGAGACTGCGCAGGGCGGGGCACACCATTACGCGTGGCCCTTGATCATGTGCCTGTGCGGCGTCGACTACTTCAGTACGCTGGGCTACCAGCCGTCGATCGCGTTCGAGGGGGCCGGCACGCTCGCCCCGCTGGCCACGCTGGTGCTCGTGCTGGTCACGCTCGGTGGGGCGCTCCCCATCTATCGACATGTCGTGGGCGAGACCCCCGACGGTGTCGGCTCGATCGGCATGATCGAGCGCATGTTCAGTGGATGGCGGGCGAAGCTCATCGTGCTCGTCCTCATCGGTTTCGCCGCCACGGACTTCGTGATCACCAAGACACTTTCGGCGGCCGATGCGGCCGCCCACCTCATCAGTAATCCGCTCTATGCGGGGATAGCGCCGCCTTGGATGCAATCGCAAATGGCGGTAACGATGTTTTTGCTGGTGATGCTCGGGGCCATGTTCCTCAAGGGCTACGGCGAGGTGGTGGGCCTGGCCACGATCCTCGTGGTGGCGTTCCTCGGGCTGACGAGTGTGATCGTGGTTGCGAGCCTCTGGTACCTGCTCACTCACCCCAGCCTCCTTCCGGGATGGGTTGGGGAGATTTCGGCGGGGTCGTATCACCTCGAACATGCGCCGCTCTCCGGGAGTGGACCGTGGGTCGCGGCAGCGATCGCAATCCTGATCTTTCCCAAACTGGCACTGGGACTCTCCGGTTTCGAGACCGGTGTTCTGCATGTCCATCTGGTCCGCGGCACCGATGCGGACCCCGACAATCAGGTCGCTCGCGTCGCCAATACGAGGCGGATGCTTCTGGTCGCGGCGGTCATCATGTCGTTTTTCTTGATCGGCTCGTCGCTTGCCACCGGCACGAACACGCTGATCCCGGCGGCAGAACTGCAGCTGGAACCGGTCAAGGGCAAAGCCATGGATCGGGCGTTGGCCTATCTGGCTCATGGCGAGAGTCCGCACGCGATCTGCCCGCTCTTTGGACCCGTGTTTGGAACGGTCTACGACATCAGCACGATCCTTATTCTGTGGTTCGCCGGCGCGTCGGCGATGGGTGGATTGCTCAACATGGTGCCACGGTACCTCCCTCGCTACGGCATGGCGCCCGAGTGGGCCGGGGCCTATCGGCCACTCGTCATTGCCTTCACCGTGATCAATCTGCTCGTCACGCTCGCCTTCCGGGCCAACGTGTCGGCCCAAGGCGGCGCCTACGCCACCGGCGTGCTCGTGCTGATGACGAGCGCCTGCGTCGCGTCGTTCGTCCATGAGATGCGACGGAAGCCCGAGCCGCACCACGGCCTCGCCCTTCAGGCTCAGCGATTCGGCTTCGGCCTGATTACGGTCGTCTTCATCTATACCACGATTGCCAACATTCTCGAGCGGCCCGACGGCATCATCATCGCGTCGATTTTCATCACGTGCGTGATGACGATCTCGTTTACATCGCGGTTCTGCCGCAGCGACGAACTCCGACACAAGGAGTTTCGCTTCGCGGACGACGCCGACCGCATGCTCTGGACCGACGTGCTTTTCGAGCAGGCATTCCGTGTGCTGGTGCCGCATCGCCCGGGCAGCCGATCCCTGGCCGACAAAGAGGCGGAGATTCGCCGCAAGCACCGGATTCCCGAGCATGTGCCGATCGTGTTCCTGGAGGTGTATTACGGCGACGTGAGCGAATTCGAAAATGCACCAATCATTTCCGTGCGGCAGGAGGGGAAGCGGTTTGTGATTACGGCTCGGGACGTCGTTTCCGTATCGCACACGATCGCCCAGGTGGCCATCGAGATGGCCAAGGGGGGCGCACCGTTGGACGTCATCTTCGGCTGGAGCAAGGGCAGCAGCCTCAAACTCGCGTTGAACTTCGTGCTGTTCGGTCAGGGGGACGTGCCCAATCGCGTGGTGAATCTTCTCGACACGGCGATTGCCGATCCGGGCCGTCGGCCCACCGTCATCGTCGGCTGACGCGGCCGCTTGCCTGACAGGGAAGCCGGCTGGCACAATCATCTGCGTTCCGGCGGTGGGCCGGTACAGTGCGATCCCCTGGGAGATGTTCGATGCCGGCCGATGACATTCTGCTCGACGCCGAGGAACGGATGGAGAAGGCGGTGGAGGTGTTTCGCCACGCCCTCACGGGCATCCGCACCGGCCGGGCCAACCCGGGGCTGGTCGACACGCTGAAGGTGGAGGTCTACGGCTCGTTCACACCGATCAAGTCGCTGGCGAGCGTCGGGGCGCCCGAGCCCAACCAGATCGTCGTGCGTCCTTTTGATCCAGGCACGATCAAGGACATCGAAAAGGCGATTCACGCGGCTGACCTGGGCCTGAATCCCCAAAGCGACGGCCGCCTGATCCGGATCACGATTCCGGCCCTGTCGACCGATGTCCGCAAGAAGATGACCGCCCGCATCAAGGAACTCGCCGAGGAGGCCCGCGTGGCCATCCGCAACGTCCGCCGCGATGCCAACAAGGCGGCCGACGGGGAGAAGACGGACGGGTCGATGACCGAGGACGACGTCGAGAGTGTGAAGGAAGACGTGCAGGAACTCACCAAGAAGTTCGAGAGCCAGGTGAGCGACCTCGCCAAGGCGAAGGAAGTCGAAGTGATGGAGTAGTGTCCGACGGCACCATGGCGGGGAGGCATCGTGCAGGCATCTGATGCGGCGCCCGTCGTCGTCGACGGCGTGGTGAAGCAATACGGCCGGCGGACGGTTCTCGACCGCGTGTCGCTCGACGTGCCGCCAGGCATCACGGGGCTGGTGGGGCCCAACGGCGCCGGCAAGAGCACGCTCGTGCGGGCCATGCTCGGGCTCGTGCGGCTGGCTGCCGGGAGCGTGCGGGTGTTTGGCCTCGACCCGGTCACGTCTCCGCGGCAGGTACGGCAGCTGGTGGGCGTGGTGCCAGAAGATGAGTGCACCGTGCCGGGCCTGGCCGCCGTGGAGATGGTGCGGTATGCCGCCCGTCTCTCCGGCCTGCCCAGCATCGAGGCGCTCCGCCGCGCCCATGAAGTGCTCGACTGGTGCGATGCGGGGCAGGAACGGTATCGGCCGGTCGAGACGCTTTCGGTCGGGATGCGTCAGAAGGTGGCGTTCGCAGCGGCCATCGTCCACGACCCGCAGCTGGTGATCCTCGATGAGCCGACCAATGGCCTCGATCCGATCGAACGACGGGCGATGCTCGGCCGGCTGCAGACGCTGGCTCGCCGGCACGGCAAGACGGTGTTCGTATCGACCCACGTGCTCCCGGACGTCGAGGCGATCTGCGATCATGTGATCGTGCTGTCCGCCGGTCGCGTGCGGCTGGCCGGCTCGATCGAGTCGCTCACGCGGCCGGCCGCCGCGGAGACGCGGCTGGAAGGGACTGGGCCGCTCGACGATCTCGCGGAGCGGCTGCGCCGGGCGGGCCTTGCCGCGCGGGTCGCCGACCAGCGGGGGATCGTGTTCCCCACGCCCGATGCGGCCGGCATCGCCGCGGTCTGGAGGGCGGCCACGGCTGCGGGCGTGGCCGTGTCATCGCTCGCAGGAACCCACCGTCCCCTGGAAGAGGTCTTCATGCAGGCCATCGCGACGTCACAGGAGCATGGCCATGCCGCTGCATGACGTCGGCTACCGCGGCTGGACGGGCCGTCGCCGTGGGCCCGGGCAGGCCATTGGCGTGATCATGACGACCGGCATCCGCCTGGCCTGGACGAGCCGTTGGCTGCGGCGGGCGCTCTTGTTTGCGTGGAGTCCCGCGCTTTTTTTTGCGGCCAGCTTCTTCGCCTTCGAGCAGGCGATCGACGAGGGGAGGCTCTCGTCGATGCGGGACGGTGCCCGCATGGGCCGCAACCTTGATGGCGTGGGAATGCTCGGCACGGTGCTGGCCGACACGCTCGGTCGACAGAGCGGAACCGATGCGCCCAAGACGGAAGAGGAGGAGATCGCCCAGACACGTCGGCTCGTTTGGTCGCGGCTCCTCCTGGCGTTTGTGCGGGCGCCGCAGGCGGTGTTGTTGGCGGTGGTGGTCGGGCTCATCGCCCCGGCCCTCATCTCGCGTGACCTGCGGGCCAAGGCCTGGCTCATCTATTTCACGCGGCCCGTCAGTCGACTCGAATACATCCTCGGCAAGGGGCTCGTGCTGGCGGTGATCATCGCCGGAATCACGATGCTGCCCGGCCTCGCGCTGTGGCTCATGGGAGTGCTCGTCAGCCCGAGTGTATGGGTGGCGGTGGCGACGTGGGATCTGCCTCTGAAGGTGATCGCTTCGAGCATCGTGCTGATGGTGCCGACCGCGCTCCTGGCCCTGGCGTACTCGTCGCTCACTGCCGAGAGCCGGATCGCCAGCTTCGCCTGGTTCGCCACCTGGGCCGCTTGCTGGATCGCGCACTCGTCGCTGACGACCGCCGACATGATGGCCGCCGCGAATGATCCGGCCGCTCAGGTCGACCGCGACATATCAGGGAGCCTGTGGGGCGACGTCGATGCGGCGCTCGGCGGGAGCGACAGGCCGCCGCCCCGCAAGGTCCGGTGGTTTGCCAAGGCGGCCGGGCTTGATCCCGCGATCGATCCCTGGGCCTGGATCTCCCCTTATCACTCGCTTGGCGTCATGCAGGGCTGGGTCTTTGGCATCGAGCGGCGTCCGCAGGCCGTCCTGCCGCCGTTGGTGGCGCTTGTGACGCTCTCGGTGATCTCGATCGTGATCCTGTGGCGGCGGGTCGACGCGCCGGCGCGGGCCTAGCGGCAGGCATCATGATCCACATCGCGCACCTTACGAAGCTCTACGGGTCGGTGATCGGCGTCAACGACGTGACGGTCGATCTCGACGTCGGCGCCCACGGTCTGCTGGGCCCAAATGGTGCGGGCAAGACGACGTTTCTCGGGCTCATCACGGGCCAACTCCGGCCGACGATGGGGCGGGTGGAGGTGTTTGGTGAGCCGCCGTTCGCCAACCCGCGGGTGCTGCGGCGGATCGGCTACTGCCCGGCCGCCGACTTGGCCGAGCGACATGCCACACCCCAGGCGTGGGTGCGCTATCTCGTTCGGCTCTCGGGCTTCACTCGGGGCGAGGCCGGTCTGCGTGCCGAGCGGGCCATCGAGCAGGTGGGCCTGGGGGCAGCGTCACGACGGCCGATCGCCACGCTTTCCAAGGGAATGCGGCAGCGGGTCAAGATTGCCGGTGCGATCGCCCATGATCCCGATCTACTCGTCCTCGACGAGCCGTTCATCGGGCTCGACCCGGTCGCCCGACACGAACTCGTCCATCTCGTGCGGGGCTGGTCACGCGACCGCAGCCTCATCGTCGCCAGTCACCTGCTCCACGAAGTCGAGGCCCTCGACGCCGGGCTGGCCGTGATTCTCGGCGGGCGGCTCGTGGCCAGTGGCACCGCGCTGGAGATCCGCAGCCTGATCGAATCACTGCCCGCGGAGATCCGCGTGCGGTGCTCCCCTCCGCAACGGTTCGCGGAGGTGGCGTGGCGAAGTGCTGGCGTCGAATCGGTGCGAGTCGAGCCGGAAGGCATCGTCGTCGTGGCCACGCGGCAGCCGGCAGCCCTCGCCGCCGTGGCCCAGCAGGCAGCGGAGGATGGCCTGGCAATTGCGGAAGTGATGCCGGCCGACCGTTCGCTCGAAGGCATCTTCGGCCGACTGGTGCAGCTGCATCGGGGGGTGGGGCCGTGACAGGCAAGACACACCGACGAATCCGGACGGTCTTCATGCAAATGCCATCGCTCTCGGGAGCGCTCGCCGTGGCCGGCTTTCAGCTCCGGCGGCTGTTGACACCGCCACGGCTGGCGATGGCGGCCCTGGGCGCGGTGTTCCCCGCGGCGGTGATGCTGGCGGCCAGCCGCGCCTCCCGCGGCCGGCTCGATCCCGACCTCGCGGTCGTCCTGCTCTACGTGCTCATTCCGGAGGGCCTGTGCCTGTTGGGGCTCCTCGTGACGATGTGCCCGGCGGTCTCGGATGAGCTCGAGCGGGGCACGTGGGTGCACGTGACCGTGCGGCCTTCCGGGCGGGCATCGCTTCTCCTGGGGACGTTTCTGGCCGCCGTCGTCTGGACGGCCTCCGTCGCCCTCATCGCGCTCGGGATCGCGCTGGCGGTGACGAAAGTCTGGCATCCCGAGGCCGTGGCGGCAGCCTTTACCGGGCTCATCATGCTCTCGTGTATCGGCCGGGCGGCGCTCTTTGCGCTGCCGGCGGTGATCATGCCGAAGCGGGCGCTCGTGGCGAGCGTGGGCGTGGCGATCGTGGTCGAGTATCTTGCCGGGGTTCTTCCGGCGGTCGTCAACCAGGCAACGGTGAGCCTGCGGCTGCGGACCCTGCTCGTGGAGTGGATGGGATGGCGACGGAAACTTCCCGTGGAAATCCAACTGCTCGTCGACATGCAGCCGGCCTGGGTGCAGGTGATCGCCGTCTTCATCGTGACCGCAGTGTTCCTGACGGCGGCGCTCTTCATCCTCGAGCGACGGCAGTTTCCGCCGAGCGAAGAGGTCTGAGATGATCGAGGTCGTCGATCTCGTGAAGGACTATCGGGCCGGCGACGGCAGCGTGGTGCATGCTGTCGATCGCATCTCGTTCGGAGTGGCCGCCGGTGAGACGGTGGGCCTGCTGGGGGCCAATGGAGCCGGCAAGACGACCACGCTGCGGGTGCTGGCCACGCTCTTGAAGCCCACCTCCGGTACGGCCCGCGTGGCGGGGCATGACGTGGTCGCCGACCCGGTGGGCGTGCGGCGGCACCTCGGCTACGTGTCGGCGACCACGGGTGTGGCCGACCGGCTCACACCGCGGGAAATTTTCACGTCCTTTGGTCGGCTGCACGGCCTCGATCGCGATGCCACCGCGACCCGTGTGGAGAGGCTCCTCGCCGGGCTCGACCTTGCCTCGTGTGCCGACAGGCCGGCCGGCCGACTCTCGTCGGGGCAGCGGCAGCGAGTGTCGCTGGGGCGGGCGCTCGTGCACGATCCACCGGCGCTCGTGCTCGACGAGCCGACCAACGCGCTCGATGTGCTCGGTGCCCGTGACCTGCTGGCGATGCTTGGCCAGTTGCGTGCCGAGGGGCATGCGATTCTCATCTCGACCCATCGGCTCCACGAGATCGAGCACCGCTGCGACCGGTTCGTGATCGTTCACATGGGGCGGATCGTTGCGAGCGGTACCCGCGACGAGCTCGTCGCCGACGGCGCCGGATTGGAAGATGCGTTTTTCGTGGCGGTGAGCCGGAGGGTCTTCTGATGGCTCAGGGTGGGCATCACGGCGGCGGCTGGTCCCGCTGGCAGGCGGCCGGCTGGGTGGCTCGCCGCGAACTGCTGGAATTCGTCCGCGATCGGCGCACGCTGGTCATCACGCTCCTCCTGCCGATGATCAGCTACCCGATCCTCGCGCTGTCTACGACGCTCGGCCTGCGCACGGGCGTGATGGAAGCGGAGGCCCGGCTGGCCCCGACCAAGGTGACGGTGGCCGTGTCGGGCCCCGATGCGGAGGGCTTCATCGCTCGGGTTCGCGGCATGATCGATGCCTCCGAGCCCGCCGACCGGAAGGAGTGGCCGGCCGAGGCCGTGCTTGAAGAAATCAACGTGGCCGTGGCCCAGGAGGCGATCGACAGCGGTGCTGCCGACTTCTGGCTTCATGCGGAGAGGGGGACGCTCGCGGGGCTGGATGCGAACCGCACCGTGTCGGTCACGGTGCAGTCCTCGACGATGCGGCCGCCGACGACAGCAGTCCGTGGGCAGTTTCTCGCGCTCATGGAGAGCTTCATCGAGGATGCGCGTCGTCGACGGATCGAGAGCGCCGGGCTTCCCGGTACCGTGCTCGATCCGCTTGCCCTGCGGCTGACGGGCGACCAGCCGCGAGGCGAGTTGCCGGTGGGCGAGATCATGAACACCGTTGCCGGGGGGGTGCTGGTGCTCCTGGCGGTGCTGACGATGACCGGCGCCTTCTACCCAGCCATCGATGCGATTGCCGGCGAAAAGGAGCGCGGCACGATCGAAACGCTCCTCATCGCCCCCTGCTCCGCCCATGAGATCGTCCTTGGCAAGTTCCTGGCGGTGTTCGCCATCACGCTGGCCACGCTGGCGGCCAATGTCACGTCGATCACCGCCACCACCGCCGTGTCGCTCAAGCTGTTGGCCGGCAACGCCTCACAGTCACTTGCCTTGACCACAGCCGGTGGCATCGCCATCACGCTCATCGTCTTCATCGGACTGGCTGCCGTCGGGGCGGCCTTATGCCTCGCCGTGACGACCGCCGCCAAAAGCGGCAAGGAGGCACAAAACACGCTCACGCCGGTGATCCTGCTGGTGAGCGCCCTGGCCGGGGCGGCGCTCCTGCCGGGCATGCGGTCCAACCGTCTCCTGCCGGCGGCCCCCTTCGTGGGCCACGTGCTCGTGTCGCATGCGGCCTTTACCGCAGCTGAGGCGGAGGAGGCGACGTCGATCGCCTGGCCGCTTTTCCTGTCGCTGGCCTCGTCAGTCGCGATCACCTGGCTGTTGCTGCGGGTGACGGCTGTGATGCTCACCGATGAAGACATCCTCTTTCGTGGTCAGGATACGGCCGGCCCCGCGCTGGCCCGACCGAGCCGTCGGCCGTTGCCGACGCTCGTGCAGGGAGCGATTCCTCCGATCATGGGCCTGGCCGCGCTCTGGTATGCCCAGGCCTTCATGCCGAAGGATCTTCTCGTCGCCATTCCCGCGCAGCAGGCGGCGACGGTGCTTCTGCCGCTGGTGGTCCTGTTGTGGTGGCAGCGGGTCGATCTCCGGCAGACCTTTTCGCTTCGCTGGCCGGGGCGTGGCGATGGGCTATCGTCCGCCATGGGGCTCGCGGGTGGAGCACTGCTTGGTGCTGGTGTGTTCGTGATCGGCGCCGCCGCGATCCTTGCCTTTCGCGGCGACGGCCTCAGCCCCGATGCCAAGGCATTATCGGAGCGACTGGTGGGCCTGATCCTCAGTCAGCCGTGGTGGCTGTCGTGGCTCTTGATCGCCGTGCTGCCGGCGGTGTGTGAGGAGCTTCTGTTTCGTGGGTGGACGCTCGCGGCCTTTGCCGGACGCCAGCGAACGGCTGGTCGTGTTGCGATGGCCGTTCTGGCTCAGGCGTTTCTCTTCGCGGTGGCCCACGTGTTACCCGAACGGATGCCGCAGACGTTCGCGCTCGGTGCCGTGCTCGGCTGGGTGACGATCACGACCGGGAGCCTGCTGCCGGCAATCGTCGGCCATCTCGTTCACAACAGCATGCCGCTGGCGGTGCTCTTCGCTTCCGACTGCCCCCCCGACATGGTGCTCGAGGGTGGGAGCGGCGGTCTCCCGGGAATCGACGCAGCCGGCATCCCCACCGGGGCCGTTCTCGCCGCCGCGGCGAGCGTCATCGCCGGGGCGGTCCTGATCCAGGCTGCGGCGCGGGTTCGTTGACGGACATCGGTCACGACACTAGATTTTGCGGAGTTTTCTCCGGAAATTTCGGAACCCGTTCTCAGCCACTCGCTCTAGGAAAGGTCTCGTCCGCCCATGGCCAAAACCCTCAAAAAGAAGTCCGCAGACAAGAAGTCGTCCCCGGGGGCCGGCAAGAGGGCGAAGGATGGTCGGATGATCTACTACTTCGGCGTTAAGAAGTGCGACGGCGACGGCTCGATGAAGGCTCTGCTCGGCGGGAAGGGGGCGAATCTCGCCCAGATGACGTCGATCGGCCTGCCGGTGCCCCCCGGCTTTACGATCACGACACAGGTCTGCATCGACTACTACAAGCAAGGCAAGAAGTTTCCGAAGGGCCTCGAAGACGAGATGCGGGCCTACGTCAAGCTCCTCGAGAAGGAGACCGGCAAGAAGTTTGGTGACCATCACAAGCCGCTCCTGGTGAGCGTCCGCAGTGGTGCCCGCGACAGCATGCCGGGCATGATGGACACGATCCTGAATCTCGGCCTCAACGACGAGAGCGTGAAGACGCTCGCCGCAGCGACCGGCAATCCCCGCTTCGCCTACGACTCCTACCGTCGCTTCATCCAGATGTATGGCGACGTCGTGATGGGCGTGCAGAAGGTGCACGAGAACGAGCATGAGCCGTTCGAGGAGGTGATGGAGGGCCTCAAGCACCAACTCGGCATCCACAACGACACCGATCTTCAGGAGGAGCACCTCCGCGAACTCATCAAGCGGTACCTCACGCTCATCAAGCAGCGGACCGGTAAAAACTTCCCGCAGGATCCGTTCGAGCAGCTGATGGGGGCGGTGGGTGCCGTGTTTGGCAGCTGGATGAACGAGCGGGCCATCCTCTACCGCCGCAAGTACAAGATCCCCGACGAATGGGGCACCGCCGTGAACGTGCAGAGCATGGTGTTCGGCAACATGGGCGACGATTGCGCGACGGGCGTGGCCTTCACTCGTGATCCCGCGACCGGGGAAGACGTCTTCTATGGCGAGTACCTCGTCAATGCCCAGGGAGAAGACGTGGTGGCCGGCGTGCGGACGCCGCTGCCGGTCGCCGAAATGAAGCACGACCCGGTCTTCGCCGGCACCTACAAAGAGCTAGAGAAGGTGCGGCAGACGCTCGAGAAGAAGTTCGGCGACGTGCAGGACTTCGAGTTCACCGTCGAGAACCGCAAGCTCTACATGCTGCAGACCCGCAACGGCAAGCGGACGGCGTTGGCCTACGTGAAGATCGCCCACGACATGGTCAAGCAGAAGCTGATGACCGCGACTCATGCGATCCAGTCAGCCGACCCTGACGCCCTCTCGCAGCTTCTGGCCCCGATCTTCGACCGGGCCGCCTACGAGACTGCCAAGAAGAGCGGTCAGTTGTTGACGACCGGACTGCCGGCCGGCCCGGGCGCCGCCACGGGCCAGCTCGTCTTCACGGCCGCCAAGGCCGAGCAGCTTGCCGAGAAGGGCGAGAAGGTGGTGCTGGCCCGTGTCGAGACGAGCCCGGAGGATCTCCGTGGCATGATCGCCGCCGAGGGCATCCTCACGAGCCGCGGTGGCGTGTCGAGCCACGCGGCGCTCGTGGCCCGTCAAATGGGCAAAGTCTGCGTCGCCGGTGCCGGTGCGATCCAGATCGATTACGGCAAGGGCACGCTCTCCTGTGCCGGCAAGACGCTCCGCGAAGGCGATGCGATCTCGATCAACGGCTCGACCGGTGAGGTCTTTGCCGGGGCGATCAAGACGGCCGATAGCGAGCTCAAGCAGGTGCTCGTTGCCAAGACGATGAAGCCGCAGGATTCGGAAGTCTTCCAGTACTACGACTTCATGATGAAGCTGGCCGACAAGTATCGTCAGCTCGGCCTGCGGACCAACGCCGACACGCCCGAGCAGGTACGGCAGGCGATCGCCTTCGGCGCTGAAGGCATCGGCCTGACGCGCACCGAGCACATGTTCTTCGAAGGCGACCGCATCGACGCCATGCGGGAAATGATCCTCGCGGAAAACGAAGACACCCGCCGCGAGGCCCTCGGCAAGCTGCTTCCTTACCAGCGAGACGACTTCGAGGGCATTTTCCGGGCGCTCGAGGGGCGGCCGGCCACGATCCGGCTGCTCGACCCGCCGCTGCATGAGTTCGTGCCACACGACGAGAAGTCGCAGGCCGACCTGGCCCGCAAGCTCCGGATGCCGGTCGAGAAGGTGAAGGCGCGGGTCGAGTCGCTGCACGAGTTCAATCCGATGCTCGGCCACCGTGGCTGCCGCCTTGGCATCAGCTACCCCGAGATCTCGGAGATGCAGGTGCGGGCGATCTTCGAGGCCGCCGCGAAGGTGCAGAAGGACGGCATCAAGGTGCGGCCCGAGGTGATGGTGCCGCTGGTCGGCTTCAAGAAGGAGCTTGACAATCAGGTGGCGATCGTTCACCGGGTTGCTGAGCAGGTGCAGCGGGAGACGGGCCAGAAGATCAAGTATCTGGTCGGCACGATGATCGAGATTCCGCGGGGTGCCCTCACCGCCAACGAGATCGCCGAGACGGCCGAGTTCTTCTCCTTCGGTACCAACGACCTCACGCAGACGACGCTCGGCATGAGCCGCGACGACATGGGCTCCTTCCTCCAGACCTACACCGAGGAAGGCATCTTCAAGGCCAATCCCTTCGCGTCGATCGATGCGACGGGCGTGGGTCAGTTGATGCAGATCGCGGTTGAGAAGGGGCGGAGCAGCCGCAAGGACATCAAGCTCGGCATCTGCGGTGAGCACGGCGGCGATCCCCACTCGGTGATCTTCTGTCACCACTTGGGGCTCGACTACGTGAGCTGCTCGCCGTTTCGGCTGCCTGTGGCGAGGCTCGCGGCGGCCCAGGCCGCTGTCGGCAAGACGTACTAACGTCACGCAGGGAAAATTTCCCACCACATAGCCCCGGGCGCGAGCCCGGGGGCTGCGGTGGCGTTGGCTGGTGCGTCATCCCGCGGGCTTGCGCCCTGCGGCTAGCATCGTGGCCTCAGGTTTCTTGGCGACCCTCCGGTCGCTCGCGTAAGCCCGCCCTCCAGGCGGGCGGTCCGGGGTGGTGTTGTATCTACAGCACACCAGGAAGCCCTGGGCCCAAGCCCGGGGGCTTGTGCGGGCGGCGGTTTGTCGGAAGGTGGTGTGTATGGAGCTTTCCTCCCAGGCGCAGGCGTTGGCGGCGATCATGGCGGTCGTCGTCGCGCTGTGGGTGACAGAAGCATTGCCGTTGCCGGTGACGGCGCTGCTCGGTGTGACCGCCTGCGTGATCGCGGGGGTGGCGCCGATGGGGGAGGCGTTTGGGCCGTTCGCCCAGCCGCTCGTCTTTCTCTTCATCGGGTCGTTCATGCTCGCCGAGGCGATCCGCGTGCATGGCCTCGACCGGCGGCTGGCCTACGGCGTGCTCGGCATGCGGTGGATTGACGGCCGGCCAATCCGGATCTTGGCCGCGGTCGCCTTCGTGTCGGCCGTGGTGAGCGCCTTCATCAGCAACACGGCCACCACGGCGATGATGGTGGCGATCGTGACCGGCATGCTGGCGGCGATCGAGGAGGCCGATCGCACGGCGGCCCGGCGGCTTGCGCCGGAGTTTGGCACCGGACTGCTGCTCGGTGTGGCCTATGCCGCATCGATTGGCGGGCTGGCGACACCGATCGGCACGCCCCCCAACGTCATCGGGCTCGCGTTCATTCGCAAGGAACTCGGTGTCGATATCTCGTTCTTCGGCTGGTGCCTCATCGGTGCACCGCTTGCCGCCCTCCTCGTGGCCTTTGCCGTGGTGATGCTGTCACGGCTGTTTCCCGCAGGGGTGCGGCACGTGGAGGGGCTCGACAGGCTGGTCGCGGCCGAGCGTAGCCGGCAGGGATTTTGGACCACGGCCCAGCGGTCAACGGCCGTGGCATTCGGCATCACGGTGACCCTGTGGGTCGTGCCCGGGATTCTTGCGCTCGTGCTCGGCCAGAAGCACCCCGCGTGTGTCTGGCTGAACCAGCGGATCCCAGAGGGCCTGGCGGCGCTCGTGGGAGCCATTCTGCTCTTTGTGCTCCCCGGCAACCGGCGGCCCGATGGTTCCTGGCCACGAGTGCTGCAGTGGAGCGAGGCCGCCCGGATCGATTGGGGCATCATTCTTCTCTACGGTGGCGGGATGGCTCTCGGCGAGATGGCGTTTTCGACGGGACTCGCCGAATGGATCGGTAGGAGTCTCACCGGCTGGCTGCCGGCGGGGGGCGGGCTGCCACTTCTGCTCGCGGCTACGGTCGTCGCAGTGGCCTGCAGCGAGTTCACGAGCAACACGGCCAGCGCCACGATGGTGGTACCGGTGGCGATCGCCTTGGCTCGGGCGACCGGTGGTGATCCATTCCTCCCGGCCCTGGCGGCGACGTTTGCCGCGAGCCTCGGCTTCATGATGCCGGTGAGCACGCCCTGCAACGCAATCGTCTACGGTACGGGTCGGATATCGCTCCGCGCCATGCTGCGGGGCGGCGCGATCATCGATGTGGCGGGGGCGCTGCTCGTCACAGCGGCGGTGCTGGTCATGGGCCGCTTCCTGACCAGCGTGGAGCAGCTGCCTCCTCAAAACCCTCCATCGATGACCGCGCCGCACTGATGGCAACGGGGTGTGACCGGCGGCGTGGGGGATGGCAGGTAGCCGTCTCGGCACCACGTGTGCAGCCGGGGAAAACACGACGGCATCCGCATGCAGTTCTCCCGGGCGTAGCGCCGCATGTGGAGTTGTCCGCAGGGATTGGCATGGAAGACTCCCGTATGCGGGTCACAGCAGGGATCGCACGATCCCCGCACGTTGCCATGCCATGGTGGCCGCCGCACGTCGCCGCAGTCGCACGGTTCCGACCCCATTCCTTCCCCGACCGACATCACGGAATCCTCCGTGATCATGATGGTTTCCTGACCGCAGGCCCCCCGGCTCGAGAGGAAGGCAGCGGTGCCGACGATCATGATGGCGATGACAGAACGAGGCAGAGACACGGCTCGGTGCTCCAACGTGCAGGTGCCGGCCCCAATGCCGCACACCATGACTAGGATCGGCCGGCGGTGACAGCCTCGTGAGAGCCGGGGCAAAACGGTCAGGATGTGCGGATTGAACCTAATCCAACGCCACGTCTTCCAGCCGGAGGCACTCCACTCCGTCCGGCGTGGCGAGCACCACGTGGCCGATCCCATTCGCCCGGAAACCGCCGAGGCCCACGAGTGGCCGGCCATGCGAGTAGCGGCCCACCGTGTCGCCGTCGGCCCGGCAGATCGTAATCGATCCGTCGGGCTCGGCAACGAGCCACTGCCACCGCTTCGACCCGAGCAAATCGGCCCAGGCGACCGGCACGTCGCGAGGCTTTCGCGGATGGCGAAACGCCGGATGGTCCTCGGTGGCCTGCACGGCCACCGGTGTGCCTGCCGTGCCGTCGGCAGACATCATCACCAGCCGTCCGTCGCTGGTGACGGCAGCCAATCCAAGTGTCTGGTCATCCGCCGGCCAGGGAGCGATCAACGTGACTGCCGGTGGCTGGCGATCTGCCCAGAGCCGATTGCCATCGAGACCGGCCCATTCGAGGCCGCGACTGCCGGCGAAGGCAACGACGATTTCCGGAGAGCCGTCGCCATCAGTGTCGATGAGATGGGCGTCGCGAATGCCCGGATGCTCGGCGCCGCCGAGCGGAGGATAGCTCGCTCGGGGAGCCCACGATTGGTCGAAAAGAAAGACCTGCTGAGCACCGCTGGTGCCACCGAGCCACCAGCGGCGGCCGTCGCGATCGACACCTGTCCGCAGGAATTCAACGGTGGCTCCCTTCGGCAGCATGAGCTCGTGGCGGGCCAGTTCCTGGCCGGCGGCATCGAACACGACCACGCTTTGCCAGCCGTCGAGCACCGCGATCTGCGTTGTGGGTGAGGCGATCTCGTCACCCTCAGGCTGTCCCTCAGCGGTGGCTTGCTCGTCGTAGCAGACCAGATTGCCCGGCAGACCGACCCCCTCGCTGCGCCAGGCTTCGATCAGCTTGAATCGCTCCGGCTGTTGGCGTGGCGCGATGACCTGCCCGGGGGGCGGTGCGATCGTGTCGGAGCCTTTGGCAGCAGCGGCGACTCCCGCGGGGTCGAGCCGGGCGACACGCACCGACCCCTCGGGGATCGAGAGCGCGAAGGCCGTGTCTGGAAGCGGTTTCGCGAAGGTCGCGTCTACGAAATCGACGATCACTGACATGCCGGTCACCGTGCCGGACTCCTCCGACACCTGGCGGGCATAAGCATCGGTGGGGATGGAGATCCGTCGGAGCAGGTGCTCCTTGCGGTCGATCCACAGCGCGAGCCGGCCTTCCGGCTTGTCGATGTCGATGCGGGTGCAGGGATGACCGTCGATCGACTCTGTGCCGGCGATGCGCGGGGGCGACGTGGCTTCGGCGCGGATCAACTCAATCGTGTCGTCGGCCAGCAGCAGTGCCAGTTGCGTGGGGAGGCCGGCGTCTCCCTCGGCCAGCGCCGCCTGCACCTGTTCATCGGCCACGATCTGGTCGAGGGCGAGCGGAGTCTTCACCGGCTCGGTCAGGACCTGTCCCGGCACACCGCCGACCGTGGCCAGGAGCGTCGTGCCGTCGGCGACGATGCGGGCGTCGTAGCATTCGATCCGCACCCGGTCGGGCCTGGCGAAGGCCACTCGGAAGGGAATCGTCCGTTCCGTTGTCGCGTCGCCGCGGATGAAGGCCACCCGCACCCGGGCATTGTCGGAGTAGGTCTCGGCCTCGCGGTAGGCCTTCGCGGTGGCGTCGAGCGTCACCTGCGGATCGGCAGTGCAGCCTGTCACGAGGGAAAGTATGGCGACTGGCAACCAGGCGACACGGCGGAGCAGTGATTTCATGGAAGGCATGATGCCGCACCGCCTGCAAACCGTACAATGCGAGTTCTCCACCAATGGCCACTCGAAAGACACCGTCGATCTCCCTCGACTATGGCGGCGATGAGCCGCTCGCGGTCACGCCCCGCGCGGGCAGTCTGATCGCCGACTGCCGGGGACCGGAGGGAGTTGTGGGCGACGCGGCCGGTCACTTGGTCGCCGAGGCTCTCGCCGATGAGACGCATGCGCCGCGGCTCGCGTCGCACGTGGTGCCAGGAGACCACGTGGTGATCGCCTTGGCCGGCAGCATCCCCGAGCGGGAGGCAGTGGTGCGGGCGATTCACCGCTGCCTGGAGGTGGGGGGAATCGCCCCGGCTGATATCGCGGTCGTCGACGCCGCGCCCGATCAGGATGCCGACACGGCCTACCTTGCTGCCGATGAGGAAGGCCTGCCCTGCTACCTGTCGCGACTGCTGGTCGATGCCGATGTCGTCGTGGCCGTCGGAGGATTTTGGTGGGATGCGTCTCTGGGAGGGCGGTCGCTGGAGGGCGAACTGTGGCCGACCTTCTCACGGCCCGAGAGCCGGCAGGAACTTGTCTGCCGGCTTGCCCGACGGGGCCGATTGGCGCTTCCGCAGTGGCGGACGGAGATGCAGCAGATCGACTGGAGCCTCGGCGTGACGGCAGGCTTGCGACTGGTGGCGGGCCGCTACGGCACGCTCGCCGCTGCGGCCTTCGGGCTGCCCAGCGCCGCCCGCCAGGCGGCTCGGCAACTGGCTGAGACATGGCGGCCGATCGTCGACCGGGAGGCTGCCGTCACGATCGCCTCCTTGAGCCGTCCGCTCGAGGCGAGTACCACGGGCGGCCTGGGGGGTGCAGGCCAGCTCGATGCGGCGGGCCGAGCCGTCGCGGCGGCAGCCCGCGTGACGCATGACGATGGAACGATCTGCCTCGTCGGACGTTTGGCGGCCGAGCCGGGCATCATTTTCTCGCGGTGGCGGCAGGGAGCACCGCTGCAGGGGCTCGTGCACGAGGCGGTGGCCACGAAGGATCCGCAACTCATCGCCGACGCGCTGCAGACGCGGCTCTTTGCCCGGGCACTGGGTGATCGGCGGCTGGTTCTGCTCACCGATATCAATGAGACGCTCGTGGAGGATCTGGAATTTGGTTATGCCGAGTCGCCGGAGGATGTGGCCCGGCTGGCGGCGAAGGCGGAAAGCCTTATCGTGCTGCATGAGGCGGACTTGATGCTGCCGTCGGTGAGGTGACGCGCATCCCGCGGGCTTGCGGCTAGCTTCACGCGAGCCTCGCCCTCGTGGCCTCGGCTCGCTTGGCGAACATCCGTTCGCTCTTGGAGGCCCGCCCTCCAGGCGGGCAGTGCAAGGTGACGCGCATCCCGCGGGCTTGCGCCCTGCGGCT
>CAZODJ010000027.1:21773-23149 GCA_964578555.1 uncultured Candidatus Kuenenia sp.
CATCCCGCGGGCTTGCGCCCTGCGGCTTATTGGGGCAGGAGACGATGCTGCAGTGTGGTTGTCGGCAGTGGGCCCCAGTGCCGCGAGTCGCGGCTCCCGGACGGAAAGTCGCCGAGCACAAACACCTCGCCCGGCCCGGCCCGCCACGACGCCGTGCCATCCGGAGGCACGCGATGGAGCACATCCCGCCAGACGAGGCACCGCTCGAGGCAGCGGTCGATTGCTGCCGGATCGAGTGAACTGCCATCAGTCATGAGGCTCAAGCCGAGCGGCACCGTGGAGTCGCTGCGATCTGACTCCGTCCACGGCTCGGCGATCTGCCATGCCTCCGGTGGATGAGCAGGCAGCGCTGAGCGGCCCGTTGTGGCGGGCAAATTGCCGAGACTCCAGGCCACAGCGACAAGGTGGCCGTCGAGCCGGCCGGCGACAAGCGCAAAGCGGCCTGTCGGCAGTGACCAGCGGATGGCACGGCTGCCCACGCGAAGTGCGGCGGTGAGCGGGGCGTGTGATGTGGCGTCGATCACCACCGCGAGCCCAATGTCGCGCACCGGCAGCAGTCGGCGGGATTCGTCGGGGGCGAAAACGGCATCGTCGTAGACCCGCTCCTGGGCGAAGGCTCGTTGCCAGTGGCCGGGGCTCGAGTCGCAAGCCGCCACCGCAGAGGCAACCTCCGCAAGAATTGGCGGCGGCGTGAGCACGGGCTTTTCGTTGATCACAAGATCTCCGTCGACGACCCGCACCGTCTCACCCGGCAGACCGACGATCCGCTTGAGGATCGGCGTGCCGTCCGGGGTTGCCAGCAGCCAGCGGTCGAACCGCCTCGGTGCGCGAAGCCGGTCGGCCTGCGGCAGCCAGCCCGAGGAGACGACGTCGCCCGGCTGCAGGGCAGGGGCCATCGAAAGGCCGTCGACCTCGTGGCGGCGCGGGGCGGCGACGACCGCAAGAGCGAAGAAAAGAATGAGTCCGGGAAGCAGAAGGCGGCGCATCGTAGGCCAGGCCTACACGTTCACCCACTGATGCGACTTCGCGCTGGCGAGCACCGCGTCGCAGACCTTCTGCGTCTCGAGCGCATCACGAAACGTCGGATGGCACGGCTGCTTCTTGGCATACGCCTCGAGGAAGTCGGCCACCTGGTGAACGAACGAATGCTCGTAACCGATCGCGAGCCCCGGCACCCACCACTTGCCCATGTAAGGATGGTCGCCGTCGGTCACATGCACGCTCTTCCAGCCCCGCTCGGGCCCCGCGTCGTTGTAGTCAAACACCTGCAAGCGGTGCAGGTCATGCAGATCCCACTTGAGGCTCATGTTTTCGCCGTTGATCTCGAAGGTGTAGAGCGCCTTGTGGCCGCGGGCATACCGGGTGCTCTCGAAGAG
>CAZODJ010000028.1:0-14172 GCA_964578555.1 uncultured Candidatus Kuenenia sp.
TTAGAAATCCCATGCTCTATCCAACTGAGCTACGGGCGCGTGTGACCTATTGTGGTGGGAGAGTCTGTCGCTGTCCAAATGCGGCTATTTCCCAGTCCCTTTCCGTGGCATGATGCACCCCGCCGCCCTCGACTCCGCTGCCCTGCTCGCCGAATGCCGTGAGATCCGGACGAAGCGGTCCGGCCCAGGAGGGCAGCATCGCAACAAGACCGAAACGGCCGTCGTCCTCACCCATCTGCCCACGGGACTGACCGCCGAGGCCTCCGAGCGACGCTCCCAGTCGGAAAACCGCCGCATGGCCCTCTGGCGAATGCGACTCCGTCTGGCCATCGAACACCGCGTTTCACCTGTCTCGGACGGCCCGTCTGCGCGGTGGCAGTCCCGTAGTCGGGGCGGGCGGCTCACGGTGAGCCTCGAGCATGACGACTATCCACCACTCCTCGCCGAGGCGCTCGACCACCTCGATGCGGCCCGCGGAGACGTGCCCCGGGTGGCTGACGTGCTCAGTGTGACGCCGACCCAATTCGTGAAGCTCTTCAAGAAGCATCCCGCCGCCTGGATCGCCCTCGCACGGCTCCGCGATCATCACGGCCAGTCGCCGTTGAAGTGAGCCGCTGACAGTTTTGGCTCAGTCGTCGGAATTCGCGGCGCCGACCAGATCCATTTCAACAGGCTATGCTCATTCGTTTCCCATGCCCAGCCACACCACCCCCACATCGCATCTCAATGATCCGGTGACGCACCATATGCGGACCGACCCGGCCCGTGTGCGGGTCGACCAAACGGTGGGGGAGGCGATCGCCACCTCCCGGGCCACACCGCCCGAAGGCCGGATCATCTATTTCTACGCGGTGGACGATCAGGGACGGCTCGAGGGGGTGGTGCCCACGCGGCGGCTGCTCCTGAGCGACAACGCTACGCCGATCCGCGACGTCATGGTGCGGAAGGTGATTACGATCCCCGCCTCCGCCTCGGTCTTGGAGGCTTGCGAGTTCTTTCTCCTTCATCGGCTGCTGGCCTTTCCGATTCTCGACGAAGAGCGGCGACTGCTTGGCATTGTGGATGTCGACCTCTACACCGACGAACTGGCTGACCTGGATCGTCGTGAAGATACCGACGACCTGTTCCAGCTGATCGGCGTGCATTTCCAGGAATCCCAGGAGTCATCGTCGCTCCTGGCGTTTCGCGGCCGCTTCCCCTGGCTGATCGCCAACATTGCCGGCGGCATCGTGGCCGCCTTCCTTTCGGGAATCTTCCAGGCCGAGCTCGAACGCGCCGTCTCGCTGGCTCTCTTCATTCCGGTGGTGCTCGCGCTCGCGGAAAGCGTGAGCATCCAGTCGGTGAGTCTGTCGCTGCAGATGCTGCACAACCGGCAGCCCACGCTCACAGGCCTCGCCCGGTCGCTGCGGGTGGAATCGATCACGGGAATTCTCCTTGGCTCCGCGAGCGCGATCGTTGTGGCGGTCGTGGCGTTCCTGTGGCTGCGCGACATCACGCTCGTCGCCTGCCTTCTCGGGGGAATCGTCGGCGGCGTGGCCTGTGCTGCCCTCATCGGCGTTGCGATGCCCAACGTGCTCCGTCTGTTCAACCGCGAGCCCCAGGTGGCCGCCGGCCCCGTCGCCCTCGCGGCCACCGACATGGCCACGCTCACGATCTATTTTTCGCTCGCCCGCTGGCTGCTGTCGTAAAGGCTGCAGTGATGTGACACGCCCAGCGCGTTGACCGTGTGCGGAAAACGGTGGTAGTGTCTGATGTATGGACGGTTCCTCCCTTTCTGCGTCATCGGACAGTTCGAGCGATGGCGGCCCCGATGCCACGCTGATCTCGGCACGGGTGTCATCCGGGGTTGCTCCCCCGGCGACCATGGCCGAGTTGGGCCGCTCGATGGAGGGACGGTCGCTCGGACCCTACCGGCTCCTCGATTTCGTCGGTGGGGGCGGGATGGGAGCCGTCTTCAGAGCGCTCGACTCCACGCTCGACCGCATCGTGGCCGTGAAGGTTCTTTCGCGGCAGCAGTCGTCTGACGAGGAAATGCTCAGGCGGTTTCGGAACGAGGCTCAATCGGCGGCCCGTCTGGACCATGAAAACATCGGCCGCGTCCATGCGGTCGGTTCCAACGACGGCTGGCACTACATCGTCTTCGAGTACATCGAGGGCACCAATCTACGCGACGTCATCGCTCGGGCCGGTCCATTCGACGTGTCGCGGACGATTGACGTGACGGTGCAATTGGCCGATGCCCTGGAGCATGCTTCGCAACGCGACGTGGTGCACCGCGACATCAAGCCGTCCAACATCATCATCACACCGGCCGGCCGAGCGCGGATCGTCGACATGGGGCTGGCCCGACTCCATCAGGTGGCCGGTGACAACGATCTGACAGCCAGCGGCATGACACTCGGCACGTTCGACTACATCTCGCCGGAACAGGCCCGCGATCCGCGGGAGGCCGATGTCCGCAGCGACCTCTACTCGCTGGGCTGCACCATCTTCTTCATGCTGGCGGGTCGGCCGCCATTTGCCGAGGGGACGATGGTGCAAAAACTGCTGCAGCACCAGCAGGACGAGCCGCCGATGATCGAGTCGTTGCGGCCCGACGTGCCCCGTCGCTTTGGTGACATCATCCGGCGGTTGATGCGAAAGGACCCGCTGGCTCGGTATCAGAGACCGGCCGAACTGGTGGCCGATCTGCTTGCGTTTGCCGACGATGACGGCATCGAACTCTCGGGTCCACGGCCCCTTGTGGTGGCGCCTGCGGAGCAGCACCACCGCCCTCGCCTCGTCGATCATCTGCCGTGGCTGGTGCCGGTGGCCATGTTTGGGCTGTTGGTGGCTGCGCTGCGACTGCGGCCGGTGGACATCGAGGCACAGACATCGGTGACGCCAGTGGTGGCCATGGCATCGTCGCCAGCTGGTCTTGACGGCGTCCGCGTATGGCGGGTGGTCGACGTACCGGCAACGGACGCCGAACGGGCATCGCTCGCCGAGGCAGTGCAGGCCGCGGCGGACGGGGATCAGATCGACCTGGCGTATTCTGGCGTCCGCGACGAGCCGCCATTGGTCATCGAGTCGAAGCGGCTGACAATCCGGGCGGTTGAGGGATCGCGGCCGGGGATTCGCTTCGCCGTCGGCCTGCCGATTTCTTCCGGGGAGGTGCCAGGAGAGTCGACGGCAGCGGTCGTGCAGCGGCAGGCAGCGTGCGTTCTCGACTCCTCCAACCTTAGGCTGGAGGGTGTGTTCGTGCTCGCCACGGCCCTGCCTCGCGCCGAGGGAACGGCGACGAGCCTCTTCGCAGTAAAGGGCCCGTCACGGCTTGAGTGCCTTGATACGCGGCTTCAGATGCTGCGAGGCTTCGATGTCGGAACGAGTGACGGCGTGGTGCGGGACAGTTTCGGAGACAGCGCCTTCGTCGAGATTCTCGATCCCGTTTCCGGGGAAAAGAGCCCGGCGGTACGCGAGATTCGCATGCTGAGAAGCACCGTCGAAGGGGAGGCCGACTTTCTCCAGTTCTCCTCCGCACTGACGGTCGACGTGGCATGGACCGACAGCACGCTGACCGACGCCTTGCGGTTTGCCGTCGTGGCGGGGGCTGCACCGGCGACGCCGCGCTGCCCCCGCCTCAGACTGCAGATCGTGAACGGCCGATTTCGGTGTCGCGAGGGTTTTGCTAGTCTTCGTGACTCAGCCTCCCGTCCGGTGGTGCCGGTGCTCCAGGCATTCGCCGAAACATCACGGTTCCAGGTGGCGGCCGGTCGGGCACTGCTCGAGCAGTCGGGGATCGGCGACCCCGATGCCTACCGAGTCGCGATTGAATGGCTCGACAGTGGCGGCCGGTACGAAGGCAGTCCGATCTTTCGGCGGATCGACGGTGCAGCCGAGCGGGTCGAGATCGACTATGCCGCGGCTCCTCAGGACCTGCGGCACGTTGCGGATGATGCTGATTGGGACAGTGAGGGCGGTTGAGCCTGCCGCCCCCGGCTGCACCACTCGGCAGTCGCATCCCAGTTGCCGGATTTGCCCAGTTTTTTCTTGACGCCATTGAACGGGCAGGCTCTGATTGTGTCGATGGCGGGCAGCAGGTTTCGAGGAAGCCGCCAGCCATCAGCAACCGTGGAGGTCATCGATGATGCGCAGGAATGTGACGGGACTGACGGGCATGGCGGTCGCAATCGGTGTGGCTGCCTGGTGCGGCCAGGCGTTTGCGATCAAGCAATTCGCGGACGAGTTCAAGGCGGTCTACGTCGAAGAAGGCACGCCCCTCGCTGCCGAGGTCGAAAAGGCGAAGTGCAACGTCTGTCACATGGGGAAGAGCAAGAAGGACAGGAATGCCTACGGGCAGGCTCTGTCCGAACTGCTCGACAAGAAGGAAGACAAGGACAACAAAGACAAGATTCGTCAGGCGTTGGAAACGGTTGCCGCCAAACCGAGCGCCGGGGCTGGTTCGCCGACGTTCGGTGATCTCATCAAGGAAGGCAAGCTTCCCGGCGGCCCCGCCGAGTGAGGCGCCCTCAGATCTCAACTGCCCGCGGCCTCGAGGACGAGTTCCTCGAGGTCCGGGCAGGTCGAGAGAGTGGCCACCTGATCAGCCGGTGCGAAGATCCGCACCCGCTTCACGACATCGTCGAACTGTTCCTGGGCAAGACTGCGGACGATCGGCGAACGGTCGGCCAACGGAATCCATTCCCAGCGGGATGACTCAGGCCCTGCCGTCCGCTCCCGTACCTGAAGCCGAAACTCAATCTCCCGCTCCGCCGGCGGGGCATCGATCAGCAGTGTGTCGGGATCAATGGGGTGACCTGTCCGTACGCTGGCCAACTCGGCAAGCCGGTGTGAGATGGCCACAAGGTCGGCATACCTCCGGCCGGCCAAGGCGGTGTGCAGGGTCGCGTGGTGGAGGGGGTCGAACATGGCGACTCGCTTGTGGAGCTGCCGCCGTGGGCCGAACAGCCCGGCGACGAGGGTCGCGGCTGGACCGTCAGCCGCCGCGGTGATCCAGGCAATGAACGACGGGTCATCAAAACGCACGAGTTCCTGCGGCACAATCGCCGAACGCAGCAGCCAGATCGACCGCTGCAGCATGGCTGTGGCCGCCCGCACGGCGTGGTGCCAATACACCTCGCTGAACATGACAGAGCGAGCGACGACCAGCAGCTCGGCCGCCGTGCGGCCTTTGTCCGTGATCGCCAGAGCCGTGCCGCTTTCGTCGAGGCAGAGGCTGGAGACGAGCCGCTCCTGGTCGAAATGGTCGCCGTAGGGAACGCCAGCATGCAGGCTGTCGCGGGCGAGGTAGTCCATCTTGTCGACATCGACCGGACCGGAAAGGAGCGATTGGAGCACTCGAGCGGCCGGATCAGCGGCCGATCCGGTGACGAGGGCGGCGACCCGGGATGGCTCGAGACCCCAGCGGGCACGGAGGACGTCGGCGATCTCGCCATCGGCAACGAGGCCCGGCAGAAGCGACTCATGCTTGGGTATTTCGGGCAAACCCATGTCTTCCAGCGGATGGCAAAACGCCCAGTGGCCGATGTCGTGCAGCAGCGCCGCTGCCAGGAACGCGGCGGCGTCGTCCGGTCCCACGGTCTGGCAAAATCGTGCATCGTGCTGGAGTCGAAAAAGAAACTCGATCGCCAGCCGGTAGACACCGAGAGAGTGCTCAAACCGTGAGTGGCGGGCCCCTGGATAGACGAGCGAGACGAGCCCCAACTGGCTGATGCCGGCGAGCCGCCGGAACGCGGCCGAATCGACCAGCGCCTTCACCCGGGGCGAGAGGGGCACGGTCACGCCGGGAGGAATACGGATGCCGGCCGTCGCCGTGCCGAGCGCGGCAAGTTCGGGAACGGCAGCGGCGAGCGAGGGTGCCATCGGAAACGATCTAGAACGAGGGCAGTCCGAGAATCCAGCGGAGCAGTGCGGTGAACAAGACGTAGAGGGCGAAATGGGCGACGGCCGTTCCCCAGTCGAGATCGAGGGCGGCGAACGCCGCCAACGCCCCTGCGAACACGAAGATGGGGCCGACGAAGAGCCACCGCCAGAATTCCTCGTTCATCTGCTCGATCGGCAGAAAAGCATGAACGCCCCACAGCGAGGCATAGACCGCAGCACAGATCAGGCACCGCACCGCGAGGCTCGCGTTCGAGAAAGGCTCGATCTCCCGGTCGCGCACGATCCAGTACCCGATCCAGACACAGGGAAACGCGAGGATGACTGCTCCTGCTGCGAGCAGCCAGGTGGGAGCGTTGCCCGATCCCCAGATCATGCGGCACGCCACGGCGACGAGGAGGCTGCCGACGGCGCCTGCGATCACTCCCGCCACCTTCACCATCGAGAGCGGCTTCTCCTGGAAGACGATCGGAGCCGTCGGCATGCGGCTGGTCGTCCCCTTGCCAGAGGCCGGCTCCGGCTCGTGGATCGTGACCTCGCCCGCCGACTTCGCGGGGATGGTGATCGGCTTCTTGCACTTCGGGCAGGGACCGGTGCGGCCTGCGAACTGGTCGCTGACGGTGAAGCGAGACTTGCAGCCGGAGCAGAGAACGGAAATGGCCATGGCGAGATTCCTTGCGACGCAGGCTACACTACGGAAGCGGAGGATCGGAATGATGACGCAGCAACCGCATGAAAAACAGGCCGCCGGAACGCCCCGTCGGGCAAGCGGGCCCATGATCGCGTTTCGCTGCCCCAACGGACACGTTGGCCAAGTGCCCGCGCATTTGGCGGGCAAGAAGGCCAGGTGCCCGCACTGCAAGACGCCGATGACGATCCCAGTGCCGCCGGGTGTCGCACAGGCCGCGATTCCATCCCGAGGGAATCCCTTGGAGGACAATCCCTTGGCGGCCGATCCACTCGAATTTCGTTCGTTGGACGACCTCGTGTCGGTAGCAGACCCATCTCCGGAAGATCTTCCGCTCTTGGAGCCAGAGCCGGTCGCCATGCACGCGGCACTTCCGCAGCCCCCGCTCCCGGCCCCGGCGGGTGAAGCCGACGACGCCCCATGGCACCCCACCGCCGATCTCGTCGCCCGCCTCTGGGCTGAACGGGATCACGGCGGGAAGGTGGAGGTGCATCACGCCGACGGTGTCATCGTGCCGGACTGGTATGACGTGACGTGGTCACGGGGCACCCATGGCGTGTTTGGGAGTCAGGCCCCTGACGGCACCGTCACGATCACCGCCGTGGCATGGTCGGCCGTGCAGAAGGTGATCGTCCGGCAGGTGCAGACGCTTCCCGCCGATATGTTTCTCACCGGGTAACGTCGATTTGAAATTTCTCAACTCTCGTCGAGATCGCCTTCGGTGATCATCGTGAAGCCCTTGGAGCCGAGGGTCTCGAGACCCATTTCAGTGTTGTCGACCATCAGGGCGACGGCTGGTCGGCCGCGGGGGCGAACGAGAATGGGATAGGCTTGGATGATGTTGACCTCGGCCTGCAGCAACGCGGTGCAGACACGCAGGAGGGGCTGATGGTTGTCGGGTAACTCGACGCCGATGAGGTCGCTCTCAATGAGGGCCAGTCCGGCCCGCTCCAGGATCTCCCGCCCCTGCTCGGGATGGCTGAGCAGGAATCGCACGAAGGCACACTCGCCGGAATCGTTGATCGACAGGGCCACGATGCGGACGCTGGATCCGTCGAACCGCCTGACCACCTCCAGCAGTTGCCCGACGCGGTTCTCCAGAAAGACCGTGAACTGCCGCAGCGTGGGCCAGTTGCGCCCCCGTGCCGTGGCGAAGCCGACGCCCGCCCCCGATTCCTCGTCGCCGATGCTCACGCCACCATCTCCGGGGTTCGTTGATCGTTTCCGCGAGAAAAGAATAGAGTCTGGAGGACAAGCGGGTCAACGAAGCCCGCCGCCGCATCACCCCAGGGCAGGAAACTGAATCGATCGATGGCCGCACCAGCCCATGAAATCGAGATCCGCGTCCGCTACCAGGAGACCGACGGCCAGCGACGGGTCCACCACGCCAACTACCTCACCTACTTCGAGATGGGCCGCACCGAGATGCTGCGTTCCCACGGCCATACCTACCGGGCGTTCGAGGATGCCGGCCTCTTCATGGTGGTGGCCGACGCCTCCTGCAAGTACCACGCCCCCGCAGAATACGACGACCTTCTCGTGCTGCGAACCCGGGTGGAAAAGATCGGCGCCGCCCACATCAAGCATGCCTACGAGGTGATCCGCGGCACGACGATCGTGGCGACGGGCACGACCACCGTGGTGTGTGTCGACGCCGAGGGCAAGGTGCGGCGGCTCCCGGATTGGATGCTGGCCTGACGGTGGCCCGCAGGGCCAAGTGTCTGCTGCCTGGCCCGCGGCCACGGCAAGGGGTTTTGCTCGACTGCAGAACCTGCCCTACCGTTCGCCAGGCGTGTCGCACTCATCGCGACCTGTCGTCTCCAGGGATGGAACGCCATGTTTTGTTGGCCCTCACCTGGAGAAAACTCTCATGTCGCTTGCTGCCGAACGCGAACTGGAGCACCTCGGCGAAACCGCCGGCTGCTCGGATCACGATCACGACCTCATCCACGAACTGAGCCGCCGGCTCGACGCCCTCTGGCGGTATGACCAGTACATCGCCAATGCCGAGTGGCGGGACGAATTGCGGCAATTCTGGAAGGATGCCAAGGCCATGGAAGAGCAGGCCATCAGCCGCCTCAAACAGCTGATCACGCAGGAAGTCCGCAACGGCTGCTTTTAGCCACAAGCCGCCGGGGGACGGGTGAGGCATCGCCTTCGGAGGCGAGGATACGCCAACTCGGCTCAACCTCACCCGATCCCCCGGCTCCCCCAGCGCACTGCCAAAGTTTGCGGCAAAAACTGGGCGACGAGGGACTCGAACCCCCAACCCCCTCGGTGTAAACGAGGTGCTCTGACCAATTGAGCTAGTCGCCCTATCTTTATCGCAAACGAGCCATCCCTGGCCTCGTTTGCTTGTCGGCCCTGGCAAAGCCAAGGTTTGCCAGGGCCTCCAGCGTCGCATCCGGCGACGCTTTGTGCAAAACATGCCTTCTGATCTTTATCGCAAACGAGCCATCCCTGGCCTCGTTTGCTTGTCGGCCCTGGCAAAGCCAAGGTTTGCCAGGGCCTCCAGCGTCGCATCCGGCGACGCTTTGTGCGAACAATCGATGACTCTGTCCTATTTTTCCTTGGGTGGAACGACCACGCGGACGCCGAGTTCCACCAATTGCTTCGTGTCGACCGGCGACGGGGCACCCGTCATGAGGTCGCTCGCCTTCTGCGTCTTCGGGAAGGCGATCACGTCGCGGATGCTGTCGAGCCCGCCGAAGAGCATCACCCACCGGTCGATCCCCAGGGCAATGCCGCCATGAGGCGGGGCTCCGCTCCGGAGTGCGTCGAGAAGGAAGCCGAACCGCTCCCGAGCCACCTCGGAGGAAATTCCCAGCAGCTTGAACACTCGTTCCTGCGTCTGGCTGTCGTGAATCCGGATCGTGCCGCCGCCCGCCTCGGAGCCGTTGATGACCAGGTCGTAGGCCACCGCCCGGCAGCCAGCCGGATCACTCTCGAGCAGGTCGACGTCGGCCGGCCGTGGCGCCGTGAACGGATGATGCATTGCCGCCCAATGGCCCGTCTCGGCGTCGTGGGCGAACATCGGGAAGTCGACCACCCACGAGAAGTGCATGGATTTCGGATCGTAGAGTTCGAGGTCGGTGCCGAGCCGCTTGCGGAGCGTATGCAACGCCTTGCACGTCACCTCGAAGGAATCGGCCACGATGAGTGCCAAGTCGCCCGGCGCGGCGGCCAGTGCCTCCCGCAGCCGGTCGGCAATGCCGCCAAGGTTCTTGGCGACAGGCCCGCTCCAGCTGCCGTCGTTCTCCACCTTGAGCCAGACCAGACCCTTCGCTCCCGCATCGACTGCCATTTTTGTGAGGTCGTCGAGATCTTTTCGGGAGAAGCGGGCCGCCGCACCCGGTACACGAATCCCCCGCACCCGCCCGCCCGATTCAACCGCCCCGCGGAAAACGCGGAACTCGCTCTCGCCGGCCAGCGCCGTAAGGTCGGTGATCTCGAGGCCAAATCGCAGGTCAGGCGCGTCGTGGCCAAACCGCTCCATGCACTCGTCCCAGGTGAGATGCGGCAGCGGAAGAGACACTTCGAGCCCGAGAATCTCCCGCGCCGTCCGCTGCACGAGCCCCTCGATCACGCCCATCACGTCGCCGGCCTCAACGAACGACATCTCGACGTCGAGTTGCGTGAACTCGGGCTGTCGGTCGGCCCGGAGGTCTTCATCGCGGAAGCACTTCGCGACCTGCACGTAGCGATCGAACCCGGCGATCATCAACAATTGCTTGTAGAGCTGTGGCGACTGGGGCAGGGCGAAGAAGGCGCCATGATCCAACCGGCTCGGTACAAGGTAGTCGCGGGCGCCCTCCGGCGTGCTGCGGCCGAGCATCGGCGTCTCGACGTCGATGAAGCCGAGTTCGTCGAAGTGGTCCCGCATGATCTTGACGATCCGGCTCCGCAGAAACATGTTTTCCTGCATCGCCGGCCGGCGGAGATCGAGCCACCGGTGCTCGAGCCGTACTTCCTCGCCCGGCAGTTCGGTCGTGTTGGGATGGAAGACGGGGGTCTCGGCCTCGTTGAGCACGCCAAGACTCTCGATGGCGACTTCGACAGCGCCCGTGGCGAGTTTTGGGTTGGCGGTGCCCTCTGGCCGCATACCAACCGTGCCCGTCACGGTGATCACCCATTCGGGCCGCACGGCGCGGGCCGCCGCAGCGACGTCAGCAGAGCTGCCGGCTCCCGCCACCACCTGCGCGCGGCCCCAGCGATCGCGGAGATCGATGAAGATCACGCCCTTGTGGTCACGGACGCGGTCCACCCAGCCGCACAGCGTGACGGTGTGGCCAAGATGGTCAGGACGCAATTCACCGCAGGTATGGGTTCGGAGCACGGCGTGAAACCTTTGCTATCTCGCCGCCGTCTGGGAAAGCCGTCGGCCGGAATCCGCGCCGAACGTGAATTCCAGCTGCGGATTGGGCTCCTGGCCCTCCGACAGTTCGCGGAACATGAGGCTGGGCTGGATGTCGCTGTTGTTTTGGTACTTGGTGCTTGAATACTCGGTGATGTCGCCGGCGATCTGGTGGAAGAAGATCTGGCAGATCGACACACCCGGATAGATCTTCACCGGTTGTACCGCGAACATCTCGAGCGTCCAGTAGCCACAGAACCCGACGTCGCCAAACCCGGCCGTGACATGGACGAACAGCCCGAGCCGACCGATCGAACTGCGGCCCTCGATCATCGGGACGAGGTTGTGCGTCTCGGTTCGCTCGCTCGTGCGGCCGAGATAGAGCTGGTTGGGAGCGAGCACCAGGCCCTCTTCGGGGATCGTGACCCGGGTCACGCGGTTGCTCTTCCGCATGTCGAGCACCACCTCTTCGTAGACGAGCAGTTCGTCGTGAAGCGAGAGGTTGTAGCTGTTGGGGTTGAGATTCTTGTCGTCGAAGGGGTCGATGATGATGTTTCGGCCAAGGTGGTTCTTGATCTCGTTCCCTGAGAGAATCATCAGCGGGCTCCTTCGGCGGACGTGGCGGGGCGGGCCTGGGAGGGCCCGCGGATTGTACGCTCTCGCGCCGCGACTTCCCATGCCCCGGTGTCAGGGCCGCGTGTTTCAGCGGCGTTTTTTGGCGACGCCAATCCGCGGGCAGAGGTCGGCCAGAACACAGCCGTCGCACTTCGGCGACCGGGCGGAACAGATGGTGCGGCCGAGTTCGATGATCCGGTGGCTGAACCCGATCCAATGGTCGCGGGGGAGCACCGCCATCAGGTCCCGCTCGGCCCGCACGGCATCGGTGTGCCTCGTGAGCCCCAGACGGCGGGAAATCCGCCCGACGTGGGTGTCGACCACCACCCCCTCCGCCTGCCCGAATCCGCTCCCGAGCACCACGTTGGCAGTCTTGCGGCCCACTCCCGGCAGGGCCACCAGTTCGGTGAGTTGGCTCGGCACCTCGCCGCCATGACGGTCCACAAGGGCCTGGCAGCACCCGAGGATGTTCTTCGCCTTGGCCCGGAAGAAGCCGGTGGTGCGGACCACCTGCTCGATCTGCCGCTGGGTGGCCCGAGCCATTTTCTCGGCCGTCGGCCAGCGCTGGAACAGGGTGGGCGTGACCATGTTCACCCGCTTGTCGGTGCATTGGGCCGAGAGGATCGTGGCGATCACGAGCTGAAAGGGTGTCTGGAAATCAAGCGAGCAGTCGGCGGCCGGAAAAGCTTCCACGAGCCGTTCGGCGACAGCCGCGGCCCGCTGTTTTCTGGCAGCGATCGACTCCCGTCGCGGAACCGGGGGCGGCGGAGCCGCCGAGACGTCCGCAGCGTGGCTGGGAGTGCTACGATTCATGTGTTATTCGACCCCTGTTCGACCCTGGGAGGGAGAGACCGATCCATGAAGACGGCGGAACCGGAATCCTACGAGCCGCTCTATCTCGAGGGCATCGAAAAATTCAACGAATGTGACTACTTCGAGAGCCATGAGCTCTGGGAAGAGCTGTGGACCGAGTATCGCGGCCCGTCACGAAAGTTCTACCAGGGACTCATCCAGGCCGCCGTGGCCCTCTATCATTTCGGAAACGGAAATATTCGCGGGGCGCGCAAGCTGCACACCAGCGCCCGTGCCTACCTGGAGCCGTATAAGCCCAAGCACATGGGGATCGACCTCGACGCCTTTCTGACAGCGTTTGACACCTGCCTCGCCGAGGTCGCAGCGAGCACGGAGCAGTTTCCAGAGATCGAGCTCGACCCCGACCTCCTTCCCGAGATTCACCTCGACCCGCCCCCGGCAGCAGCCTGACGCATGTTCGACGAACCGCTGGCTTTCTCTCCCGATCAGTTTTCCGGCTTAGCCCGCGTGTTTCCGCTGCCCAACCTCGTGATGTTTCCGCACGTCATGCAGGCCGTGCATATCTTCGAGCCCCGCTATCGGGACCTCTTGGAGGAGGCTGTCGAGGACGACCGACTGATCGCGCTGGGCGTGCATGCGCCCGGCTGGCAGAAAGACTATGAGGGACGGCCCCCACTGCGGCCCACCGCCTGCCTGTGCCGCGTGGCCAGCCATCAGCGGACGCCCGAGGGCACCTACAACGTGCTCCTGCTCGGAGTCCGCCGGCTGAGCCTGATCACCGAGATGCCACCGAGCCGACCGTTCCGCGTATTCAAAGCCGAGATCATGGAGGAGCACGAGCCAGAGCAGGCGCCTCCGGGCACGGCGACGCAGCTGCAGCAGAAACTGCTCGCCGCGTTCAAGCGGGCGATGCCAAAGATGCCGGCCGCCTATGACCAGCTCGACCAGCTCCTTGGCAGCCAGATCACGCTCGGCATGCTCGCCGACATTGTCTCCTACACGCTCGATCTCGATGTCGAATGGAAGATGCGGCTCCTGGGAGAGTGTGATGTGTTTCGCCGCGCTCAGGTGCTCTTGGAAGCGATGGCGGGCCGTCCTGCGGCCGGGCAACGCCGCCCCTTTCCCCCGCAATTCTCGATCAATTAGAGTGGGGGCATGCCAGATACGGAGCCATGCCTTTCCCGCGACGACAGCGTCCATGCCGGCTGCGGGGCTCATGATGACGAGCCCTCGACCGTGGCAGCCGGGGTCGATCACGCCCGGATCGAGCGGGCTGTACGCGAGATTCTGATCGCCGTTGGCGAGAATCCAGATCGCGAGGGTCTGCTCGAGACGCCTGCCCGCGTGGCCCGCATGTATGCCGAGATGTTCACCGGGCTGCGGCAGGATCCCCGTGAACACCTGCGGAAGGCGTTCACGGAGAAGTACGACGAGATCGTGCTGGTGCGCGACATCGCCTTCAATAGCGTCTGCGAGCATCACCTGCTGCCCTTCATGGGCCACGCCCACATCGGCTATCTCCCCGACGGCCGTGTGCTGGGCTTGAGCAAGCTGGCCCGCGTCGTCGAGGTGGTGTCGCATCGGCCGCAGGTCCAGGAGCGGATGACCGAGCAGATCGCCGACCTGTTGGAGATCGATCTGGGAGCGAAAGGGGTCGCGGTGGTCGTGGAGGCCACGCATACCTGCATGACGATCCGCGGCGTGCGCAAACCCTCGAGCATCTGCGTGACCTCGGCGATGAAGGGGCTGTTCCGGTCCAACGTGTCGAGCCGGGCGGAGGTGCTGTCGCTGATCTATGGGAGGCGGCCGCTATGACGGCCGC
>CAZODJ010000028.1:14272-22795 GCA_964578555.1 uncultured Candidatus Kuenenia sp.
AGCCGGGCGGAGGTGCTGTCGCTGATCTATGGGAGGCGGCCGCTATGACGGCCGCGATGGGGGAGGCGGCCGCTATGACGGCCGCGGCCGGACAAGAGGTGGCTGGCATCTTTTGGGGTGACGTTCACCGGATTGTGACGGGCGTCGCATGACGCTGCTGATCGATTTTCTGTGCCGGTTCGGCTGGGGGCTTGCGGTCGGCCTCGTGCTCACACCGAGTCGGCTGGTGCCGGCGGGATTTTTCCGGATCAACCTGTTGGTGGTCATGGGGCTGGCGACGTTTGCCGCGCTGCTGGCCGCCACGGCGGGGCCGGACGGCGCGTCGTGGCTGGCTGGTGTCGCGGCCGTGGTGGCGTGGCTGGGCAGTGTGGCCTGGCTGGCGCAGCGTGACCGTCCCGGAATCGCATCGTGCCTTGCCAGCGGGCTGCTCCTGGCTGCGGCGGTGGGGGTCGTGACGGCGGCTGATCCAGCCCCGGTCGTGGCGTGGCGGATCTTCTCGGCCCTGCTCTCCGGTCTCGTCGTTGGCCTCACGGTGCATGCGATGCTGCTGGGCCACTGGTATCTCAATGCCCCGGGCATGCGGATCGATGCGCTCAAGCGGATGATCGACTGGGCCCTTGCCGCCTGGGCTGCCCAACTGGTCGTGGCGGTCTTGGCCGCCGTGCCGCATGTCAGTCAATTGGCAGGGGCGGACCGCGCCACGCTCGCCATCCTGTCGCTCCGCTGGCTGGCCGGGCTCATCGGCCTGCCAATCCTGCTCTGGATGAGCCGGAAGACCCTCGACATTCCCAACACGCAAAGCGCCACGGGTATCCTCTATGTGGCCTGCCTCGCCGCCATCACGGGCGAACTGGCGGGGCAACTGCTGGGATCGATCAGCGTCGCCTAACCGCTTTGAGATTTTTCATGCGCATCACCTATGCCTGCCCCGCCTGTGGCGCGACCGTCACCAGCGACCAGGTTGAAACGCTGTCGTCGCTCATCTGCACCGCCTGCCAGGCGACGCTGCCGATTCCCGCGGATGCGATCGCTCGTTCCGATTCCGGGGGTGCGGGGGCGTTGCGACTGCGGCGGTGCCTCATCTGCCCAAGCACGGAGCTCTTCCGGCGCAAGGATTTTCCGCAGCGGCTCGGCGTCGGCATCGTCGTGGCCGGTCTGGCAGCCAGCTGCGTGGCTTGGGGCATGCGGGAACTGGTGGCGACGTTCGCCATTCTCTTCGGCACGGCGTTGCTCGACGTCGTGCTCTATCTCTTCATGCCCGAGTGCCTCACCTGCTACCGCTGCGCCGCCCGCTATTCCGGCGACGACGTCGTAGAATCGTTCGGCACCTTCGATCTGGAAACGCACGAGAAGCATCGGCAGATGATGGCCCGCACACAGAGCCTGTCGAATGGGAACGCAGGCGGCCCTCCTGCCGCCTGACGGCTCGGCAACGCCTCGCGGCGCAGAAAGCTCGGCATGGAACTGGATCGCCGCAGAGTCGAGGAAGATCTTCGCGGCATCGTCTCGGGCGACGTGCTCTGCGACGATGCCAGCCGCGCACTCTATGCCACCGACGGCAGCCTGTTCGAGGTGTGGCCGCTGGCTGTGGTGCGGCCCCGGACGGCGGACGATGTGGCGGCGGTCGTGCGGTGGGCGGCCGAACAACGGATCCCAGTCCATGCCCGCGGTGCGGGATCGAGCGTGGCGGGCATGGCGCTCGGGAGCGGCGTGGTCATCGACTGCTGTCGCTTCCTGCGCAGGATCACGGCAACGGCGGATAGCACCGTGCGCGTGCAGGCCGGCGTGGTCGGCGCGGTGCTCGAAGACCACCTGGCCCGATTTCATCGTTCGTTCGGTCCCGATCCTGCCAACCGGGGGGTGACCACAATCGGCGGGATGATCGGCCGCAACACGTCGGGGAGCCGGTTTGCCCGCTGCGGCGACGTGCGCAGCCGCCTGGTCTCCGCCCAGGTCGTGCTTGGCGACGGCAGCATCGTCGAGATGGAGCCGACACGGCCGCGATTCATCCAGCCCGACGACCCCGTTCCCGATCGGATGGCCAACCTTGCTGCCGGCGTGGCCGCGATTCTGGCGGCGTCACGGGAAACGATCGCCGCCGCCTGTCCGCCGACCCGGAGTCTCCACGGTGGCTATCGGCTCGACAGCCTGGAACGAGACGGCCTCGTCGATCTGCCGAAACTGTTGGCCGGCGCCGAAGGCACACTCGGGATCGTCACCGAGGCCACGCTCGAGACGGCCGCGGACTCCGTCGCCTCCGCCGTGGGGCTCATCCTCTTCGATTCGCTCGACAAGGCCGCTGAGTTGGCGCTGCGGCTCCGGCCGCTCGGTCCGAGCGCCTGCGACCTCTTCGACAAGCGGCACCTGATGCTCGCGCGGAAGGCGAAGGTGGCCTTCGACCTGCTGATCCCACCGGTGGCAGAAGCCGGCCTGCTCGTCGAATTTTCCGCCCCCGAGCTGCAGCAGTGCCAGGCGAAGCTCGACGAGGCGCTGAGGCTCGCCCAGGGGGCCCGCTGGGGCGGGGGGCGACTGGCGATTGACGCCCGCCGCGCCGAGGATGCCTTCGACGCCGAACTTTTCTGGGAGCTGTCTCGCAACCTCCTCTCGACTGTCCATGAAGTGCGCGGCCAGGTACGGCCGGTCGCCTATATCGAGGACATCGTGATCCCGCCTCACGCACTGCCTGAGTTTCTGCGGCGGCTCCAGGATGTGCAGCGACGGGAGGCGGCCACGGCCATGCTCTTTGGCCATGCCAACCACGGGCAACTGCACGTGCGCACGTTTGCCGATCCGCGGGCTGTCGGCGAGCGTGAGCGCTTGGAGCGGTTGGCCGACGCGGTCTATGCGGAGGTTGTCGCCGTGGGGGGCACGATTGGTGGCGAGCAGGGCCTGGGGTTGTCGCGGACGGCCTTCTTTCAAAAACACTTCCCGGAGTTTGCCGCCGTCTGCAGCGACGTGAAGCGACTCTTCGATCCCTATGGTGTCCTCAATCCAGGCAAGATCGTGCCGCCGCTGGAGCCGGAGGAAGGTGCGGCCGCGTCACCGGTCGGCTTCCGTCCGGCTTTGGATCGAGCCTATGCCTCCACCCTGCCGGTGCTGCGCTGGACAGAGGACGGGTTGATCGACGAGGTCGATGCCTGCAACGGGTGTGGGGCCTGTCGAGGCCAGGGCCCGACGATGCGGATGTGTCCGCGATATCGGGAGAATCCGGCCGAGGAGGCCGCGCCGCGTGCGAAGGCCAACCTGATGGCAGCCTTCCTCGCCGGTCGGCTCGACGCTGCGTCGCTCGAGTCGGAGGCGGTCCGCACGATCACCGACACCTGCTTCAATTGTCATCAGTGTCGCATCGATTGCTCGGCGGCAGTCGACATTCCGGCGATCGTGATGCAACTCAAGGGGGCGCAGGTGGCTGCGAACGGCCTGCGGTGGACCCCCTGGGTGCTGTCGCGGGCCGACACACTTTCGGCCCTCGGCGGCGGAGTGCGGCCGCTGGCCAATGCGGCACTCGCCAATCCACAGGCGCGCTGGCTGATCGAGAGGGTGCTTGGGGTGGCCCGGGGTCGCAAGCTGCCGCCGTTTGCGGGCAACCAGCTCTTGCGGTGGGCGGCCCGGCGTGGCCTCACGCGGCCATCCCGTCGAAGCGGTCCACGCGTGCTCTACTTTCTCGACACGTTCGCCCGTCGTCATGATCCGCTCCTCGCGCAGGCCTTCGTGGCGGTCTTGGAGCGAAACGGGATCGGCGTGTTCATCGACCCACGGCAGGTTGCGGCGGGAATGCCGCTGGTCTCGGAAGGTGACCTCGATGGTGCCCGCCGACTGGCCCGCACCAACATGAGGGTGCTGGCCGAGGCCGTGCGGCTCGGGTACCGGATCGTCTGCACCGAGCCGGCGGCCGTCACCTGCATCCGGCACGACTATCCGCTGCTCGTCGAGGACGACGACATGCAGCGGGTCGTCGACAGCACCTGCGATGCCGCCACGTTCCTCTGGGAACTGCACCGCGAGGGGCGGCTGCGGCTCGACCTCAATCCGGTGTCCGCGCGGCTGCTCTATCATGCCCCATGTCACACACGTCTCGGGACGGGAAGCAGCCATGCCGAGCATCTCCTGAGGCTGATCCCCGGGCTGTCGCTCGACGCGGCCGATCGTGGCTGCTCCGGCATGGCGGGCACGTTTGGCCTCGCACGGGATCACTACCGCGCCAGCCTGCGGGCCGGACTGGGGCTTGCCACGGCGATCCGCTCGGAAGGCGTCGATGCCGGTGCTACCGAGTGCTCCTCCTGCCGGCTACAAATGGAGCAGGGCACCACCAAGCCGACTGTGCATCCAATCAAGTTGCTCGCCAAGTCGTACGGTCTGCTGCCGGGGCCGACTGGGCTCGAGCCCCTCCTGACAACGCCGAGCGGACGGCTCACCACCAGTTCATGACCATCAATCCGTCACCATCGACCTCTCCGGCCACGCTGCGGGTGAAACTGTTTGCCGGGCTGGCCGCAGCTGCCGGCCGTCGGCTGCTCGAACTGCCGTGGCAGCACGGCACGGCGGCCGATCTCAAGGCGGCCGTTGCTGACGCGCTCCCTGCGGTGGCAGCCGTCGTCGCCAACAGCGCCGTGGCCATCGACAACCGCTACGTTGACGCTGACACGGCGATCCCGTCCACGGCCGATGTCGCGATCATTCCGCCCGTGAGCGGTGGTTAGGAGAGCACGATGCAATCGTCACCAACCATGCTCGTTCGCGGTCCGATCGACACGCAGCGGCTGATCGCCGAGGTCGCCAGCCCTGCCGCGGGAGCCAACGTGCTCTTCGTGGGAACCACCCGCGGAGTCACCGACGGCGTCGAGACGCACGAATTGGAATATGAAGCCCACGAGCCGATGGCGGCCGCGGCGCTCGAATCGCTGCGAGCAAACGCGGTGCAACGTTTTGGACTGATCGGCTGCCGAATTGAGCATCGTCTGGGCATGGTCGCCGTCGGTCAGGCGAGTGTGGCGATCGCCGCCAGCGCCCCCCACCGGCGGGAGGCCTTCGCCGCAGCGGAGTGGCTGATGGAGCGAATCAAGGCCGACGTGCCGATCTGGAAATGCGAGGTGGGCGCCGATGGCAGTCGCGGGTGGGTCCATCCCGACACCGTGCCGGGAGGCACCCCATGATCCAGCCAGCCAAGGAAGACCGCCTCGTCGATGCGTTTGGCCGGGCGCATACGGATCTGCGAATCAGCGTGACCGACCGGTGCAACCTCCGCTGCACGTACTGCATGCCGCTGGAAGTGGTCTTCAAGCCACGGGTCGAGCTGCTTTCCTACGAAGAGATCACCAGGGCGGTGCGGGTGGCTGCACGGCTCGGCATCCGCACGCTCCGGCTCACGGGGGGGGAGCCGCTGGTGCGCAGCGACATCGACGAACTGGTGCGCCAGCTGGCCGCGGTTCCCGGCATCGACGACATTGCACTGACCACCAACGGTCTGCTTCTGGCGGAGCAGGCCGAGCCGCTGCGGCGGGCGGGATTGCATCGGCTCAACGTCAGCCTCGACAGCCTGCGGGAGGAGATGTTTGAAACGATCGCCCGCCGTCGCGGGCTTGATCGTGTGCTGGCGGGCCTGTCAGCGGCGAAAGCGGTTGGCTTTCGCCACATTCGAATCAACGCAGTCTCGATCCGCGGCCTCACCGAGGACGAGATCGTGCCGCTGGCGCTCTTCTGCCGCCGGGAGGGATTCCACCTGCGGTTCATCGAGTTCATGCCGCTGGATGCCGAGGCAGGCTGGTCGGATCGGCAGGTACTCTCGGGTGCCGACGTTCGCCGCATTCTTGCGCGGGATGTCGGTCCGCTGGTGGCGGCATCGCGGCACGACGCCGGCCAGCCGGCGATCGACTACGACTGGGTCGATGGAGAGGGACGTGTCGGCTTCATCGATCCGGTCACGCAGCCCTTCTGCGATCGCTGCGATCGGCTGCGACTCACTGCCGATGGCCAGTTTCGTAATTGCCTTTTTTCAAGCGTGGAGTGGGACGCCCGCAGTGTCCTTCGCTCGGGAGACGAGCCTGACGAGATCGACGCCAGCCTGGCCGAGATGCTCCGCGAGTGCGTGGCGGCGAAGACACAGGCCCACGGCATCGGCACCCCAACCTTCGCGCGTCCGCAGCGGGCGATGTACGAGATCGGAGGCTGACGCGTGACGAAGCCGGTCCGTCGCTACCTGGACAACGCCGCCACCTCCTGGCCCAAGCCGCAGGGCGTGTACGACGCCTGGGAGCGGGCGGCCCGAACGCTCGGTGTCGCGGCCGGCCGTGGAGCGTATGGAGAGGCGGTCGAGGCGGGTCGGATCATCGACCGGGCCCGGGCCCTCGTGGCAGCGATGCTGGGAGGCGTCGAGCCGGACTGCGTGGCATTTCCCGCCGGCGGAACGCTCGCCCTCAACATGGCGATTCACGGAGTCGTGCAGGCCGGCGACCATGTGATCGCCACCGCCGCTGACCACAACGCCACGCTTCGTCCGCTCCATTGGCTGGCGTCACGGGGCGTGATCACCCTCGACATCGTGCCCTGTGATGGATCAGGCCACGTCGACCCTGCGGCGATCGCCGCGGCCTGGCGGTCTCCCACACGGCTGGTGGCCTGTTCGCATGCATCGAACGTGACCGGCGCCCTCCAGGATGCGGCCACGATCGCCCGGCTGGTCCACGAACGTGGTGGCCTCCTGCTGCTCGACGCGGCCCAGACGCTCGGCCAAATCTCGGCCCCTGAGTTCGCTGCCATCGGTGCCGACATGCTGGCGGCACCGGCCCACAAGTGGGTGCTCGGTCCGATGGGGGCGGGGATCCTCTTCGTGCGGCCCGGCATCGCGATCGCGCCCTTGGTCCAGGGGGGCACTGGTTCATCGAGCGACAGCCTCGAGATGCCCGCAGACTTCGCCGATCGCATGGAAGCCGGCACACCGGACCTGCCGGCGATCGCCGGACTCGCGGCGGCTGTCGAATGGCTCCAGACGCGGTCGGTTTCATCCGTCGCCGCCGCCTGCCGTGGGCTGGCTCGCGACTGTGCCGCTCGGCTCGCGGAGGTTCCGGGGGTCGACGTGATTGGCGCCGTCGCCAGTTCGGCAGCAGTCGGTTCTGCGCCGATCGTGAGCTTCACCGTCGCCGGCTTCGATCCGGCCGAGGTGGCCGCCGTGCTCGAGCAGGCTGCCGGCGTGCAGGCCCGGAGCGGATTTCACTGCGCGGCCCGGGTGCACCAGCATCTTGGCACGGCGGCGGGGGGTACGGTGCGGGTGAGCTTCGGGCCTTTCAATGCGGCCGACGACGTCGACGCCGTCGTCGATACAGTGGCGTTGCTCGTCAGTGGCGAGAGCGCATCCAGCCTCCGTGAGTAGCCGGCGCGAGCCGGCGGGCTGACTCGCGGTGGCTCCGCCGAACGTGAACTGCTTGATGACGTCGATACGCGGGGTCAAAACGGGCAGGAGGAATGCCAGGCGATGAGTCGGTCGTCGTCGGGATGATGGACGGAGAGATCGGTGGCATGGAGGCACAGCCGGGGGGCGGCGGCAAGGCTGGCCGCGTCGGCGTAGAGTGGGTCGCCCAGGATCGGATGCGCGACTGTCGCCAGATGCAAGCGGATCTGGTGGGAGCGGCCGGTGATCGGTTCGACTTCGATGCGAGATCGGTCGGTGAAGCGAGTCAGCAGCCGCCAGCGAGTTTGGGAGGGACGGCCAGCGTCGGGATCGATGCGATACCGCGGGGGCCGCGCGGGATCGCGGGCGATCGGGAGATTGATCAGCCCCTCGTCGGCTTCCGGGAGGCCGCTTACGAGGCACTCGTAGCGCTTCCGCACCACACGCATCTCGAACTGTCGGCTGAGGTGTCGCTGGGCATCGGCGTCGAGTGCCATGAGCATCAGGCCAGAGGTGTCGCGGTCGAGGCGGTGAACGACGACGGCCGTTGGAAAGGTCGCCTGCACACGACTGGCGAGGCAATCCTGCAGGTGCGGTCCACGGCCCGGCACGGCGAGCAGGCCCGACGGCTTGTCGAGGACGATCAGCCGGGAGTCATGATGGATGATCCAGCGGGGATCCACATCCGGGACCATAGCGGGTAGATTGGGCGAGAACTTTGCAGAAAGGAAGAGTATGGCCGGAATTCCCAAGGATGTCTGGTATGCCGGAGGACTCCGGTTTCAGTGCACGCAGTGCGGTGACTGCTGCTCTGGGGCAGAGGGATACGTGTGGGTGAACCAGGCCGAGATCGACGGCATGGCGGCGCAGGTGGGCATGACGCCGGCCGACTTCGAGGCGACCTACGTCAAGCGTGTCGGCGTCCGGCGGTCGCTCAAGGAACGTCGCAATGGTGATTGCGTGCTTCTCGACGAGACGACTCGGAAGTGCACGGCGTATGAGGATCGGCCGCGGCAATGCAAGACGTGGCCCTTCTGGGATTCGAACCTGCGATCGCCGGAGGCCTGGGCAGAGGCGGCAGAGGCCTGCCCAGGCTGCAACAAGGGCAACGTGGTGCCGCTTGAAAGCATCATCGAGCA